>NZ_CP011567.1:6150172-6500345 GCF_001655615.1 Pseudomonas sp. GR 6-02
ACCGGCAGCGAACACTTTGCCGATCTCCGGCAACTCGACGAACACCACATCACCCAAGGCTTCCTGAGCATGGTCTGAAATACCCACTTTCACGCCGCCATCATGGTCTAGACGGGCCCATTCGTGACTTTCGGCAAAACGCAGGTCGACAGGGATTTCGCTCATGTTCTGTGTCCTCAAGAAAAATGTCGGCAGTCATTGACCGCCAAAAAAGGTTAGATCAAGGTTTTGCCATGGCGTACGAAGGTCGGCTTGACCACTCGAACCGGGTACCACTTGCCACGGATTTCCACTTCAGCGCGGTCGGCGGTGGCCGCCGGCACGCGCGCCAGTGCAATCGACTTGCTAAGCGTAGGAGAGAAACTACCACTGGTGATCTCCCCTTCGCCAACATCGGCGATGCGAACCACCTGATGAGCCCGCAGAACGCCACGTTCTTCAAGGACCAGACCGACCAGTTTGTGCTGCACACCAGCGGCCTGCTCGGCCTCCAGGGCGGTACGGCCAAGGAACTGGCGCGTGGCCGGTTCCCAGGCAATGCTCCAGGCCATGTTGGAGGCCAACGGTGAAACGTCTTGATGGATGTCCTGACCGTACAGGTTCATCCCGGCTTCGACCCGCAAGGTATCGCGCGCGCCAAGGCCGATCGGGGAAATACCCGCGCCCACCAGATCGTTGAAGAAACCCGGCGCCTGATCGGCCGGCAGCACGATTTCCAGACCATCCTCACCGGTGTAACCGGTGCGGGCGATGAACCAGTCACCGTCGGCCTGACCTTCGAAATATTTGAGCTGCAGGATCAGCGCAGCGCGGGACTGGGTCACCAATTCGGCAATCTTGTGCCGGGCGTGAGGGCCTTGAATGGCCAGCATCGCCAACTCGGAACGCTCGTTGAGCTGCACATCGAAGTCGCCGAGATGAGCCTGCATCCAGGCCAGGTCCTGATTGCGGGTGGAGGCGTTGACCACCAGCCGATATCCGTCATCGAGGCGATAGACGATCATGTCATCGACGATACCGCCGTGCTCGTTGAGCATGGCGCTGTACAAGGCACGGCCGGGGCTGTGCAGACGTTCGACGTCGTTGGCCAGTAAGTATTGCAGCCAGGCCTTGGCCTGGGGGCCGTCGACATCGATCACGGTCATATGGGATACATCGAAAACCCCGCAATCGCGGCGCACCTGATGGTGTTCCTCGACCTGCGAGCCGTAATGCAGAGGCATATCCCAACCGCCAAAATCGACCATCTTCGCGCCGAGGGCGAGATGAAGGTCATACAGAGGCGTGCGCTGTCCCATGGGTTTCTCCTTCCGGGCGTGGCGAAGGTGCGGACAGCCGCTGTACGGGGTGAAATGCCTTGAAATAAAGGCTTTCAGCCGATTTCAGCAACCCGGTCTGAAAGACGGACCGCACCGAATGCCGCGCATTGTAGCCGCAAGGTGTAGGACTGACACCTAGCCGTTTCGATGCGCCGACCTTCTGATTAATCCGATGACCGGCAACAGCCCGACCAGAACCAGGGTCAGTGCCGGCAACGAGGCCCTCGCCCACTCGCCTTCGCTGGTCATTTCAAAGATCCGCACCGCCAGCGTGTCCCAGCCGAACGGGCGCATCAGCAGGGTCGCGGGCATTTCCTTGAGCACGTCGACGAACACCAGCAACGCAGCGCTCAACGTGCCCGGAAGCAGCAGCGGCAGATACACTTTGAAAAACAGTCGTGGCCCACTGACGCCAAGGCTACGTGCTGCTTCGGGCAAAGAAGGCCGTATACGCGCCAGGCTGCTTTCCAGCGGCCCGTAAGCCACGGCGATGAATCGCACCAGATAGGCCAGCAACAACGCCGACAGACTGCCCAGCAGCAACGGTTTGCCCGCGCCGCCAAGCCAGCCCGACAGCGGAATCACCAGTTCGCGATCCAGATAACTGAACGCCAGCATGATCGATACCGCCAATACCGAGCCCGGCAGTGCGTAGCCGAGGTTGGCCAGGCTGATGCCGGAACGGATCGCCCGGGTCGGTGCCAATCGACGGGCAAACGCCAGCAGCAGCGCGACGCTGACGGTGATCAACGCCGCCATGCCGCCCAGGTACAGGGTGTGCACGATCAACCCGGCATAACGTTCGTCCAGATCGAAGCGCCCGCGTTGCCAGAACCACACCAGCAGTTGCAGCACGGGAATGACGAAGGCGCAGGCGAACACCAGACCACACCAGCTCATCGCCGCCAGCGCCTTGACCCCATGCAGGTGATACAGCGCCTTGACCCGCGGCCGTTCGTTGCCCGCCCGGTTGGCGCCGCGGGCACGGCGTTCGCCATATAACACCACCATCACCACTAACAGCAGCAGGCTGGCCAGTTGCGCGGCGGTGGAGAGACTGAAAAAGCCGTACCAGGTCTTGTAAATGGCGGTGGTGAACGTATCGAAGTTGAACACCGACACCGCACCGAAATCCGCCAGGGTTTCCATCAGCGCCAACGCCACCCCCGCGCCGATCGCCGGACGAGCCATGGGCAACGCCACTCGCCAGAACGCCTGCCACGGGGATTGCCCAAGGACTCGCGCCGCTTCCATCAGGCCTTTGCCCTGAGCCAGAAATGCAGTGCGCGCCAACAGGTAAACGTAGGGATAGAAAACCAGCACCAGCACCAGAATCACGCCACCGGTGGAACGCACTCGCGGCAGCCTCAGACCACTGCCGAACCATTCGCGCAACAGGGTTTGCACCGGCCCGGCGAAATCCAGCAGGCCTACAAAGACAAAGGCCAGCACGTAGGCAGGAATCGCGAACGGCAGCATCAACGCCCAGTCCAGCCACCGCCGCCCCGGGAACTCACAGAGGCTGGTGAGCCAGGCGAGGCTGACGCCCAACAGCGTCACGCCGATGCCAACGCCGACGACCAGCGTGAGGGTATTGCCCAGCAGCCGCGGCATCTGCGTACCCCACAGGTGGGACCAGATCTGCTGATCGATGGTTTGCCAGGAAAGAAGCAGGACGCTCAGGGGCAGCAGGACCAGCGCAGCGATGGCGAAGACCAGGGGATACCAGCGGCGTTGGGCGGGGTGGGCCAAGGAAAAGCTCTCGGGTAAATCAACGAAGTGTATGCAAACCGCAAAAAGATCGCAGCCTACGGGAGCTCCTACGTCGGGATGGTATTTACCCGGTAGGAGCTGCCGCAAGCTGCGATCTTTTGATCTTTAAAACAGCAGACTCAGTTCCAGCCGACCCGATCCATCATCCGAATCGCTTCAGCCTGACGCTTGCCGGCGATTTCCACTGGCAAGGTATCGGCCACGAACTTGCCCCAGCTCGCGACTTCAGCCGAAGGCGGAACGGCAGGGTTGGCCGGAAACTCCTGGTTCACGTCAGCGAAAATCTTCTGCGCTTCAGGCGTGGTCATCCACTCCACCAGCGCCTTGGCGGCTTCCGGGTGCGGTGCATGTTTGGTCAGGCCGATACCCGACAGGTTGACGTGCACGCCACGGTCGCCCTGATTCGGCCAGAACAGTTTCACCGGCAGGTCCGGCTTCTGCTTGTGCAGACGGCCATAGTAGTAAGTGTTGACGATGCCGACGTCGCACTGACCGGCATTGATCGCTTCCAGCACGGCGATGTCGTCGGAGAACACGTCGGTGGACAGGTTGTTGACCCAGCCTTTGAGGATCTTCTCGGTTTTCTCGGCGCCATGGACTTCGATCATGGTGGCGGTCAGGGACTGGTTGTAGACCTTCTTCGCCGTGCGCAGGCACAGGCGGCCTTCCCACTGTTTATCGGCCAGCGCCTCGTAGGTGGTCAGCTCACCGGGTTTTACCCGGTCGGTGGAGTAGGCGATGGTCCGCGCCCGCAGGCTCAGGCCAGTCCAGGCATGGGAGGATGCACGGTATTGCAGCGGGATGTTGGCGTCGATCACCTTGGAGGTGAACGGCTGGAGGATGCCCATCTGCTCGGCCTGCCAAAGGTTGCCGGCATCGACGGTCAGCAGCAGGTCGGCAGTGGCGTTTTCGCCCTCGGCCTTGATCCGCTGCATCAGCGGCGCTTCCTTGTCGGTGATGAACTTCACCTGTACGCCGGTTTTCTGGGTGTAGGCATCGAAGACCGGTTTGATCAGCTCATCGATACGCGAGGAGTAAACCACCACCTCGTCGGCAGCCTGGGCGGCGGTGCTGCCTATCAGGGTCAGGGCCAGTGCGGTCAGTAGACGCTTGGGTGCCAACATGGAAGCGGTCTCTCGAAATGGGGAAGTGAGCCCAAATGATAAGGACTCACATTTCGCTTCTCAATCGAACACTGGGTGGAGGAGTTACCAGATGTTGCACAATCGAATGAATGACAATGTGGCGAGGGGGCTTCAGGCCTTGGCCAACGCCGGCAGATCCCCGATCAACCCAAGCGCTTCGCGCACGAACAACGCCTTGGCCTCGGGCATCTGGTCGACCATCTTCAACCCGGTATTGCGCAACCAGCGCACCGGCAACGGATCGGCCTGGAACAGCCGTTCGAACCCTTCCATCGCCGCCATCAACGCCAGGTTGTGGGGCATGCGCCGACGCTCATAGCGACTGAGCACTTTCACATCCGCCAACCGCTCACCGCGCGCGGCCGCTTGCAGCAGTACTTCGGCCAGCACTGCGGCATCGAGGAAACCGAGGTTCACGCCCTGTCCGGCCAGCGGATGGATGGTGTGGGCCGCGTCGCCGATCAACGCCAGACCTTCTGCCACGTAACGCTTGGCATGACGCTGACGCAGCGGCACGCAAAGACGCGGGTCGGCGCTGAGCACCGTGCCGAGGCAGCCTTCAAAGGCCCGCTCCAGATCCTTGCAGAAGCTTTCGTCGTCCAGCGCCATCAGGCGTTCGGCTTCGCTCGGCGTGGTCGACCAGACAATCGAGCACCAATCCTGCTGACCGTCCCGTTCCAGCGGCAGAAACGCCAGCGGGCCGTTGTCGGTGAAACGCTGCCACGCGGTCATTTGATGCGGTTTGGAACAGCGCACACTGGTGACGATCGCGTGGTGCATGTAATCCCATTCGCGGGTCGCAATGCCGGTCAGGCGCCGCACCGCCGAGTTGGCGCCATCCGCCGCGATCACCAACGGTGCCCGCAAGGTGCGGCCATCGGCCAGGGTCAGCAGCCAATCGTCACCGGAACGGCGCATCTGCTCTAGACGTGCGTTGGCCAGCATCCCGAGGTCGCAGTCGTGCAGCCGGTCGAGCAAGGCGTCCTGAACCACACGGTTCTCGACGATATGCCCGAGTACGTCGGCATGTACGCTGGTCGCCGAGAAATGGATCTTCCCGGTGCCGCTGCCATCCCAGACGTGCATGTCGGTGTAAGGACTGCTGCGCCGGTTGGCGATGCCGTCCCACACGCCCAGGCGTTCGAGTATTCGTTGGCTGGCCGCCGACAGGGCGCTCACCCGCGGCTCGAACGGCGCTTGGCCATCGAAGGGTTTGACGCTCAAAGGGCTGCCGTCCAGCAGCAGGACTTCAAGCCCGCTGTTTTGTAACGCCAGCGCCAGGGCACTGCCGACCATTCCGGCCCCGACAATCAGCAGATCTGCGCGCATTTCCATGCTTTAGGCCTGTCTCTCTTGCGGCTTGAGCCGCAGGTAAAGGGTTCTCTCGACGCGCGTCACCGAAGCGCTCGCGTCGTCATGAATATTGATGTGCAGGTGCGCCCGCTTAAACATCGGGACGTGTACCCAGGCCCATGGCCTGCCGGGCGAACCAGCGCTTGGCCGGCGGCAGCAGATCGAGACCGAGCAGGCCGATGTTGCGCCCCAGGGAAACCAGCGGCTGGGTGCTGCCAAACAACCGGGTGACCTGATCGGAGAAGCCCACGGTCAGGTTCTGGTCCAGACGCTGACGCTCGCGATAAGCCTGCAACGTGGTGAAATCGCCGAGCGCGGTCTCGCTGCTCAGCAAGGTGTCGGCCAAGGCCTGGGCATCGCGCAGGGACAGGTTGAAGCCTTGTCCGGCAATCGGGTGCAGGCTGTGCGCGGCGTTGCCGAGGATCGCCAGATGTGGGCGGACTTGCTCCTCGGCTTCGATCAGCGACAGCGGATATAAATTGCGGGCGCCGACCTGTTTCAGCGTGCCGAGGCGATAACCGAACACGCCCTGCAACTCGTTGAGAAAGCTGCGGTCATCAAGGGCCGCCAACCGTTGCGCGTCCATGCCCAGACGGGTCCAGACCAGGGCGCAACGGTTTTCCGGCAGCGGCAACAAAGCCATTGGGCCGTCGTCAGTGAAGCGTTCGAAGGCCATGCCGTTGTGCGCTTCGCTCGGAGTGATGTTGGCGATCAGCGCGCTCTGGTTGTACGGGCGCTTCTTGATGCCGATCCCCAGCTGTTCACGCAGGCCCGAACGGCCGCCATCGGCCAACACCGCGAGGTCGCATTCCACCAGGGTTTCATCGTTGAGCGTCAGGCGATAGCCGTCGGTCAGCGGCTCCATGGCGGTGACTTCCGCCGGGCAACGCCAACTGATCACGTCCTTGTCCAGGCTGTGCCAGAGGCATTGGCCGAGCCAGGCGTTTTCCACCACATAACCCAGTGCTGGAACCCCCTCTTCCATCGCCGACAACCGCGCGGTGGAAAAACGCCCACGGTCGGAGACATGAATCTGCTTGATCGGCTCAGCGCGGCGGGAGATTTCCTGCCACACGCCCAGCCGTTGATAAATCTGCCGGGCGCCGAACGACAGCGCTGAAGAGCGAGCGTCATAGCTCGGTTGGTACGTATCGCCGGGGGCAAAGGGTTCGATCAGCACGATCTTCCAGCCACGGGCCTTGGCCCCGGCCTGTAACGCCAACGCCAGGCTGGCGCCAACCAGGCCGCCGCCGATGATTGCCAGATTGACTCGACTCATGCCGCTTGTGTCCGTGCGGCGGCCATCAAGGCCTCGATCTCGGCGACCGTTTTCGGTACGCCGCTCGTCAGGATTTCACAACCGGTTTTGGTGACCACCACGTCGTCCTCGATGCGCACGCCAATGCCGCGCCATTTCTTCGCCACGTTCTGGTTGTCCGGGGCAATGTAGATGCCCGGCTCGACCGTCAGCGCCATGCCGACTTCCAGCACGCGCCATTCGCCGCCGACCTTGTACTCGCCGACATCATGCACATCCATGCCCAGCCAGTGGCCGGCGCGGTGCATGTAAAACGCCTTGTAGGCTTCGCTGGCGATCAGTTCATCGACGTCGCCCTGCAACAGGCCCAACTTCACAAGGCCCGTGGTAATGACTCGAACCGTGGCTTCGTGCGCCTGATTCCAGTGTTTGTTCGGTGCGATTTCGGCAAACGCCGCTTCCTGGGAAGCCAGCACCAGCTCGTAGATCGCCTTCTGTTCCGGTGAATACTTGCCGTTGACCGGCCAGGTGCGGGTGATGTCGCTGGCATAGCAGTCGATCTCGCAACCGGCGTCGATCAGCACCAGATCGCCATCTTTGAGCACCGCGTCATTCTGCTGGTAATGCAGGATGCAGCTGTTGCGCCCGGCGGCGACGATCGAACCATAGGCCGGCATCTTCGCCCCGCCCTTGCGGAACTCGTAATCGAGCTCGGCTTCGAGGCTGAACTCATGCAAACCGGCACGACTGGCCTGCATCGCCCGGATATGCGCCTGGGCGGAAATCCGCGCGGCTTCGCGCATCACCTTCACTTCTGCCGCCGATTTATACAGGCGCATGTCGTGCAGCAGATGATCCAGGGCAACGAATTCGTTCGGCGGCTGGGCACCGAGATTCGCCTTGGAGCGGATCACGTTGATCCAGTCCATCAGGTGCCGATCGAATTCCGGATTGCTGCCCATGGCCGAATACACCCGGTCGCGGCCTTCGATCAGGCCCGGCAGGATGTCGTCGATGTCGGTGATGGGAAAAGCGTCGTCGGCGCCGAAGTCGCGGATCGCGCCTTCCTGGCCGGCGCGCAGGCCGTCCCACAGCTCACGCTCGGCATTGCGTTCACGGCAGAACAGGATGTACTCGCCATGTTCGCGACCGGGAATCAAAACGATAACGGCCTGAGGCTCGGGAAAGCCGCTGAGGTACTGGAAGTCGCTGTCCTGACGGTAAACGTGCTCGACGTCACGGTTGCGAATGGCAACCGCGGCGGCGGGCAGGATGGCGATGCTGTTGGGTTCCATCTGCGCCATCAGGGCCTTGCGGCGACGGCTGTATTCCGATTTCGGGATATGAATCATGGGCAGATGGCTTTTCCTGGCTCGCGATTAATGCAACGACGGTTTGGCGGCTGCTTCGTCGGTTTTCTTGGTTTCAGTGAACAGCAGCAACGGTGCGACGCGCAGGTACTCCATGACTTCCATGTAGTCGCTTTCGCCGTCGTCGGACTCTTCCAGGGCGTCTTGCACCTGAGAAATGGCGGCCAGATCCTGCAGCACTTCAGTCGCTTCAGCGCTGAGGGCATATTCGCGACGGGTCAGGCCGAAGCCAGTGAGAAAGCCCTGGCACCACTGGCCCAGCGCGGCTGCGCGCTCGGTGAGCGGCGCGTCGTCGCTCGGCAGCAGCAGAACAACGGTCATGTCGTCGCTGGTAAGCTCGCCCTTGACCATCTCTTGCAGGCCGATCAAGGCGTTGCGAACGTTGTCTTGCGGCTCGCCTTCGAGCAGCTCGGCGGCGTCTGCCAGCCAGCTGTCGGCATCGAAACCGGCACCGGCGCAGCTACGGCCGAGCAGCAGGCCGTGCAACTCGGCAGGCGAGACGGGATGGCCGCTGGTACTCAGCAGGGTGGCGAAGGCTTGGTACGGAGAATTCTGAATGGGCATGGGTAGCTAGGCGCCAGACGGCGCTATGTCTAGAATGAAGGCCTTGTATCCTACATCGACAGACTCGCCAAGACTATTAAAGGCTGTCCGCCAGCTACCTCCCATCAGACGAACACGTGGACACAATGGAAGACACCGACCTGCAAGCGCTGATGGCCAGACTCGAGCTGCTGATTACCCGAGTCGAGCAACTAAAGAGTCAAAACGCACTCTTACTAGCTCAAGAAAAGACCTGGCGCGAGGAACGCGCGCACCTCATTGAAAAAAATGAAATCGCCCGGCGTAAGGTCGAATCGATGATTTCGCGCCTCAAGGCCCTGGAGCAAGACTCATGAGTTCAAGCAATAGCGTTACCGTGCAGATCCTCGACAAAGAATATTCGATCATCTGCCCCCAGGAAGAGCGCAGCAACTTGATCAGCGCCGCCCGCTACCTGGACGGCAAGATGCGCGAAATCCGTAGCAGCGGCAAAGTCATCGGCGCCGACCGCATTGCCGTGATGGCTGCGCTGAACATCACGCACGACCTTCTGCACAAGGAAGAACGTCCGGATGTGCAGGCCAGCGGTTCGACCCGCGAACAGGTTCGCGACCTGCTGGACCGCGTCGATCTGGCGCTGTCGACCGATCCGGATGTCACCAAGGGCTGATTCGCCAGGCCGCTTGAGTTATACTCGCATCACTCCCTGGGGTGCTTGCCAGTTGACCACGTCCCTGAGCCGATTCGCACTACCCTGGAGGTTGCACGTTGGGCTGGTGTGCATGTCCGCTAGACGGAAAGCCTTAAAGCCTACTGCATCTTCCACCTTGAACTTTCGGGTTCAAGGGCTAAGTCAGCAGCGGTTCATCCGGGGAGCCTGATTTCAATCCGATGCCGGTTTTCATACCGGCATCGGCATGTTTACGGGTACGCTTTTAGTACTCGCACTTCTGAAGCCTGAATCCATGACCGAACCTGCGCTGCTGCCCCGACCGCAACTTCGACGCATGCTGCGCAAGGCCCGCCGCGCACTGACCCCCAGTCAGCAGCGCGAGGCCGCTCGCGGGCTGTATAAGCAATTGGCCCAGCACCCACTGTTCCGCCGCGCAAAACACATCTCCCTGTACCTGCCCACCGACGGTGAAATCGACCCGCGCCTGTTGATGCGTGCCGCGCAACGTCGGGGCAAGGCGACGTACCTGCCGGTACTCAGCGCCTGGCCGCGAACCAAAATGGTGTTCCAGCGGATTCGTCCCGGCGAAAAACTCAAACCCAACCGTTTCCGTATTCCAGAACCACGGGCCAATATCGCCCGGCAACGCAAGGTCTGGGCGCTGGATCTGGTGTTGCTGCCGCTGGTGGGGTTTGACGATGTCGGCGGACGCCTGGGTATGGGCGGCGGCTTCTACGACCGAAGCCTGGCGTACCTGGCGCGCCGAAAAAGCTGGCACAAGCCGACGCTGCTGGGCTTGGCCCATGAATGTCAGAAGGTTCAAAGATTGGCTCAGGCGAGCTGGGATGTACCGTTGCAGGGCACGGTCACTGACAAGGCGTGGTATTTCGCGGACTAGACGCCACTGATATCAGCGGCGTCCAAAAGACGGGCTCAGCGCTTGAAGGCCGACGGCTGTTGCTGCGCGATCTCGACGGGAGCATCGGTCTTGTTGGCCCACAGGCTTTGGGCGTAGCCGGTGGTCACGACGCCCAAACCGAACAAAATAACCAATATCCATAATAAATCCGGTTTGCGTTTCATCGATTGCCCCCCTCAAGGCACATCAACACGATGACAGCAGCGGTTTCCGTTTGTAGGCCGTGCAGCAGCGTCAAGCTAAGAAGGCCGGCATTTTGCGACAACGTGAACCGACACGCAAACGCTGGCGTCAACCGACTGTCGGTTTGTCATAAAATTGCCTGACCACTTGTCCACCCACCTCGCAAGGAGCAAAACCATGGCTTATTGGCTGATGAAATCCGAGCCCGACGAACTCTCCATCAAAGACCTGGAGAAGCTTGGGCGAGCGCGCTGGGACGGGGTTCGCAACTACCAGGCGCGCAACTTTTTACGGGCCATGGCAGTCGGCGACGAGTTTTTCTTCTATCACTCCAGCTGCCCTGAGCCAGGGATTGCCGGGGTCGGAAAGATCGTCGAGGCGGCGTATCCGGACCCGACGGCGCTGGAGCCCGAGAGTCATTACTTCGATCCGAAGGCCACTGCCGAGAAAAACGCCTGGAGCGCGATCGATGTCGCTCACGTCGAGACGTTTTCCAAGGTGCTTAAACTCGATTATCTGAAGCAGCAAACGGCACTCGCCGAGATGCCACTGGTGCAGAAAGGCTCGCGCCTGTCGGTAATGCCGGTGACAGCCGAGCAATGGGCAGTGGTGCTTAATCTGCGCTAAATACTGCGCTACAGCCTGTGACTCTGGCTTACCTTGCCAAACGGTCAGGCTTACCCCTCAGTTGACTGACATCAAGTCGCCCTAGCACTTTCCTGTCAGACTGGGACGCAATAGACGCAGGATGCAGACATGTCGACGCACAGCCGCTCTTCGCTTTTCTTCGTTTTTTTGCTGGGGGCTGTATTGCTGGCCGCCGGAGGGTTTGGTTATTGGCGGTCGACCGTTAACCGACTGCCCCAAGGGTTGTCTGTCGGCAATGGTCGACTTGAAGCCACTGAAGTGCAGATCGCCAGCAAAACACCCGGTCGATTGGCTGAAGTGCTGGTGGACGAAGGCGACAAGGTAACCCAGGGGCAACTGTTGGCCCGCATGGACACCCGTACCCTCGAAGCACAGCGCAACCAGGCTGAAGCCGAAGTGATACGCGCCCGGGAAAATCTTTCCGCGGCCCAGGCCAATGTGAAACTGCGCCAGAGCGAGCAACTGCTTGCCCAGCAAGAGCTCAAGCGCTCCCAGGCATTGTTCAATCGCGGTTTCGCCAGCGGCCAGATCATCGACCAACAGCAGTCACGCTTCGACACCGCCAACGCAGCTGTTACGGCGGCCCGCGCTCAGGTGTCCGCCGTCGGCGCAGCCATTGGCGCTGCACAGGCGCAAGTGGCGCAGTTGAACAGCGAAATCGACGACAGCAGTTTGCGAGCCCCCATCGACGGGATCATTCAGCTTCGCATGGCCGAACCCGGGGAAGTGCTCGGCGCCGGAGGGCGAGTGTTGCTGCTGATTGACCCGAATGACCAATACATGAATCTCTACCTTGCAGCATCCGTCGCCGGACGCCTGGCGGTCGGCGATGAAGCGCGGATCCTGCTAGACGCCCTGCCCGACCAGCCACTGCCGGCAAAAATCAGCTTCGTGGCGGCCAAATCGCAGTTCACGCCCAAAGAAGTCGAGACTCGCGACGAACGTCAGAAACTGGTATTTCGGGTCAAGCTACGCCTGACCCGTCCCAGCGCCGTGCCCCAGGCCAAACCGGGGATGCCCGGCAATGGTTACGTGCGCACCGCTCCCATTGACTGGCCGGCCAATCTTCAATGACCGGCCTGGCACTGCATGCCACTCGCCTTCAGCACCGCTATGGCGAACGGCATGCACTGACCGACATCACGCTCAGTCTGCCCACTGGTACCCGGTGTGGGTTGATTGGCCCGGATGGCGCCGGCAAATCCAGCCTGCTGGGATTGATCGCCGGCGTGAAGACGCTACAGGAGGGCCAACTGGAAGTGCTCGGTGGCTCGATCCAGGACCGGCGCCACCGCAACAGCCTCTACTCGCGCATCGCGTTCATGCCTCAAGGTCTGGGCGGCAACCTGTACCCTGATCTGTCGATCCGCGAGAACATTCACTTCTTCGCCACGCTGTTCGGGCTGTCCGCGGCCGAAAGCGATCAGCGCATGCACAGCCTGCTGCTGGCCACCGATCTACTGCGATTTGCCGAACGCCCGGCCGGCAAGCTGTCGGGCGGAATGAAACAGAAGCTCGGACTCTGTTGCGCACTGATCCATGAGCCGGATTTGTTGATCCTCGATGAGCCGACCACTGGCGTCGACCCTTTGTCCCGACGGCATTTCTGGGAGTTGATCGATGATGTTCGGCGCCAACGCCCGCAACTGACGCTACTGGTCGCCACCGCGTACATGGAAGAGGCCGAGCAGTTCGAACACTGCCTGATGCTCGACGGCGGCAAACTGATCGCCGCCGGTTTGAGCCGCGATCTGGCGGCGGTAACCCCCAGCGGCAAGCTCGATGAAGCCTTCACTCACTTTCAGGGTGACACCGGCCACGACAACCAGCCGCTAGTGATCCCTCCCCGAACCAATGCTACGGCCGACATCGCCATCCAAGCCCATGACCTGACCCTGCGCTTCGGCGATTTCACCGCTGTGGATAAAGTCAGCTTCGCCATCGGCCGCGGCGAGATCTTCGGGTTTCTGGGCTCCAACGGCTGCGGCAAAACCACCACCATGAAAGTGCTTACCGGACTGATTCCGGCCAGCGAAGGCAGTGCCACGCTGCTGGGCAACCCAGTGAACGCCAAGGATCTGGCCACCCGCAAGCGCGTCGGCTTCATGTCTCAGAGCTTCTCGCTCTATGGCGAACTCAGCGTTCGGCAGAACCTGGACCTGCATGCGCGACTGTTCGATCTGCCCCAGGCCGACAGCACTCAGCGCATCGACGAACTGATCCAGCGCTTCAGCCTGGCCAGCGTCGCCCATCAGCCGTCCGGTGCATTGCCGCTGGGTCTGCGCCAACGATTATCCCTGGCGGTGGCGGTGCTGCATCGCCCGGAAGTGCTGATCCTCGACGAACCTACCTCCGGCGTCGACCCGGCGGCGCGGGACGATTTCTGGCGACTGCTGATCGAACTGTCCCGTGAACAGGAGGTGACGATCTTCCTGTCCACCCACTTCATGAACGAAGCCCAGCGTTGCGACCGCATCTCATTGATGCACGCAGGCAAGGTTTTGGCCTGCGACACCCCGGCAGCACTGCAACAGCAGTTCAACGGCCAGACACTTGAGGCCGCGTTCGTCACCTGCCTGGAACAGGCCCAGAGCCCGGGCGCGACAGAGGCGCCACCAACGCCCATCGACACAACGCTCGCACCCACCCCATCGATGAAAACCCGTCGCTTCAGCTTTGGGCGACTGCGGGCATTGGCGAGCCGTGAAGGCAAGGAACTGCTGCGCGATAGAGTACGCCTGGCCTTCGCTCTGCTCGGGGCGATGCTCATGATGGTGATTTTCGGCTATGGCATTTCCCTGGACGTGGAGAAACTCGCCTTCGCGGTCTACGACCAGGACCAGACCCCGCAAAGCCGGGCTTATCTGGAGGCCTTCCGCGGCTCCCGTTACTTCGACGAGCAACCCCCGATAAGCGATCCGGCGCAGTTGCATCGACGACTGCAACGCTCGGAAATCAAACTGGCGCTGGAGATTCCCCCCGGATTCGGTCGGGATCTGTTCGCCGGTCGCCAGCCTACGGTGGCGGCCTGGCTCGACGGCGGTATGCCGTTTCGCGCTGAAACCAGCCGCAACTATGTGGAAGCGGTACACCAGGCCAACCTGGAGCAACTGGCGGATCAGTCCAGTCCCGCACCATCCCGGCAAGCGCCAGCCAAACTGGAAACCCGTTTCCGCTACAACCAGGATGTCGTCAGCGTCAACGCCATCGGCCCTGGAGTGATGGCGCTGATCCTGGCGTTCATCCCGGCCATGCTGACTGCGCTGGGCATTGTGCGGGAGAAGGAACTGGGCTCGATCACCAACTTCTACGCCACTCCGCTGACCCGCCTGGAGTTTCTGTTAGGTAAACAGGTGCCGTATCTGGCCGTCAGTCTGATCAATCTCGCCGTGCTGGCGGCCATGAACCGCTGGCTGTTCGGCGTGCCTTTCAAGGGCAGCGCATTGACCCTGGCCTTCGGCGGATTGCTCTACGTGCTGGCGACTACCAGCATGGGCCTGTTGATTTCGGCGTTCACCCGAACCCAGATCGCCGCGATTCTCGGCACCATGATCATCACCAGTCTGCCGACCATCCAGTTTTCCGGTCTGATCGTGCCGCGGTCGTCCCTTGATGGCGCCGCCGCGGTCATGGGGATGCTGTTTCCGGCAGGCTATTTTCTCGATATCGCTGTTGGCACCTTTACCAAGGCGCTGGATATCCGGCAGTTGTGGCCACAATGCCTGGCGCTGTTCGGGTTCTTTCTCGGGTTCACCGGGCTCAGCCTGGCCATGCTGAAAAAGCAGGAGGTCTGATGCATAAGCTCGCGCACATCCTGCGTCTTGGCCTCAAGGAACTCACCAGCCTGCGACATGACAGTGTATTGCTGCTGTTCCTGTTCTACGCCTTTACAGTGGCGATCTACATGCCGGCCGCGGGCTCAGTGATCGGTGTGCACAACGCCAGTGTGGCCATAGTCGATGAAGATCACAGCCCCATGTCACGCCAACTGGCCCAGGTTCTGCGGCCGCCGGAATTTCAACCGCCGGTGCCGCTGCCTTATGCTCAGCTGGACGAGGTGCTGGACAACGGGCGGTACACCTTCGTGATCAATGTTCCAGCCAATTTTCAGGCCGATCTGCTGGGCGGCCACCAGCCGGCGGTGCAGGTTAACGTCGACGCCACGGCCATGAGCCAGGCGTTCATGGGGGCAGGCTATATCGGGAGGATTTTCCAGCGCGAGCTGTTGACCTACAGTGGCCAGGGCGATGCGGCGAGCCAGACACCCGTGCGGCTGACAACACGAGCGCTGTTCAATACCAATCTGGAGGGTGGCTGGTTCCTGGCGGTGATTCAGATCGTCAACAACATCACGATCCTGGCCATCATCCTGACGGGCACGGCGCTGCTGCGTGAACGCGAACACGGCACTCTCGACCATTTGCTGGTGCTGCCGCTGACGGCACTGGAAATCATGCTGGCGAAAGTCTGGAGCAACATGCTGGTGGTGGTGCTGTGCACCTGGGTGTCGCTGGAAGTCATTGTCAAAGGCGCCCTTGGCGTGCCGCTGGCTGGCTCCATTAGCTTTTTCTTGCTGGTAACGGCGGTTTATCTGTTCGCCAGCACGGCGCTGGGGATATTCCTCGCGACCCTCGCCCGCTCGACACCGCAGTTCGGCTTGTTGGCGATTCCGGTGATTATCCCGATGTTGCTGCTTTCCGGGGGCAGTACGCCCCTCGACAGCATGCCGCAATGGCTGCAATGGGTGATGCAGGGCTCGCCATCGACGCACTTCGTCAGCCTCAGCGCCGCGATACTGTTTCGCGACGCCGGCATTGGCGTGGTCTGGCCGGACTTGCTGGCATTGAGCGCCATCGGCCTGCTGTTCTTTACCATTGCACTGCTGCGGTTTCGCAAGAGCCTGGCGTCCTGAAGGGCCGAGTCGCCCTTCGCAGGCAAGCCCGCGAAGGGGCCGCCCCAGACAACAAAAGCCTTACTGGATAATGAGGTTGTTGAACAACAGATCCTCAACCACCGGCTTGCCGGTTTCGTCGTTCATCACTTGCTGGGTCTGCTTCAAGGCTTCCTGACGCAGCTTTTCCTTGGCTTCGACGTTGTTCATGGTTTCAGTGGTCTGCTGGGCAAACAACGCCACCAGCTGATTGCGGATCAACGGCTCATTGGCCTTCACCGCCTTGGTCGCCTCGTCACCAGTCACCCGTAGCGCCACATCGGCCTTGTAGACCTTGAGCTTCGGCGTGCCATCCAACCCATAGTTGCCCACGAACGGCGGGCTCAGGGTGATGTAGTTGACCTTCGGGGCTTCACCTTCTTTGGCTTCTTCGGCCATCGCTGCCACAGGCAGAGACAGGGCCAGCATCAACATGATCCACGCTTTCACAATTCGCTCCTTATCCGGTTTGCGGCCTAGCATAACGACCCGCCGCTCAAGCACAAGCTTATGGCTGACTATCAGGGTCGGGCATGCTCGTTGACCCGTTAACTCACACACCTACACTTATCGGCCATCACTCCCAAAGGAATAGCCCTGATGAAAGCCGTGCTGTGCAAAGCCTTCGGCCCTGCCGAATCGCTGGTGCTGGAAGACGTCGCCAGTCCTGTTGCGAAGAAGAACGAAATCCTGCTGGACGTGCACGCGGCCGGGGTGAATTTCCCGGACACGCTGATCATCGAGGGCAAATACCAGTTCAAACCGCCCTTCCCGTTTTCACCGGGTGGCGAAGCGGCTGGCGTGGTCAGCGCGGTGGGGGAAAAGGTCAGCCACCTCAAGGTCGGTGACCGGGTCATGGCCCTGACTGGCTGGGGCAGTTTCGCCGAGCAGGTCGCGGTGCCGGGCTACAACGTGCTGCCGATCCCGCCATCGATGGACTTCAACACTGCCGCCGCTTTCAGCATGACCTACGGCACTTCGATGCACGCCCTCAAGCAACGAGGCAACCTGCAACCCGGCGAAACCTTGCTGGTGCTCGGCGCGTCCGGCGGCGTCGGCCTCGCCGCCGTGGAAATCGGCAAAGCCATGGGCGCCCGGGTGATCGCCGCCGCGAGCAGTGCGGAAAAACTCGCGGTGGCCAAAGCCGCCGGCGCCGATGAGCTGATCAACTACAGCGAAACCAGCCTCAAGGACGAAATCAAACGCCTGACCGACGGCCAGGGCGCCGACGTGATCTACGACCCGGTGGGCGGGGACCTGTTCGACCAGGCCATCCGCGCCATCGCCTGGAACGGTCGTCTTCTGGTGGTCGGTTTCGCCAGTGGACGTATCCCCGAACTGCCAGTGAACCTGGCACTGCTCAAAGGTGCTGCAGTGGTCGGCGTGTTCTGGGGCTCGTTTGCCCAGCGCCAACCACAGGACAACGCTGCGAACTTCCAGCAGTTGTTTCACTGGTTCGCCGAAGGCAAATTGAAGCCGCTGGTGTCGCAGGTGTATCCACTGAGCAATGCGGCGCAGGCGATCAACGATCTTGGCCAGCGCAAGGCGGTCGGAAAGGTGGTCGTGCAGGTTCGTTGATCGTTTTCAAGCCAGGTCGCAGCCTGCGACCTGGCTCCGTCATCCCCGTACCGACTCTCATTTATACCTGAGCGACATGTTCATAAAGGAACATGCAATCTCCAACATTTCCGCTGTTTTGCCGATGCGAACCGGTGCTATTTTCGGTAACGAAACTGTAACATTCGCATCCGCAGTCAAAACAAGAAATCTGGAGCTCTTGAATGTTTGCTTTCTTTCGTCCTGCCGCACATCAGGCTCCATTGCCTGAAGAAAAAATAGACAGCACCTACCGACGCCTTCGCTGGCAGATCTTCGCCGGGATTTTCATTGGCTATGCCGGTTACTACCTGCTGCGCAAGAACTTCACCCTGGCGTTCCCGGACCTGATCGCCCAAGGCTATACAAAAGGCCAGCTGGGTGTGGCGATGTCGGCGATTGCAATCGCCTACGGCCTGTCCAAGTTTCTGATGGGCATCGTGTCCGACCGCTCCAACCCGCGTTACTTCCTGCCCTTTGGCCTGGTGGTGTCCGCCGCGGTGATGTTCGTTTTCGGTTTCGCACCTTGGGCCACCTCCAGCGTGACCATGATGTTCATCCTGCTGTTCATCAACGGCTGGGCGCAAGGCATGGGCTGGCCGCCGAGCGGGCGAACCATGGTGCATTGGTGGTCACAGAAAGAGCGTGGCGGCGTGGTTTCGGTCTGGAACACCGCGCATAACGTTGGCGGTGGCTTGATCGGCCCGCTGGCGATTCTCGGCATGGGCTGGTTCAACGACTGGCACAGCAAGTTCTACGTACCGGCTGCCGTGGCGCTGTTGGTCGCCGTGTTTGCCTTCATCGTGATGCGCGATACTCCGCAGTCGACGGGCCTGCCGCCGATTGAGAAGTACAAAAACGATTACCCGGAAGGCTACGACGCCAGTCACGAAGAGGAATTCAGCGCCAAGGACATCTTCGTCAAATACGTGCTGCGCAACAAAATGCTCTGGTTCATCGCACTGGCTAACGTTTTCGTCTACCTGCTGCGCTACGGCATTCTGGACTGGGCGCCGACCTACCTCAAAGAGGTCAAGCACTTCGACTTCGACAAGACCTCGTGGGCTTACTTCCTGTACGAGTGGGCGGGCATTCCCGGCACGCTGCTGTGCGGCTGGATGTCGGACAAGATCTTCCGTGGCAACCGTGGCCTGACCGGCATGGTGTTCATGGCGTTGGTGACCGTTGCGACAATCGTGTATTGGCTGAATCCACCGGGCAATCCGATGATCGACATGATCTCGCTGTTCGCCATCGGCTTCCTGATCTACGGCCCGGTGATGCTGGTCGGCCTGCAGGCGCTGGAACTGGTGCCGAAGAAGGCCGCGGGTACGGCCGCAGGCTTTACCGGCCTGTTCGGTTACTTGGGTGGTTCCGTCGCGGCCAGTGCCATGATGGGCTACACCGTGGACTATTTCGGCTGGAATGGCGGCTTCATTCTGTTGGTCGTTGCCTGCCTGCTGGCGATGGCGTTCCTGGCACCCACCCTGGGCCACAAAAACGTCGCCAGTCAGGGCCGCGAAGCGCTCGCCTGATCTGCCTTTGATTTACAGCGCTTGAGCCGCGCCTCCAGATTCCGGTCTGGCATGGCGTGGCTACGCAGGGCGTGGGCGGTCTGCTCGACATACTCGCGAGTAGTGCCATAGCGCCCGCAAGCGTTCTCGAATACTTGGCTCAGCACGTGATCCGGCAAGTTGCCGGCATAGCTGGGCAGGTGCCGCTCCAATACAAATCCCAATGCCTGAACCTGGTTTCCGTTTTCAAGACGGCAGTTGAGCCAGTGTGGACGATAGGAAGGGAATGGCATCTCGCGCTGCCAGAGTGCATAAAGTGAAGCCTCGAGTTGTTCTTCGGGCAAACGATAGGCGAACCCGCTGCACGAACCACCGCGATCCAGGCCAAATACCAGCCCCGGCACTTCCGGCGTGCCGCGATGCTCGTGGGACCACAGGTACAAACCGCGATGGTAGCCATGCACCCGGCCGCGCACCCGCTCAACCGCCGCACATTCAGGCCGCCAGATCAGCGAACCATACGCGAATAACCAGACCGGCCCACCCTTGTGGCGCGCCATGGTCGACTGCATCGAACTGAGCAATTGTTCGTGTGTAAGCTGCGGCCCCAGATCGAGCCGCGGAGGGTAAGCCAGATTCAAAAAAGCAGATTCAATGGCGCTCATGGCAATAAAATTTTGGCCCAGCAATTATTACAAAATATAAACAACTTTCACTTCATAGAACATATAGCAGTAATACTAAAACGAAAAGTACTAAGCGCCCTATGACCTTGCGCCCCCTATAAAAAATCCAATACTGAAGCTGGAGGGCTTGGCGATATACCCTAATATCATTTAAGAGAATTCTTAAATACCAGAACGAAATATACATAAGCATTCGGCGCGTCTAGGATAAAGCTCACCTAGGAGAAAATGCCTACAAACCCTTCGGATTTACCGCCTACCCATTGCAGCTTTACGTCGCGTATAACGGCCACCCAAAGACGCAAACCAAACTGCCTCAAAGGCCTGAACAATGAAAACACCATGGATTTACGGGTTACTTCTAATGCTCACGGCGCAGCACTCGCTGGCCGAGGACACCTCTGCGAAAGACACCGGCTCCTGGTATTTGCAGGCCAGCGTCTATACCAGACACTTCTCCCCCGACTCCGACCACAATAACAATCAGGACCTTATCGGTCTTGAGCGCGAGCAAACGTCCGGTTGGTTGTTTGGTGGCGCAACTTTTCGCAACTCGTTCAGCCAGCGTTCATATTATGCGTATGCGGGCAAACGCTACGAGAGCGCTGACTATCCCGTGTACATAAAACTTACCGGTGGTCTGTTGCAAGGTTACAGCGGCAAGTCTCAGGACAAGATCCCTCTGAATCACTTCGGGGTCGCGCCGGTGATCATTCCTTCAGTCGGGGCACACTACGGACCATTGGCAGCCGAGCTGGTGTTGCTCGGCTTCAATGCCGCCATGGTGACAACCGGGGTGCGCTTCTAGAACGGTTCACGCACCTACGATCGCGGCGCGTAAGCAAATACATCGGCACGCATTTGATGGGCATCCATCCCCGCTTCGACCAAAGCATCGAGCGTGCCATAGACCATGGCTGGAGAGCCGCTGGCATAGACGTGCAGTGCTTTCAGATCAGGGAAATCTTCACACACCGCCTCATGCAACATGCCGCAACGCCCCTGCCAGCCGCATTGATCGCTGACGACTTTATGCAGGAACAGATTGGGCAGCTTCAGCCATTCATCCCAATGTTCGATCTCATAAAAGTCTTCGGGACGACGTACGCCCCAATACAGGTGCACCGGATGCTTGAAGCCCGTGGCGCGGCAATGTTCGATGAGGCTGTGGATCTGGCCCATGCCGGTACCGGCAGCAATCAGTACGAGAGGACCGTTCGGCAGTTCCGCCAGATGGGTGTCGCCGAACGGCATCTCGATCCGCACCATCGGGTTGCGCTGGAGCTGTTCGATCAGGCTCAGCGCGCTGCTTTCGCGCGCCAGCACATGAATTTCCAGGTCGCGGCCGGAATGCGGTGCAGAGGCCAGGGAAAAAGCGGATTTCTCGCCATTCTCACGCTCGATCATCAGATACTGGCCGGCGTGATAGCGCGGTGGCTTGCCCGCTGGCGCACGCAGACGCACGCGCCAGGTATCGCCACCGACGTCCCTGCATTCAATGACCTGACACGACACGCTGCGCACCGGCAGCTCTCCCAGCGCGAGCACGCCATCCCACAACACGATGCAGTCTTCCAGCGGCTCTGCAATGCAAGTGTAGAACTCGCCATGGTCGCGCACATCGCCAGCCTGTTCGACCCGCCCTTCCACCAGCAACGCACCGCACACATGGCAATTGCCGTTACGACAGCTTTGCGGGCATTCATAGCCCAGGCGCCGCGCGCCATCGAGAATCCGCTCGCCGGGCAGAATCTCAAGCACTGCTCCGGAGGGCTGCAAGGTTACACGCATCAATCTATTCCTAACTGATTCCAGATGGCATCGATCCGTTGGGTAACGGCTTCATCCTTGACGATGACCCGGCCCCACTCACGGGTGGTTTCGCCTGGCCATTTATGCGTGGCATCGAGCCCCATCTTCGAACCCAGGCCGGAGACCGGCGAGGCGAAGTCCAGGTAGTCGATCGGCGTGTTATCGATCATCACCGTGTCGCGCTTGGGGTCCATGCGCGTGGTAATGGCCCAGATCACGTCGTTCCAGTCCCGTGCGTTGATATCGTCGTCGGTGACGATAACGAACTTGGTGTACATGAACTGTCGCAAAAACGACCAGACACCGAGCATTACCCGCTTGGCGTGGCCGGGATACGACTTTTTCATGGTCACGATGGCCATGCGGTACGAGCAGCCTTCGGGAGGCAGGTAGAAGTCAGTGATCTCCGGGAATTGCTTCTGCAGGATCGGCACGAACACTTCGTTCAGCGCCACACCGAGAATCGCCGGCTCATCCGGCGGACGGCCGGTGTAGGTGCTGTGGTAGATCGGCTTGATCCGATGGGTGATGCGCTCGACGGTGAACACCGGGAAGCTGTCGACTTCGTTGTAGTAGCCGGTGTGGTCGCCGTACGGACCTTCATCGGCCATTTCGCCCGGATGAATCACGCCTTCGAGGATGATTTCGGCCGTGGCCGGTACTTGCAGGTCGTTGCCGCGGCATTTCACCAGTTCGGTGCGATTGCCCCGCAGCAGACCGGCGAAAGCGTATTCGGAGAGGCTGTCCGGCACCGGCGTCACGGCGCCAAGAATGGTGGCCGGGTCAGCGCCCAGCGCCACGGACACCGGGAACGGCTGGCCGGGGTGTTTTTCGCACCATTCGCGGTAATCCAGCGCGCCGCCACGGTGGCTTAACCAGCGCATGATCACCTTGTTGCGACCGATCACCTGTTGACGGTAAATGCCGAGGTTCTGGCGATCCTTGTTCGGACCTTTGGTGACAGTCAGGCCCCAGGTGATCAGCGGGCCGACATCGCCTGGCCAGCAGGTCTGCACCGGCAACATCGCGAGGTCGACATCGTCGCCTTCGATGACCACTTCCTGGCACACCGCGTCCTTGACGACTTTCGGCGCCATCGAGATGATCTTGCGAAAGATCGGCAGCTTGGACCAGGCGTCCTTCAAACCTTTCGGCGGCTCGGGCTCCTTGAGGAACGCCAGCAACTTGCCGATTTCGCGCAACTCGCTCACCGCCTCTGCGCCCATGCCCAGCGCCACGCGCTCAGGCGTACCGAACAGATTGCCGAGCACAGGGATGTCATAACCCGTGGGCTTTTCGAAAAGCAGGGCCGGGCCTTTGGCGCGCAATGTGCGGTCGCAGACCTCGGTCATTTCGAGCACTGGGGACACCGGAACCTGGATGCGCTTGAGTTCGCCGCGCTGTTCCAGACCGCTGATAAAGTCGCGCAAGTCGCGATACTGCATGCGTGAGCCTCGTTTTGGCCGTGGCGTTCGGGGGTGGCAGTTTAGCGCCGAACCCCTCAGTTCAGAACCACGAACTGCCGTTGATCAAAAATCAGATAGCAAAAAGCCGGGTTTCCCCGGCTTTTTGGCCTGTTCGATTTACTTGCGTTTCATCGACAGGAAGAACTCGTCGTTGGTCTTGGTCTGTTTCAGCTTGTCGACCAGGAACTCGATGGCAGAGACTTCATCCATCGGGTGCAGCAGTTTGCGCAGGATCCACATACGCTGCAGTTCGTCGTCGGCTGTCAGCAACTCTTCGCGGCGAGTACCGGAGCGGTTGATGTTGATGGCCGGGAACACACGTTTTTCGGCGATCTTGCGATCCAGAGGCAATTCCATGTTGCCGGTGCCTTTGAATTCTTCGTAGATCACTTCGTCCATCTTCGAACCGGTTTCAACCAGCGCGGTAGCGATGATGGTCAACGAGCCGCCTTCTTCGATGTTCCGTGCAGCACCGAAGAAACGTTTCGGTTTCTCCAGGGCGTGGGCATCGACACCACCGGTCAGCACCTTGCCGGAGCTCGGGATCACGGTGTTGTAGGCACGCGCCAGACGGGTGATGGAGTCGAGCAGAATCACCACGTCCTTCTTGTGCTCGACCAGACGCTTGGCCTTCTCGATCACCATTTCAGCAACCTGCACGTGGCGGGTTGGCGGCTCGTCGAACGTCGAGGCAACTACTTCGCCGCGCACGGTGCGCTGCATTTCGGTCACTTCTTCCGGACGCTCGTCGATCAACAGCACGATCAGGTGAACTTCAGGATTGTTACGCGCGATGTTTGCCGCGATGTTCTGCAGCATGATCGTTTTACCGGCTTTCGGCGGAGCAACGATCAGGCCGCGCTGGCCTTTGCCGATCGGGGCGCACAGGTCGATGACACGACCGGTCAAGTCTTCGGTGGAACCGTTACCGGCTTCCATCTTCATGCGCACGGTCGGGAACAGCGGGGTCAGGTTCTCGAAGAGAATCTTGTTTTTCGCGTTCTCGGGACGATCGTAGTTGATCGTGTCGACCTTGAGCAGCGCGAAATACCGCTCGCCTTCCTTCGGAGGACGGATCTTGCCAACGATGGTGTCACCGGTGCGCAAGTTGAAGCGACGGATCTGGCTCGGCGAGACGTAGATATCGTCCGGGCCGGCGAGATAGGAAGCGTCAGCGGAGCGCAGGAAGCCGAAGCCGTCCTGGAGAATCTCCAGCACGCCATCACCGGAGATTTCCTCGCCGCTTTTAGCGTGCTTTTTGAGCAGGGAGAAAATCACGTCCTGCTTGCGCGAACGGGCCATATTTTCTATGCCCATCTGTTCGGCCAATTCGAGCAGTTCGGTAATCGGCTTTTGCTTGAGTTCAGTCAGATTCATATAGGAATGACGTAATCATTTATGGAGGGGGGAAATTAAGCTTTTGGCTTAATGAGGCCGCGCCGCAGAGAAGGCGACAGGATCGCGTACTTATTCGAAAAGGAGTGCGTCGGCGACGGCTAGCAGGGGGCAGTGGAGAAACCAGTGCGGGGCCGAATGTACCACCTGAGTTTCGGAGCGTCTAGCCCTCAATAACGAAAAGGCCCCGCATAATGCGGGGCCTTTTCATGACGCTTTATAACAACGCTTAGATGTTGGCGTCGAGGAAAGCGGCCAATTGCGACTTCGACAGCGCACCGACCTTGGTGGCTTCGACGTTGCCGTTCTTGAACAGCATCAGCGTCGGGATACCACGCACGCCATGCTTGGCCGGGGTTTCCTGGTTCTCGTCGATGTTCAGTTTGGCAACGGTCAGCTTGCCTTTGTAGGTCTCGGCAATTTCGTCCAGGACAGGAGCGATCATTTTGCAAGGGCCGCACCACTCAGCCCAGTAGTCGACCAGTACAGCGCCTTCGGCCTTGAGTACGTCGGCCTCGAAGCTAGCGTCGCTAACGTGTTTGATAAGATCGCTGCTCATGGAAGTCTCCAGGTTGTAAGCAAAAAAACGTGGCCCATCATAGCTGCCCTTCCCCCGTTCAGGAAGCCGCAGATGATTGAGTCTCGCTATGGTGGCCCATGAATTTGGGTATAGCTCAAGTCACGAGGTGGCGGGAGCGACGAAGGCAATCCCGGTGCGCAGGGCGGCGTTGCGCACATGCTCCTGCATGGCCTTCTGTGCGGCGCCAGAGGCTCGACGGGCCAGTGCACGGAGGATTTTACGGTGTTCCTGCCAGGTTTCCATGGCCCGTTCGGCCCGGATGAACGGTAGCTTCTGGCTCTCCAGAAAGATGTCGGCGCTGGCTGTCAGGATGCTCAGCATCGCCTGATTGCCGCTGGCCAGGAGGATGCGCCGGTGAAACTCGAAGTCCAGTCGCGCCGCTGCATCGAAGTTGGCGGCACGCAGTTCGTTGCGCATGGCGGCGACGTTGTCTTCCAGGGCATCGAGATCCTCGGTGCTCAGGGTCACGGCCGCCAAACCCGAGGCAAAACCCTCCAGCGCATAGCGCAACTGGAAGATGTCCAGCGGCGATGCCTGGGCCGCGAATGGCCAGCCCGGCACCGCCTCGCCCCGGGGCAGATCGACCGGTGACTGCACGAACACGCCCTTGCCCGGCTGGATGCTGATCACGCCCAGCGCACTCAGGGACGACAACGCCTCGCGCAACGACGCCCGGCTGACCCCCAATTGCACCGCCAGGTCCCGTTGCGAGGGCAAGGCATCACCCGGCCCGAAACCTTGCTCGGTGATCAGTTTGCGGATGGCTTGCAGCGCCACTTCAGGTACTGCACGGGAGATCGAATTCATGGTTTCTTCAGACGAACCAGGCCAATGAGCGGCTAGTTGTAAAGCTATTCGCGACGTCCGGCAAGTCGTGCCCCATGGGGGTTCGGGAGTTTTCACGATTGCGCCATCAAGGTGCGAAATGCCACCTAACTGTTCAGACCAGTAAGACCGAGAAACACCAGCAAAACCGTGGCCTGCAACCCCTGAAACCGAATCTTGGCATGGCCCGTGCTCTGTCGATCCGCAGAAATCACTTCCCGCCGATCCGGAGATTTGCCATGACCCAGCGTTACAGCGCCCTCCTCGCCGCCCTGTTTGCCAGCCTGATGCTGAGCCAGGCACCTGCCCACGCCGACGGTCTGGAGGATGTGGTCAAACGCGGCACCCTCAAAGTCGCCGTGCCCCAGGACTTCCCGCCGTTCGGCTCGGTCGGCCCGGACATGAAACCGCGCGGCCTCGACATCGACACCGCCAAACTGCTGGCCGACCAACTCAAGGTCAAACTCGAACTGACCCCGGTCAACAGCACCAACCGCATCCCGTTCCTGACCACCGGCAAGGTCGACCTGGTGATTTCCAGCCTCGGCAAGAACCCTGAACGAGAGAAAGTCATCGATTTCTCCCGTGCCTACGCGCCGTTCTACCTCGCCGTGTTCGGTCCGCCAGACGCCGCCATCAAGGGTTTGGACGATCTCAAGGGCAAAACCATCAGCGTCACCCGTGGCGCCATCGAAGACATTGAGCTGACCAAAGTCGCCCCCGAAGGCGTGACCATCAAACGCTTCGAAGACAACAACTCGACCATCGCCGCCTACCTTGCCGGGCAAGTCGACCTGATCGCCAGCGGCAACGTGGTGATGGTGGCCATCAGCGAGAAAAGCCCGAAACGCGTACCGGCCCTGAAAGTGAAGCTCAAGGACTCGCCGGTGTACGTCGGCGTGAACAAGAACGAGCCGGCGTTGCTGGACAAGGTCAATCAGATCCTCACCACCGCCAAGGCTGACGGTGCGCTGGAAAAGAACTCGCAAACCTGGTTGAAAGAACCGCTGCCGGCCGATCTCTGATCGTTCGCTCGGGAGACGACTTATGGCTTATCAGTTCGATTTCTTGCCGGTGGTGGAAAACACCGACCTGCTGCTGCGCGGTGCGTTGTTCACCCTTGAGCTGACGGCCGTTGGCGCAGTGTTCGGGGTCGCTCTGGGCATCATCGGCGCACTGGTGCGGGCGTGGAACATCCGCCCGTTCGCCGGCATTTTCGGGGTCTACGTCGAGTTGATCCGCAACACACCCTTTCTGGTGCAGTTGTTTTTCATCTTCTTCGGTTTGCCGTCGCTGGGCCTGCAGATTTCCGAATGGCAGGCGGCGGTGCTGGCGATGGTGATCAACCTGGGCGCCTATTCGACCGAGATCATCCGCGCCGGCATTCAAGCGATCCCTCGCGGGCAACTGGAAGCCGCAGCCGCCCTGGCAATGTCGCGTTTCGAAGCCTTCCGCCACGTGGTTCTGCTGCCGGCACTGGGCAAGGTCTGGCCGGCCCTGAGCAGCCAGATCATCATCGTCATGCTCGGCTCGGCGGTCTGTTCGCAGATCGCCACCGAAGAGCTGAGTTTCGCCGCCAACTTCATTCAGTCGCGCAACTTTCGCGCCTTTGAAACCTATGCGCTGACCACGCTGCTCTACCTGTGCATGGCGCTGCTGATCCGCCAGCTGCTGAACTGGATCGGTCGCCGCTACATATCCAAGAGCAGCGCAAGGAGCAGCCAATGAGCGATTTCACCTTCTGGGACATCCTGCGCAACCTGCTCACGGGCCTGCAATGGACGCTGGCATTGTCGCTGGTGGCGTTTATCGGTGGCGGGCTGATCGGTTTGCTGATCATGGTGATGCGGATTTCTAAGAAATCCCTGCCCAGCCACTTCGCCCGCACCTACATCGAATTGTTCCAGGGCACGCCGCTGTTGATGCAGCTGTTTCTGGTGTTCTTCGGTGTGGCCTTGGCCGGTGTGGAAATTTCACCGTGGATGGCGGCGGCGATTGCCTTGACACTGTTCACCAGCGCCTACCTGGCGGAGATCTGGCGCGGTTGCGTCGACTCGATCCCCAACGGCCAGTGGGAAGCCTCGTCGAGCCTGGCGCTCAACCCGCTGGAGCAATTGCGTTACGTGATCCTGCCACAAGCGCTGCGCATCGCCGTGGCGCCGACCGTGGGCTTCTCGGTGCAAGTGGTCAAGGGCACCGCCGTCACCTCGATCATCGGCTTCACCGAACTGACCAAGACCGGCGGCATGCTCGCCAACGCGACCTTCGAACCCTTCATGGTCTACGGCCTCGTCGCCCTCGGTTACTTCCTGCTCTGCTACCCCTTGTCCCTCAGTGCGCGCTACCTGGAAAGGAGACTGCATGCCTCTGCTTAGAATTTCCGCCCTGCATAAATATTACGGCGACCATCATGTGCTCAAAGGCATTGACCTGAGTGTCGAGGAAGGCCAGGTGGTGGCGATCATCGGTCGCAGCGGCTCGGGCAAATCCACCTTGCTGCGCACCCTCAATGGCCTGGAATCGATCAACGACGGCGTGATCGAAGTCGACGGCGAATACCTCGACGCCGCCCGCGCCGACCTGCGCAGCCTGCGACAGAAAGTCGGGATGGTGTTCCAGCAGTTCAACCTGTTCCCGCACCTGACCGTCGGCGAAAACGTCATGCTTGCGCCACAAGTGGTGCAGAAAGTGCCGAAAGCCAAAGCCACCGAGCTGGCGCGACAGATGCTGGAACGGGTCGGGCTGGGCGAGAAATTCGACGCCTTCCCGGATCGACTCTCTGGCGGCCAGCAACAGCGGGTGGCGATCGCCCGGGCGCTGGCCATGTCGCCGAAAGTCTTGCTGTGCGACGAAATCACCTCGGCCTTGGACCCGGAACTGGTCAATGAAGTGTTGAGCGTGGTCCGGCAACTGGCCAGGGAAGGTATGACATTGATCATGGTCACCCATGAGATGCGTTTTGCCCGGGAGGTGGGCGACAAATTGGTGTTCATGCACCAGGGCAAGGTGCATGAGGTGGGAGATCCGAAGGTGTTGTTTGCCAATCCGCAGACGGCGGAGCTGGCGAACTTCATTGGGACCGTGGAGGCGGCGGGCTGACACCCCTGTGGCGAGGGGGCTTGCCCCCGTTCGGCTGCGCAGCAGTCGTAAAACCTGCATGCGCGGTCTATTCGGAGTTGATGTGAATGGTTTTGGGGCTACTTCGTAGCCCAACGGGGGCAAGCCCCCTCGCCACAGGGTTGGATCAAGGCTTTCAACTCTGCGCGTTGGCGCGAGCGTTTGATCGTGGCAGGATGTCGAGGTTATCGACCGAGACCCCCTGACCATGCCGCTATCCCAAGTCAAGAATCTGTCCCTGATCGCCGCAATCGACCTGGGCTCCAACAGCTTTCACATGGTCGTGGCCAAGGCCCAGAACGGCGAAATCCGGATTCTCGAGCGTCTCGGGGAGAAGGTTCAGCTGGCCGCCGGCATCGACGAAGAGCGTCAACTCAGCGAAGAATCCATGCAACGCGGGCTCGATTGCCTGAAGCGCTTCGCCCAACTGATCAGCGGTATGCCGCCCGGCACCGTGCGGATCGTCGGCACCAACGCCCTGCGCGAAGCCCGTAACCGCGGTGAATTCATCCATCGGGCCGAAGAAATCCTCGGCCATCCGGTAGAAGTCATCTCCGGCCGTGAAGAAGCGCGCCTGATTTACCTCGGCGTCTCCCACACCCTCGCCGACACCCCGGGCAAACGCCTGGTGGCCGACATCGGCGGCGGCAGTACCGAATTCATCATTGGCCAGCGCTTCGAACCGCTGCTGCGCGAAAGCCTGCAAATGGGTTGCGTCAGCTATACCCAACGCTATTTCAAGGACGGCAAGATCACCCCGGCCCGCTACGCCCAGGCGTACACCGCGGCGCGGCTGGAGATCATGAGCATCGAACACGCCCTGCACCGCCTGACCTGGGATGAAGCCATCGGCTCCTCGGGCACCATTCGCGCCATTGGCCTGGCACTGAAGGCCGGCGGACATGGCACTGGCGAGGTGAACGCCGAAGGCTTGGCCTGGCTCAAGCGCAAGCTGATCAAGCTCGGTGATGTCGAGAAAATCGACTTCGAAGGCATCAAGCCCGACCGCCGGGCGATCTTTCCCGCCGGGCTGGCGATTCTCGAAGCGATCTTCGATGCCCTCGAACTGCAACGCATGGACCACTGTGAAGGCGCCCTGCGCGAAGGCGTGCTCTATGACCTGCTGGGCCGTCATCATCACGAAGATGTCCGTGAGCGCACGCTCAGCTCGCTGATGGAGCGCTACCACGTCGACCTGGAGCAAGCCGCGCGGGTCGAACGCAAGGCGCTGCATGCCTTCGATCAAGTGGCCGAGGATTGGGACCTGGACGACGGTGTCTGGCGCGAACTGCTGAGCTGGGCGGCCAAGGTCCACGAAGTGGGCCTGGACATCGCGCACTATCAGTACCACAAACACGGCGCCTACCTGATCGAGCACTCGGACCTGGCCGGGTTCTCCCGCGAAGACCAACTGATGCTCGCGCTACTGGTGCGTGGCCACCGTCGCAATATTCCCAAGGACAGGTTTGCCGATTTTGGCGACGACGGCATCAAGCTGATTCGCCTGTGCGTGCTGCTGCGCTTCGCGATTCTGTTCCACCACATCCGTGGCACCCAGGAAATGCCACAGGTCGTGCTGCACGCCAACGGCGACAGCCTGGATGTGTTATTCCCGGAACATTGGCTGGATGACAACCAGTTGACCCAGGCCGACTTCGCCCTGGAAGCCGAATGGCTGACCCGCGTCAGCTTCGTGCTGAACGTTCGCTAAAAAACCGAAAATGGTCGCCGAACACGGTCCTGTAGGAGCCGGCTTGCTGGCGAAGGCGTCCTTGAAATGGATGCATGACTTGAAAGCCATTCGCTGGCAAGCCAGCTCCTACAAGGGACGGTGGTGGAAATGAAAATGGCGATCCACATGGATCGCCATTTCTTATCGCTCAAGGTTTGCGTTAACGCACCGCCAGAATCGGGCTGCCCAACCGCTCCAGCAAGGTGGCCTGGGCGCTGCGCGGGTTCTGGTTGCCAGTCGGTGTATTACGGACGTAGCGACCGTCCGACTGCAGGCTCCAGCTGTGGGTGTTGTCGGTAAGATAAAGCTCCAGCTCTTTCTTGACCCGCAAAATCAGCTTCTTGCCCTCGACCGGGAAGCAAGTCTCGACGCGCTTGTCGAGGTTGCGTTCCATCCAGTCGGCACTGGACAGGAACATCTGCTCTTCACCGCCATTGAGGAAGTAGAAGACCCGGGTGTGTTCCAGGAAACGACCGATGATCGAACGTACGTGGATGTTGTGCGATACCCCGGCGATGCCCGGTCGCAGGCAGCACATGCCGCGCACCACCAGATCGATGCGTACCCCGGACTGGCTGGCCTTGTACAACGCGCGGATGACCTTTGGATCGGTCAGCGAGTTGAACTTGGCGATGATGTGCGCCGGTTTGCCGTCGAGGGCGAATTGCGTCTCCCGGGCAATCATGTCGAGCATGCCCTTCTTCAACGTGAACGGCGCGTGCAGCAGTTTTTTCATGCGCAGGGTTTTACCCATGCCGATCAACTGGCTGAACAGTTTGCCGACGTCTTCGCACAAGGCATCGTCGGAGGTCAGCAGGCTGTAGTCGGTGTACAGACGAGCGTTGGCCGCGTGGTAGTTGCCGGTACCCAAGTGAGCGTAGCGAACAATCTCGCCGGCTTCGCGACGCAGAATCAGCATCATCTTGGCGTGGGTCTTGAAGCCGACCACGCCGTAAATCACCACGGCGCCGGCAGCCTGCAGACGGCTGGCCAGCTGCAGGTTGGATTCTTCATCGAACCGCGCGCGCAATTCGATCACCGCCGTCACTTCCTTGCCGTTACGCGCCGCATCCACCAGCGCATCGACGATCTCCGAGTTGGCGCCGCTGCGATACAACGTCTGGCGAACCGCCAACACGTGTGGATCCTTGGCCGCCTGACGCAGCAAGTCGACCACCGGGGTGAAGGACTCGAACGGGTGCAGAAGCAAGATGTCCTGCTTGCTGATCACGCTGAAAATGTTCTCGCTGTTCTGCAGCAGTTTCGGGATCTGCGGGGTGAACGGCGTGTATTGCAACTCCGGATGACTGTCCAGGCCGGTGATGCTGAACAGCCGGGTCAGGTTGACCGGACCATTGACCTGATACAGCTCGGTCTCCTGCAGGTTGAACTGCTTGAGCAGGTAATCGGACAGGTGTTTCGGGCAGGTGTCGGCCACTTCCAGCCGCACCGCATCACCATAGCGACGGGAGAACAACTCGCCGCGCAGGGCGCGGGCCAGGTCTTCCACGTCTTCGGTATCGACCGCGAGGTCGGCGTTCCGGGTCAGGCGGAACTGGTAGCAGCCCTTGACCTTCATGCCCTGGAACAGGTCGTCGGCGTGCGCGTGGATCATCGACGACAGGAATACATAGTTGTCACCCGGGCCGCCGACTTCTTCCGGCACCTTGATGATCCGCGGCAGCAGACGCGGCGCCGGGATGATCGCCAGGCCGGAATCGCGACCGAAGGCGTCGATGCCTTCGAGCTCGACGATGAAGTTCAGGCTCTTGTTCACCAGCAACGGGAACGGGTGCGTCGGGTCGAGACCGATCGGGGTGATGATCGGCGCGATCTCGTCGCGGAAATAACGGCGGACCCAAGTCTTGAGCTTGGTAGTCCAGTAACGACGACGGATGAAGCGGACCTGATGTTTTTCCAGTTCCGGCAACAGAATGTCGTTGAGAATCGCGTATTGGCGGTCGACGTGACCGTGCACCAATTCGCTGATGCGAGCCAGGGCCTGATGCGGTTGCAGGCCATCGGCGCCAGCCTGTTCACGGGCGAAGGTGATCTGCTTCTTCAGGCCGGCCACACGAATCTCGAAGAACTCGTCCAGGTTGCTGGAGAAGATCAGCAGAAACTTCAGCCGCTCCAGCAATGGGTAGGACTCATCCAGCGCCTGTTCCAGCACGCGGATGTTGAACTGCAGTTGCGAGAGCTCGCGATGGATGTACAGGCTGCTGTCATCCAGACCGGGAATGGCAATCGCTGGCGCCGCCACAACGGGCTCGGCCACCACCGCAGGTGGAGCGGGCTCCAGCTCCGGCGGAGTTTCAGCGATTTGCTCCACCACAGGTTGAGCGTCTTTTACGGCAACTTCAGTGAGTCCTTCGGTATTCATCGAATGTTCCTGGGAGGGCTATTTTTGCTCTCGTAACAATTGAGCAGCACGGACGGCAAAGTAAGTCAGGATGCCATCAGCGCCTGCACGTTTAAAAGCGGTCAGGGATTCGAGGATAACCCCTTCGCTCAACCAGCCATTCTGGATCGCCGCCATGTGCATGGCGTATTCGCCGCTGACCTGATACACAAAGGTCGGCACTTTGAACGCTTCCTTGACCCGATAAAGAATATCCAGATACGGCATGCCTGGCTTGACCATGACCATGTCTGCGCCTTCTGACAAGTCGGCCGCCACTTCGTGCAGGGCTTCGTCGCTGTTGGCCGGGTCCATCTGATAGGAGGCCTTGTTGGCCTTGCCCAGGTTCAACGCCGAACCCACCGCATCGCGGAACGGGCCGTAGTAGGCACTGGCGTACTTGGCCGAGTAGGCCATGATCCGCACATTGACGTGACCCGCCAGCTCCAGCGCCTCGCGGATCGCCTGTATGCGCCCGTCCATCATGTCTGACGGAGCCACCACTTGAGCGCCGGCTTCGGCGTGGGACAAAGCCTGTTTAACCAGTGCGTCGACGGTGATGTCGTTCTGCACGTAGCCTTCTTCGTCGAGGATGCCGTCTTGCCCATGAGTGGTGAACGGGTCCAGGGCGACGTCGGTGATCACACCCAGCTCCGGGAACTGCGCACGCAGAGCGCGGGTAGCGCGCTGGGCGATGCCGTTGGGGTTCCAGGCTTCGGCGGCATCCAGTGACTTGAGTTCCGGTGGTGTCACCGGGAACAGTGCCAGCGCCGGAATCCCCAGCTCGACCCATTTGGCAGCCTCTTCCAGCAACAGATCGATGGTCAGGCGTTCGACGCCCGGCATCGACGCCACTGCTTCGCGACGGTTTTCACCGTCCAGCACGAATACCGGCAGGATCAGGTCATCGACGGTCAGTACGTTTTCACGGACCAGACGACGCGAAAAATCATCACGACGGTTGCGACGCAGGCGGGTTGCAGGAAACAAACGGTTGGCGGGGGTAAAGCTCACGGCAGACTCCTGAGCCCGCGCTGGCGGGCGAGCGTGACAGTTATAAGCGGCCATTATGACCAACGTATGACAGTTGTGTGCACCCCTGTGACAGGTAGCCGCATTCCATTGTCCTTGTAGGAAATGTTCACGTCGAGACACATTTGGACACTTTCATGAATGTGCACGAAGGGTTAGGCTGCGCGTTCATTTCGCCAGCACCCAGACAATGCTCCAACAATTCCTACATGACTTCGGCTACTTTGCCCTGTTCCTCGGCACGTTTTTCGAAGGCGAAACCATTCTGGTACTCGCAGGCTTCCTCGCGTTCCGTGGGTACATGGACATCAACCTGGTGGTGGTCGTGGCGTTCTTCGGCAGTTATGCCGGCGATCAGCTGTGGTACTTCCTGGGGCGCAAGCACGGGCGCAAATTGCTGGCGCGCAAACCGCGCTGGCAATTGATGGGCGATCGGGCACTGGAACATATCCGCAAGCACCCGGACATCTGGGTGCTGAGCTTCCGTTTTGTCTATGGTTTGCGCACCGTGATGCCGGTGGCAATCGGTCTGTCGGGCTATCCGCCGGGACGCTATCTGCTGCTCAACGGGATTGGCGCGGCCATCTGGGCTGCGGCGCTGGCAGCGGCTGCGTATCACTTCGGCGCGGTGCTCGAAGGTATGCTGGGCAGTGTCAAGAAGTACGAGCTGTGGGTGCTGGGCGCCCTGCTGGTCCTGGGCTTTGTCCTGTGGCTGCGGCGACGCTTCAAGAATGCCCGCTTGGCGAAAAAGATCTACGCCGATGAGCAGGCACTGAAAGCCGAACAGGCCAAGTCCAACGAACCTACGACGCCCATCGAGTGACGCGGTTTCTACAACAGTAGAGACCGATGCCGCTGAGCAGGCTGTAACTGAGCAGCACCACCCAGCCCACCGCGCTGCCCGGCCATAGCCCGACCATCGGTGCCAGCCACACCAGCGGCAGGTTCGACACCAGCCGCAACAGCTCCAGCTTCAACGCCTGCGGGCGATTCTCCAGGGCTGCACCCAACACGAACAACCCCAACGCCACGGCGCCCCAACCCAACACCAGGGCTGCGGTCGGCAGGCTCTGCTCCAAATTCATCAAGTAACTGCCCAAGGCGATGTAGACGCAGAACTGCAGCGCCACATACCACTGCTGACGTCCGTCCAGCGGCACCTCGAATTTGCGGAACTGAGCCAGGTCCGGCTTGTTCATCGGGTATTTGGCCGCCACGTCCGCCGGCCGCCAACCGGTGCGCATGAACCAGATCCGCAGCTTGTCCCACCAGCGCTCGGCGCGCCGGGCGTCATCCCACAACTGCGCGTAAAACTGCACGTTCGCCCACACCGGATTCCAGCTCGCCAGCGGCGTGGTCACGCCGAAGATCACCGGTTCGTTGTCGTCCTCTTCCTGGAACGATCCGAACAGACGGTCCCAAATAATGAACACCCCGCCGTAGTTGCGATCCATGTAGAGAGCGTTCTGTGCATGGTGAGCCCGATGATTGGACGGCGTGACGAAGAACCACTCGAACCAGCCAAGCTTGGGAATATGCCGGGTATGCACCCAGAACTGGTACAGCAGGTTCAACGCCGCAACGCTGACGAACACCAGCAGCGGCACGCCGAGCACGGCCAGGGGCAGGTAGAAAATCCAGCTCAACAGAAACCCGGTGCTGGTCTGGCGCAGGGCCGTGGAGAGGTTGTAGTCCTCGCTCTGGTGATGCACCGAATGCGCGGCCCAGAGGATGTTGCGCTCATGGCCCATCCGGTGCAGCCAGTAGTAGCAGAAGTCGTAGAAGACGAATGCAAACACCCAGACCCAGACACTGTCGGCCGACAGCTCGATCAAGGCCAGATGTTCCAGGGCGAAGGCATAAGTGACCAGGCCGACACCTTTGGTCAACAGGCCCGTGGTAGTCGACAATACGCCGGTGCTGAGGCTGTTGATCGCGTCTGCCACGCGGTAATTGCTCACCCCGCGCCAACGGTCGGCCAACAACTCGACCGCAATCAGCACAAAGAAAAACGGCACCGCATACAGAATGAAGTTCATGACGCGACCTGATCGGAATCGTTCAGCAGAGATTAGGTGTAGCCGCGAATTAACCCTATGGCAACGAGTGACAAATTAGTGGACATTTAACGCCATGAATCTGGAGAAAAGCCCATGAGCAAAAAAATTGCAGTGATCCTTTCCGGCTGTGGCGTGTACGACGGCGCCGAGATCCACGAAAGCGTGATCACCCTGCTGCGGCTGGACCAGCGCGGTGCCCAGGTGCAGTGCTTCGCACCCAACATCGCGCAGTTACATGTGATCAACCACCTGACTGGCGAAGAAATGCCCGAATCGCGCAACGTGCTGGTGGAATCGGCGCGAATCGCCCGGGGCAACATCAAGGATATCCGTGAAGCGGACGTCGAAGACTTCGATGCGCTGATCGTTCCCGGCGGTTTCGGGGCGGCCAAGAACCTGTCGAACTTTGCCGTCGAAGGCGCCGGCTGCAGCGTTCAACCTGACGTCCTGGCGTTGACCGAAGCGTTCGCCGAGGCTGGCAAACCGGTGGGGCTGATCTGCATCTCGCCGGCCCTGGCGGCAAAAATCTACGGCCCGGGCGTGACCTGCACCATCGGCAACGATGCCGATACCGCCGCCGCGATGAACAAGATGGGCGCCACCCACGCCGAGTGCGCAGTGACCGACATTGTCGAAGACAAGGCGCGCAAGCTGGTGAGCACGCCGGCGTACATGCTCGCGCAATCGATCAGCGAAGCCGCTTCCGGCATCAACAAATTGGTCGACCGCGTACTGGAACTGACCCACGAAAACGACGAGTAACACTCGTGATTGTTCCCACTCCGCGTGGGAACGATCATTACCGTCTTGCTCAAGCTTTACGCGACAACCGGGTCAATATCCGGTCCAGCGCATTGGCGAACGCCTGTTTCTCGCGCTCGCCGAACGGCGCCGGGCCGCCGCTCATCTGCCCCTGCTCGCGCAAGTCGGTGAACAGGTTACGCACCGCGAGTCGATCGCCCATGTTCTGCGCATCGAACTCCTTACCCCGCGGATCCAGCGCCGCAACGCCGTTCTTCACCAGCCGATCCGCCAGCGGCACATCGCTGCAAATCACCAACTCCCCCGGCACCGCGTGTTCCACCAGGTAATCGTCGGCGGCATCCGGGCCGCTGGGCACCACGATCAGTTTCACCAGCGCAAGGCCCGGCTTGATCTGCGGCTGACCGGCCACCAGTACCACTTCGAACTGGCGCTTGAGGGCGAACTTCACCACTAGATCCTTGGCTGCCCGAGGGCAGGCGTCAGCATCGATCCATACGCGCATTGGATTTCCTCTATTGAAAAGCATCGCGGGCAAGCCCGCTCCCATAAGGTTAGCGCTGAACCTGTGGGAGCGGGCTTGCCCGCGAATATGAGCGCAGCGAATGCTTTTAAGACGCCGGCAACTGCCGCTTCTCGGCCATCCGGCTGCGACTGTACAGCACGATGATCGCGATGATCGCTACAGCCTGGGCACTCAGCGAATACGCATCAGCGTGGATCCCCAACCAGTCGAAGTCAAAGAACGGTACCGGCCGCGTGCCGAAGACCCCGGCTTCCTGCAACGCCTTCACGCCATGGCCGGCAAACACCACCGACAACGCGCACAGCAATCCGGCATTGATGCCGAAGAACAGTGCCAGCGGCAGCTTTGCCGAGCCGCGCAGAATCACCCAGGCCAGACCGACCAGCATAACCAGCGCCGTCGCGCCGCCAGCCATTACGGCGTTATGCCCCGCAGGCCCCGCCTGCAACCACAAGGTTTCGTAAAACAGGATCACTTCGAACAGTTCGCGATACACCGAGAAGAACGCCAGGATCGCAAACCCGAAACGCCCACCGCCGCTCACCAGGCTGCTCTTGATGTAATCCTGCCAGGCCGCTGCGTGGCGACGGTCGTGCATCCACACGCCGAGCCAGAGCACCATGACACTGGCAAACAGCGCAGTGGCCCCCTCCAGCAGCTCACGCTGGGCCCCGCTGACGTCAATCACATACGCCGCCACCGCCCAGGTCGCCAGCCCGGCCAACAGCGCCAGGCCCCAACCGATGTTGACGCTGCGCACCGCCGATTGCTGGCCGGTATTGCGCAGGAACGCGAGGACCGCCGCGAGCACCAGAATGGCTTCCAGACCTTCTCGCAACAGAATCAACAGACCGGAAATGTAGCTCAGCGACCAGCTCAAGCCATCGCTACCGAGCAGGCCAGCGGATTCTTTCAGCTTGGCCTTGGCCACTTCCAGACGTTGCTCGACCTGGGCCACTGGCAAGCCGTCCTGCAACGACTGACGGTAAGCCATCAGGGACTTTTCAGTGTCTTTGCGTACGTTGGCGTCGACGTTGTCCAGAGAGCTTTCAACCAGTTCGAAGCCTTCCAGGTACGCCGCCACCGACAGGTCGTAGGCCTGATCGTGCTCGCCAGCGCGATAGGCGGCGATACTCTTGTCCAGCGTGGCCGCCGTGTATTCAAGCAATTGCCCCGGGCCACGCTTGACCTGCGGCGGTTGCGCTCGTTGCGCGCGGAAGGTCGCGGCCGCTTGCGGACCTTCGACGGCCTGCACTTCGGCTGGCGTCTGACGCGCCAGGTCGGCGATGTTGTAGGTTTTTTCGGATTTTGCCGCGGCCGGATCGGCGCTGAAGCCGGCGATGTAGGTCGCCAGGTCCCAACGCTGACGATCATCCAGCTGATCGGCGAAGGCCGGCATGTCAGTACCTTCGACGCCCATACCCAGCGTGTTGTAAAGCGCGTAGAGGCTCAGACGGTCCAGTCGCGCGGCATCGCGCAGATTGGTCGGCGGTGGCGTCATGCCGACACCTGCCGGGCCGTCACCGATGCCCGTATCGCCATGGCACACCGAGCATTGCTGGGCATACAGCGGCGCGCCGCGGGTCGGGTCCGGGGTAATGACCGGAGCCTGGCTGACTTCATAGGTCACCGCCAGTTTTGCCCCCAGCTGCCGCGCCTGACGGGTGACGTCCGCGCCGTCCTTGCGAGCGGCGATCGCGGTGCGCAGACCGTTAACGCCCTGCTCCAGTTCGGCACGCTGGGGTTTGGCCGGCAAATCGGCGATCAACCCTTGCAGCTCCCCCAGGAATGTCTGCTGTTCGAGATACTCAGCCTCATCAATAACCTTGCCTCCCTCGACCGCCGTCGGGTAATCGGCGGCAATGTAATCGAGCAAATGCAGGGCCTTGGGCGCACCCTCCGCGGTTTCGGCCAGCGCATTGAAGCTGCAGAGCGCGATCATCGGCAGCACGAGCCACGCCAGAAAACGAGAGAAGCCAGTCATGAATAAATCTCAAATGGAAATACGAAGTAACACATTGTTCACTTCCAATGAGTTTCGCTCAAGCTTTGTTGGTATTTCCCGCATAACGGCGTGTACATTGGGCGGCAAACTGCTATCTCCTCGCGGTATCCGATCAGGGAAGAATCATCGTCCATGCGCTCCTGCCTGTTGTTCTCTTTGCTGCTGAGTTTCGCCCTACAACTGAGTGGCTGTGCCGCGTACCGAAATTATGATCAGGAGATGCAACAGACCAATGACCAACTATTGGTGGGCAACCTCCAGGGTGCGTTGGACCTAGTGGAGCTGCACAATCCCTGGGAAGACAAGGATCTGCTCTATTACTTCGAGAAAGGCGCCATCCTTAGTGTCGCCAATGCGCTGCCGGAGAGCCAGAAAGCCTGGCGCAGCGCTGACCAGATGGTATTCCAGCGCGAAGAAGCGGTGCCCTCCGGGGCCATGAAACTGCTCACACGGTTTGGCAATGAAATGGGCACCATGCTGGTCAACGACAAACTGCGTCGCTACGAAGGTTACGATTACGAAAAAGTCATGCTGACCACGCAAATGGCCCTCAACCAATTGGCTGCGAATGACTTCGACGGCGCCCGCGCCGACATCAAGAAAACCCACGAACGCGAAGCACTGATTGCCCGCCAGCGCGAGCGGCAATACGAAGAGCTCGAAGAGCAGGCCAAGGCCCAGGGCATTTCGGTGCGTTACAAGGATCTGCAAGGCTACCCGGTGACCACCCTCGATGCGCCAGCCGTCATCGAATTGAAAAACGGCTATCAGAGTGCCTTCAGTCATTACCTGGCTGGCTTCACCTATGAAGCCCTCGGCGAACGCGATCTCGCCGCGCCGGGCTATCGCCAGGCAATTGAATTGCGCCCGAACCTGCCGTTTCTCGAGCAGGCGTTGCGCAATCTCGACAAACCGCCGGCAAAAGCCGATGAAAGTGATGTGTTAATCATTGTCCAAAGCGGCCTGGCACCGGCACGCAGCTCGGTGCGCGTGCCGATTCCGGTACGGCTCAACGAAAACCTGGTGATCGTTGCCCCGATTTCTTTCCCGGTGATGATCCCGGACACCATCACGCCAGCATTCGACCACATCATCGTCGATGGTCGAAAACGGCCGCTGACCGCACTCAACAGCGTCACCGACATGGCCTTGCGCACCTTGCGTGATGACATGCCCGCCATCATCTCGCGGGCCATGTTCCGCGCCAACATGGCGGCTATCGGCCAGGCTGAGGAAAACCAACGCAACCCGGCCAAAGCATCGCTGGTGGTCACGCGCGAAGACCCATTCGAGGAGGCCGACACCCGCACATGGCGTACCTTGCCGGACAAAACCCTGGTCGCGCGTCTGCGGCTGAAAAAAGGTGAACACCTGTTCAGCGCGCCGAACGCGCCCGGCACCCCGCCGGTAACCCTGCGCATCGACCGCGACTTTCAAGTCATCAACCTGCGCACAATAAACACCGTGGCATTCGTCGTCGGAAAGACTTATGTGCAAACCTCGCCAGCGCCGGTATCAGGCCAGAAATAAGTAATGGCACGTTGTGAAAACATACAATTAAAAAGCCATTACATAGCCAGCATCCCTGTTTATAATGCCGCGCCGTCGTTCTCGCGATACGGCATTTAAGCTCCTCTTTTTATGAGGAATTGGCAGGGCGCCAGTCTCCCTGCCGATGGGTCCCAACAGCCCGACCAGCACGCGCGGCTGCTTATACTCAGGGAAGAAGTACCCCCTATGGCCTCTCGCGCCCTTACCTCGATCGCGCTCAGCGCTGTCACCTTGCTCTCCGGCTGTTCGGCTTTTCGCAACTACGATTCCGAACTGGCACAAACCAACCAGCAGCTGGCTGCCGGCAACGTCGACGGCGCCTTGACCTTGTTGGAAAAGAACAACACCGGCGCCGACAAAGACCTGCTCTATTACTTCGAGAAGGGTGAACTGCTGCGCGCCAAGGGCGACTTGTCCGGCAGCCAGAATGCCTGGAGCAGCGCCGATCAGGTGGTGGGCAAGTGGGAAGACTCGGTCAAGCTCGACACCGAAAAGTACCTGGCTCAGTTCGGCAGCTTCCTGGTCAATGACAAAGTCCGTCGCTACGAAGGCTACGACTACGAGAAAGTCATGCTGACCACGCAGATGGCCCTCAACCTGCTGGCGGTGAACGACTTCGACGGCGCGCGCACCGCGATCAAGAAAACTCACGAACGTGAAGCGGTGATCGCCGACCTGCGCGACAAGGAATACCTCAAGAGCGAAGAGCAGGCCGAGAAGGAAGGCGTCAAAACCCAGTACAAGGATCTCCAGGGTTATCCGGTGGCCAGCCTCGACGCGCCAGAAGTGGTCAGCCTGAAAAACAGCTACCAGAGTGCGTTCAGCCATTACCTGGCCGGTTTCGTCTATGAAGCCCTGGGCGAGAAAGACCTGGCTGCACCGGGCTATCGCAAGGCCGCCGAATTGCGCCCGAACACCCCGCTGCTGGAACAGGCGCTGGTGAATCTCGACAAACCCGCCAAGGACGAGGACAGCGACATCCTGATCGTCGTGCAAAGCGGCCTGGCGCCGTCCCGCGACTCGATCCGCATTCCGTTGCCATTGCCGATCAGCAACCAGGTGGTGATCACACCGCTGTCGTTCCCGGTCATCAAGCCGGACACCTCGACCGCTCCCTTCGCCCAGATCGGCGTAGACGGTCAGCAGGTGAACCTGACGCAACTCAACAGCACCACCGCCATGTCCCGCCGCGCGCTGCGTGATGACATGCCGGGCATCATCCTGCGCACCACCGTCCGTGCCGTGACCAAAGGCGTGGCTCAGAAGAAGATCAACGAATCCAACCCACTGGCGGGTCTTGCGGTCGGGATCTCTTCAGCGGTGCTCGAAGGTGCCGATACCCGTACATGGCGTACCCTGCCAGACACCACTCAAGTCGTGCGTCTACGCTTGAAGAAAGGCGAGCACCAAGTCACCCTGCCGAGCGCCGTGGGCGGTTCGGTGGTCAAGATCACTGTGGATCAGCGCTATCAGGTCATCAGCCTGCGCGCCGTGGGCAATCAGGTATTCGCCAGCGGCCAGGCCGCTCATGTGATCCCGAGCGCCAACCCGACCACCGTGGCCAGCCTCAAACAACCTTAAGAACGGAGTCTTTGCATGCGCTTCAAACTCATCACTGTCGTCGCCCTGGCCTTGCTGGCCGGCTGCGCCACCCCGCCACCACCGGAGCCAGGCAGCGCTGCCAGCAAGGTCGTGGCCATGGGCAAGCTCAAGAACATCGTGGTCGGCGCCATGCGCGTGGCGCGGGAAAACGGCTTTATGACGGTCAACGTACAGCTGAGCAACACCAGCTACAACAACAAGACCTTCTACTACCGCTTTGCCTGGCTCGGCCCTGAAGGCTTCCCGGTTGCCGAAGAGGAAACCTGGAAAAGCCAGATGATGTACGGCGAGCAGACCAGTTTCATCCAGGCCATTGCGCCAACCGCCAAAGCCGTGGATTTCCGTCTCGAAATCAAAACGCCTTAAGCCCGACACCCTATTCGTTCAGTTCTAGAGAGCATTCCCATGTTTGCACGCTTTTCGTTCATCGCCGTCATCGCCCTCTTGGCCAGCGGTTGCGCCAACACTTCGCCGACGCTGGGCAGCAAAAACATCAGCTACGGCGACACCAAAGCGGTTGAAACCGTGACCAACGAGTTCGGCTCCACCGACCTGCAGATGATCGCCGAATCCATGACCCGCTCCCTGGCCCAGTCCGGCATCCTGCAAGGCCGTCCGGTGGTTCAGGTCTACGACGTGAAGAACAAGACCAGCGAGTACATCGATACCCGCGAAATCACTACCAGCATCAAGACCCAGCTGATGAAGTCCGGCGTCGCCCGTTTCGCCAGCGACAACACCGCAATGCAGAGCCAGGTCGACCAGCTCAAGCTGCAAAACCAGAGCGGCCTGTACAAGAAGAGCACCGTGGCCAAGACCGGCAACATGATTGCCGCCCAATACCGTCTTGAAGGTTCGATCAGCTCGATCGTCAAGCGCAGCAGCGACTACAAGGACGTCTTCTACAAATTCAGCCTGCAATTGATCGACGTTGAAAGCGGTCTGGCCGAGTGGATGGACGAAAAAGAGATCCGCAAAACCACGGAGCGTTAATCGATGCGCACATGGATTGGCATGATGGCCCTGGCTTGCGCGTTCAGCGCGCAAGCGGCCCCGAAAGTTGCAGTAGCGGATCTGGCGTACCAGGAGCGCGTGGAGCAATACGTCCACACTGTTTCGGCACAGAGTAACCATAGCCAGAGCTATTACGGCGCCAGTGGTTCATCCAGTTACGAAGAGTACGAAGCCACCAACAGCTACATCGAGCAAGGCGAGTTGCGCAAATTCACCGGCGACATCAAGGGCGAGATCCTGCGCACCGGGATGTTCCAGTTGGTGCAGGGCACGCCTTACACGGCATCGTCCAAAGGCGACGTGTATGACGTGATCAAGCGCATCAAGGCCGGTAGCTTCAAGGGTGCCGACTATGTGCTGTTCGGCACCGTGTCAGACATCGACTTCACCCGCGACATGAATGAGCTGGCCAACACCGACAGTTACTCGGCGGTGCTGGCGTTGACGCTGGTGGCGGACTTCAGCCTGATCAACACCAAGACCTTCGAGATCACCTCGGCCTTCACGGCGATGGGCGAAGGTCAGGACACCAAACTGGTGAATGGCCGGGACATCCGGGTTTCCCTGAACCGCCCACGGGTGGTGCGTGACGTGTCCAAGGCGTTGGGTGAAGACGTGGCTTCACAACTGAGCCAACAGCTCGGTGGTGGCGGTTACGAGCAGCCGGGGCAGGCACCGCTGCGTAATAACCTGCCGCGAGATACGGCGCCGGTGATTCTGCACTGATCTCAGACTGGCCACTCTGTAGTAATGAAAAAGGCGACCTCGATAGGTCGCCTTTTTTGTGCCTGAAGCTTTATGTCGCTGCTTTGCGCAAAGTCGCCATGAATGCCGCCGCGCCGATGAACAGCCCGGCAAAAGTGCGGTTCATGCGTTTCTGCTGCCTGGGCGTGCGCAACAAACGCAGGACCTTGGCCGCCAGCCCGGTGTAGCCGGCCATGACGATCAGGTCGACACAGATCATGGTCACGCCGAGGATCAGGTACTGGGCCACTAGCGGCGCATGGGGATCGATGAATTGCGGCAGCACCGCGAGCATGAACACCAAAGCCTTGGGGTTGCTGACGTTCACTAGAAAACCGCGGAACACCAGCGCCATCGGCTTGCCGATCTGCCGAATGGCAGCGTCGTCGCTCATCTCATTGGGCAGCGCGCGCCATTGCTTGACCGCGAGGTAGACCAAGTAAGCCACGCCGAACCATTTGATCGCATAAAAGGCAGTGGCGGAGGCCGCGAGGATCGCACCGACACCGGCAGCGACAATCGCAATTTGCAACGCCAGGCCCAGTTGCAGACCCAGGGCGTTCCAGTAACCGCGCCAGAAACCGTAGCGCAGGCCGCTGGACATCGACGCAATGGCGCCGGCACCGGGGGAAAGACTGATTACCCAGCAGGCGGCAAAAAATGCCAGCCATGTTTGAAGCAGCATTGCACACCTCGACTCAGACTCGTGACAAACGTCTAAGCTAATGCGCCTTACGACCAATGACTACCGATTTTTTGCAGGACAGAGTGACTGCCGACCAGCGTTGACGGCGGTAGCGTCCTATCGAGCCTGCTTTTCGAACCCGTTTGAAGGAAATACATCAGTACCGCGCCAGCGTCGAACCGAGCGCTGGAAGAACAGGCTGTTGGGCACTTGCACCATGGCACTGCCGGTACCGAGCTCTTCGGCTTCGATCAGCGTGGTGTAGAGCAGATTGATCGCCACCACCCGGCCCTTGACGCCCGGCTTGTCGGTGGTGTCCACCAACTCGACCACATCGCCGATTCGGAATGGGCCGACGGTGAAGATCAGGATCGCGCACAACAGATTGGACAGCACGCTCCACATGGCGAAAAACGCCACGGCAGCTACCGCCACGAAGCCGGACAACGCGGTCCAGAGCACCGTGGCCGACACCCCAAGACGCTCCAGCACGAAGATCAGCGCGCTACCCATGATCAGCCAACGCAAACCACCGCGCAGCGGCATCAAGAACTGCGGCGGGAACGGGTAACGCTCGCCCAGGCGAGTCAGGCCTTTAGCGACGACGCGCTGAGCGACATAGCCGGCCAGCAGGATCAGCAGGATTTGCACGACCAGCCAGAGCGGCTCGACCCACATCGCCGGCAACGGCAGCTTGAAGGCCTCCATCAAGACAGCGCCTCCAGCTCCGCCTGCATACTTTCGAGCAATTCGAGCGCTTCCATCCAGGCTTCTTCCAGCTCGGCTTCACGCACCTTCAGCCGGGCCTGCTCGGCCAGCAGATCACGCAATTCGTTCTTGCGTGCCGGCTCGTAAATATCGCTGTCGCCGAGGCTGGCGTCGATCTTCGCCAGTTTCTCGTGCAGCTTGCCCAACTCGGCTTCGAGCTTGTCGGCCTCGCGCTTGTGCGGTGCCAGTTGCTGACGCAACGCGGCGGCGGCCTGGCGCTGGGCTTTCTTGTCGGTCTTGTCCGGGTTGACCGGGGTATTGCTGACCGGCACGTTGCGCTGACGGTACTCCACCAGCCAACGGGTGTAGTCTTCCAGGTCGCCGTCGAACTCCTCGACCTTGCCGTCTGCCACCAGATAGAAATTGTCGGTGGTGCTTTTAAGCAAATGACGATCGTGGGAGACCACCAGAACCGCGCCACTGAATTCCTGCAACGCCATGGTCAGCGCCAGGCGCATTTCCAGGTCCAGGTGGTTGGTCGGTTCGTCGAGCAGCAACAGGTTCGGTCGGCCCCAGGCGATCAGCGCCAGGGCCAGTCGCGCCTTTTCGCCACCGGAGAAATTCAACACCGGCTCATCGATACGTGCACCCCGGAAGTCGAAACCACCGAGGAAGTCACGCAGGGTCTGCTCACGTTCGGTTGGCGCCAGGCGCTGCAAGTGCAGCAACGGGCTGGCCTTGGAATCGAGGGAATCCAGTTGATGCTGGGCGAAGTAACCGACCACGGTGTTCTCGCCCCGGGTCAGTCGGCCCGCCAATGGCTCGAGCTCACCGGAGAGGTTCTTGATCAGGGTCGATTTACCGGCACCGTTGGGGCCGAGCAAACCGATCCGCGCGCCAGGGGTCAGTTGCAGCTTGACCTTCTCCAGCACGGTTTTTTCGCCATAACCCAAGCGAGCGTCCGATAGATCGATCAGCGGGCTGGAGATTTTCTGCGATTCGCGAAAGACGAAATCGAACGGCGAATCGACGTGCGCGGCGGACAGCTCTTCCATCCGCTCCAGCGCCTTGATCCGGCTCTGGGCCTGACGGGCCTTGGTGGCCTGGGCCTTGAAGCGGGCAATGTAGCTTTCCATGTGCGCACGTTGCGCCTGTTGCTTCTCGTACGCCTGCTGTTGCTGTGCCAGACGTTCGGCACGGGCCCGTTCAAACGCGGTGTAACCGCCGCGATACAGGGTGATCTTGCGTTGATCTACGTGAGCTACGTGATCGACCACGGCATCGAGGAAGTCCCGGTCGTGGGAAATCAGCAATAAAGTGCCGGGGTAGCTTTTGAGCCACTCTTCGAGCCAGATGATGGCGTCGAGGTCCAAGTGGTTGGTCGGTTCGTCGAGCAGCAACAGGTCCGAGGGGCACATCAAAGCCTGCGCCAGATTCAGACGCATCCGCCAGCCACCGGAGAAATCTCCTACTTGCCGGTCCATTTGCTCGTTGGTGAACCCAAGGCCCGCCAATAGCTTGCGAGCCCGGGCATCGGCGGTGTACCCATCGGCGCTGTCGAGCTCCGAGTGCAGGCGGGCCTGAGCGGCACCGTCATGGGCCGCTTCGGCCGCCGCCAGGTCGCGTTGCACCTGACGCAGGCGCAGGTCGCCATCGAGCACGTAGTCGACCGCCAGGCGCTCGAGGGTGTCGACCTCCTGGCGCATGTGGGCGATGCGCCAGTCGGCCGGCAGGAAGCAGTCACCCGAGTCCGGGTGCAGTTCGCCCCGAAGCAAGGCGAACAGGCTCGATTTGCCGGCGCCGTTGGCACCGATGAGGCCGGCTTTGTGGCCGGCGTGCAGGGTCAGCTCGGCGTCTTCTAGCAGACGTTGCGGGCCACGCTGTAAAGTCAGGTTCTGAAGTCGAATCATAATGGCGGCGGAGTCTACCAGCTTCGCTCGCAACTGGCGCGAGTAGCACTATGTCCTCTGACCTGTGGAGCTTTTCCCTCGACACTTACGCCCGTCCCGGCGTTGAACACGCCTGCCTGCAATTGCAGGCAGCGGGTGTGAATGTGTGCCTGCTGCTCTGTGGATTGTGGCTGGGGAAATGTGGAGTCGCCTGCAACGAACAACGCCTGCAGCTGCTACGCGATGTAGCCGGGCCTTGGGACGCGGATGTCGTGCAACCGTTGCGCACCTTGCGCCAGCAATGGAAAGCCGCTGCCAGCGAGGATGCCGGTCTGGATGATATACGCGAACAAGTGAAGACACTGGAGATGGAAGCCGAAAGGCATTTGCTGTTGCGACTGGAGCGTTTGGCGCAGAGTTGGCCGCAGTGTGAAGCGACCGATCTAACGGCCTGGCTGGAAGGTATGGCAGCAGGCGCCGCCAACCTGAGCCGCGACGCGCTGCATCAGCTGCGCGTCGCGGTAACCGGCACTTAGGAAGCGCTGGTTGGGGTAGTGCTGGTGCTCGACGATGCCGCTGGCGCAGGCGAAGCTGTCGAGGTAGTGGCTACCGGAGCCGGCGAAGCCGATGCAGCCGGGGCCGGGGTTACTGGCTTGGCGACAGGTGCGGCAGTCGGCTTCGCAGCAACGACTGGCTTTTTCACGGCCGGTTTTGCTGCTGGCTTGGCGGCAGGTTTTGCAGCCGGTTTGGCAGCGGCAGGTTTGGCTGCTGGTTTCGCTACAGCTGGTTTGGCGGCAGTGGCTGGCTTGGCAGCGACGGCAGGTTTCGCAGCAGCAGTTTTGGCAGCCGGTTTAGCGGCGGGTTTGGCTGCAGTTTTTGCAGCAGGTTTCGCCGCCGGTTTTGCAGCAGGCTTGGCTGCAGCGGTTTTAGCCGCGACAGGTTTGGCGGCAGTTTTGGCTGCTGGTTTTGCAGCAGGTTTAGCGGCCGGTTTGGCAGCTGCAGTTTTCGCCACGGCGGGTTTGGCAGCCGTGGTTTTGGCAGCGGGTTTAGCGGCAGCTGTTTTGGCAGCGACTGGCTTAGCGGCAGGTTTGGCAGCTGTCGTTTTAGCTGCTGGTTTCGCAGCGCTGGCAGCGACTGGTTTTTTCGCCGCAGGTTTTGCGGCTGGTTTCGCTGCAGCTTTTACCGGTGCTTTGGCGGCGGTTTTTTTAACAGGAGCCGCAGCAGGCTTGGCCGGTGCTTTTGCAGCAACCGGTTTGGCAGCGGCTTTCTTCGCAGGTGCCGCGGCTGGCTTGGCCGAACGCAGGGACAACGCCTTGCCGACAGCCTCTTGGACACGACCGACACCCTGGGCCAGTTTCAGGCTTTCTTGAGCGTCGCGTTTGAGTTGCAGGATGTAGCTGCGAGTTTCGGACTGACGAGCCTTGAGGGCGTCAAGCAGGTCCTCAAGTTCTTTCACCGCATCTTTGGCCTTGGCTTGTGCCTTGGCTTTGCCGGCCGCCGCAGCGTCCTGCAATTTGGTGCGGGATTTATGCAGTTTTTCCTGCGCTTTTCCGCGCTGCTTTTCCAGTTTGGCGAGCAGTTTTTCAGCATCAGCCAAGGCTTGGGAACAAGCGTTTTCCAAGTGCTCGAGCAGGCTGCCCGAGAGTTGTTGGAGTAAGTGCAACGGAGTATTTACTGGCTTCTTGGTGGCCGACATGGTTTACCTCCTGGCTGACGTGAATGCGGCTCATACTAGACCTCTGCTGCAACCGCCGCTAGGGCATGTTGACAGTATCGAAAGCGCTGCGTTGCAACGAAGTAAAAATGTTCTGCGCTTACGCAAAACCAGTTCACCTTCGAGAGCATTCACACTGGCATAATCCTGCGCATCTCAGGTCGGAGAGTGCCTATGTCGCGCTACCTTTTTTTATCGCTGTGCATGTTTTTTTCCGTGGTCCAGGCCGCCGAAAAAACCACCACAAATGACGCTCACGATCTCGCTTACAGCTTGGGTGCGAGCCTTGGCGAACGCTTGCGCCAGGAGGTTCCGGACCTGCAACTTCAGGCACTGCTCGAAGGTTTGCAGCAAGCCTACCAAGGTAAGCCGCTAGCGCTGAAAGACGAGCAGATCGAACAGATTCTTGCCGAGCACGAAGCCCAGGTCGCCGAGCAACCCGCCGTCGCGCAAAGCGAAGTTGCCCTCGAAAAAGAGCGGCGCTTTCTCGATGAGGAAAAAACCAAACCTGGCGTCCGTCAATTGGCAGATGGAGTATTGCTGACCGAGCTGGCTCCCGGAACTGGCGCGAAGGCAGGACCGAACGGCAAAGTCCAGGTGCTGTATATCGGTCGTCTACCTGATGGCACCGTGTTCGATCAGAACAGTCAGCCACAGTGGTTCAGTCTTGATAGTGTGATCAGCGGCTGGCGTAGCGCGCTGCAAAATATGCCGGTCGGCGCAAAATGGCGCCTGGTAATTCCATCGGCGCAAGCCTATGGCGCCGACGGTGCCGGCGACTTGATCGCGCCGTTCACGCCGCTGGTATTCGAAGTCGAATTGCGTGGTGCTACAAGCTGAATGCCGGAAACGAAAAACGGTGCGCATTGCGCACCGTTTTCAGTGTCTAGCCGGGAAGGGTTCAGGCCTGAACCGAACTCTCTTCCTTGTGGGCGGTGTGCAGCACTTCGATCAGGCAATCTTCCAGTTCGAAGCGTTCACGCAGTTGGCTGCCCAGCTTTTCCAGCGCTTCGGCGAAACGCTCGGTGTCGTTGCAGTCACCCTTGTGACAATGATCATTGAACGACAGCGCCATCTCGGTGCTCACGTCGATACGCGGGTTGATCTGCTCCGCCAGTTCAAGGCCGCCATCGTCGCCAAAGGCCTTGGCCTCATTGACCAGATGCTCACTCACTTCGAAGTGCCAGGCAGAAACGTAATCGACAAGAATCTCGCAGAACCGACCGTTCAAGGACTTGTCGGCAAAAGCCGGTTTGGCATTTCGCAAGTCGTGGAACGACTTTATCAACTCTTCACGCTCTTGTAGCCAGCGGTCAATGAGCTTATGAACCCCACCCCAGCGTTCCTGAGCATTCTGACAACTATCTAACATGGCGATCTCTCTTCCCTAATGGGTCATGCCGTTCTACGCCTGACCAAGACTCGGCACATCCGGTCTGGGTCAGGCAGAACAGCAACGAGCAACATAATTCCAATGATACGTGCGGGCCAGATTATGCCCGCGCGCCTATGGCTTCAAGGTACGCAGGAGATAAAGTTCATACAAGTGTTTAATCGCCCGTCAATACCCGGTGCGACGACTCGCCGCTGAGCGGTCGCTGACAGGCGATCCAGACAAGGCGCAGCAATTGATACCCGCCCAGAATCATCATCGCAACGAAGAACAACAGGCTCCATTCCGGGATACTCAGGTCGAACAGCGTCCAGGAAATTTCCGCGCAGTCGTCGGTTCCCTTGAACAACCGTTGCAAGGCACACAACCAGGGCGTACTGGCAAACAGATCAGTCAGGTTGGGCGAGCATGCCGAGAGCTGATGCACCGGATCGCTCTGCAACACAACTTGCCGCCACGCCGTGACGGTACCCGCCACACTGCATAGCAGACCCAGTAACCAATACAGGAATGATCCGAAGCGACCAGGCCCCTGCACCGAAGCCGTCAGGCAGACACCCGTGAGCAGCGCCAGGCAAACCCGTTGCAACAGGCACAACCCGCAAGGCTTGAGGCCGACCGCATATTCCAGGTAATAGGAAACGCCCAAGGCCAGGGCACCTGCAATGAAAACCATGAAAAACAAGGAGCGTGAGCAGGCCAAAGACATGGCTTTTCCGTAACTGTAGAGACAAGCGGTTACGGTAGAGGAAAGCGCAGCAGCCTTTCAAGGCAGGCCAGCACGGACACTTCACCAGAAGTGTAGGGAATTCCCGACAGAGTCGAGAGGATAAGATGTAGTCCGCTGTAGGACTTTGCCAGACCAGGACCACAACTCAAAAACAGTGGCAGACTCGGAGCGGTTGGATTGCCCTGACGAACGACTCCCCCTGTAGCAGCTGGCGCAGCCGGCGTTCGGCTGCGCAGCAGTCGTAGTCGGTTTAACACGACTCACCTGATCCGACTGCGGCGCCTGATTTACGACTGCTGCGCAGCCGAACGCAGCCTTCGGCAGCGGCTACAGGCCGGCATCAAGCATGAGCCGGCACCGGCAGCGGAGCCGACAGCAAGCGCTCGTCCAGCAGGCCCAAGCCCTCCTGGAACAACTGATTACTGCGTTCAGTGTCACCCAATTGCGCCAGCAACCGCGCCAGTTCGGCGCAGGCTTCAGGATTACGCTGTACACGCAGACTGTTTTCCAGATAATCCCGGGCCTTGCCCCACAGACTGCTTTGCAGACACAAACGGCCCAACGTCAGCAACAGGCTCGGGTCGGCCGGATGATCCTTGAGCCAACCTTCAGCGGTGTGCAGCTGTCTGGCCGGATCGCTACCGCGAACCAGACCGTACAGGCGTGCCAGATGACTGTCGTATTTGCGCTTGAGAGCCGTACGCAGAACCTCTTCGGCCTCGACCTGCGCTCCCAGTTGCCGCAGTTGCTCGGCATAGGCGAGCACCAGTTGCGGTTCCTGCCGCTGAGCGGCGGTGAGCTGCTGCCAGGCACGAGCGAGCGATTGCAAACCGACCGTTCCGTCCTCTTCCCGGTGCGCCGCCAACGAAAGATTCTCACCCCAGGCGCGTTGCTCCAGTTCAGCCAGCTCGGCTGGCGGCAGCACCTTGTCCTTGCGCAACTCCGGCAGCAAGCGAATCACTGCCGACCAGTCGCCCCGCTGCTGATGCAGGCGTTGCAACTGGCGCAGGGTCTGGACGTTATGAGGATGACGCTCGTGCATGGCTTGCAGGGTGACCAGGGCGCCGTCGGTGTCGCCGCGGTCGGTCTGCAATTGGGCATGACTCAAGGCAATCGCCAGCTCGGCCTGGGGCTGTCGCTCCAAAGCGCGCTCCAGCAAGTTATCGCTTTCCTGGTAGAGACCTTGTTCGTTCGCGGCGCGGGCAGCACCCAGGTAGTAGAGCAGCGGCTGACGTTCGGCTTCTGCCGCGCGATACAGGTGACGCTGCGCACTGGCCCAGCGGCCCTCGGCCAAATCCAGCTGGCCGTGCTCGATCGCCACTTGCACCCGTCGACTGCGATTGCGCCGCGACCATGGGTTGACCACCCCACCGGAAGTTGTCACCAGTTCGACCAGCGCCTTGATGCCCCAGAACACCAGCCACAGCACGGCCACCAAGGCCAGGGTTGCCCACAGGCTCGATTCGTAACGGAAGCTCTTGTAGGCGATCAGCACGTAGCCGGAATGCTCGGCAATCGCCAGCCCCAACGCGGCGGCGGCAGCGATGACCACGAACACGATCACATAGAGACGCTTCATGGTGTGGCCTCCTGCGCAGTGCTCGCGGCAGGTTTGGCCAGAGGTTTCACTGAGTCCTCGGCGTTGACGTTGCGTCGCTCAAGATAAGCCTGGACGGCGCTCAACGTGCCTGTCAGATCCGGCGTGACCACCGTGACTGGCTGTTTGCTCAACTCGGCCACCTGCTCCAGCATGATCTTGCTCTGAGGGTTGTCCGGATTGAAGTTACCCTTGAGCACGTCCCGCGCCTCGGTCAGCGCCTGAGTGTAAACCGCAGCCTGACCGTTGAGCGCGGCCCACTGCGCCTGTTCCAGCGCCAGGCTCAGGGCCAGACGCACCTGGCTCAGGCTCTGCCCTGCCAGCAATGGACGGACATTCTTGTCGGCGTTGAAATCGATTCGGATGTAACGCGAGATCTGATCCCACCATTGCGCCCAGCGACTGGCGCCGTCGCCATCGGCCGTCAGGCCCAGCAGGGATTCGCCACGGTCCTTGTACTCGGGCGCCAGTTCGGTGAGGCTGATCACTTGATCGCGCAAGGCACCCAGTCGCAGGAACAACCCGGTGCGATCCGGCTGTTCGGTACTGCGCAGGGCCACCAGGGTTTTGGCCACTTGCTCGCGAGCGGCAAAAGCCCCCGGGTCATTCTGTTCACGGAGTATCTCATCAGCCCCCTGCACCAGGGCCTGGGCACTGCTGATGTCCTGCAACGCCGACAGACGCAGGCTGGCCAGTCGCAGCAAATGCTCAGCCTCGGCCAGACGCCAATCCTTGCGGCTGGCACCGAGGACGGTTTCCAGGCGTTGATTCAAACGCTGTTGATCGCCCTGAAGTTGAGTGACCAAGCGACTGCGCGCATCGAGCTCTTCGGCGGCAGGCATTTGTTCGAGGCGAGCGGTCAGACGCTGCTCGTTGAGCTTCAGGCTCTGCGCCTGATCGTTCAACGCCTGTACCTGACTCAACTGTTGCAGGTTATCGGCTTGCAGGTGACGCACCTGCCAGACTCCCCAACCGCCCACGGCAACACCGGCAGCGCCCAACAGCAGCGCGACGATTGCCAGCCCATTGCCTCGGCGCGGCTCAGTAGCAGGTGGCCCGGTTACAACCGGTGCTTCTACCGGCGCATCGAGCACCGGCTGGACGTCATCTTTAGGCAAGGCTGTTTTGCTCACGTATCCATCCTTTGCATTAGAAAACGGGTACGGGGTGCTCCCGTAACGCCGTCAGCAAGGCCGCGGCACTGGCGCCACGACAATCCACAACTGTTTGGGCCCCGGCGGCGCGTGCCAGCTCGGCGACCCTGGGGCTTGGAACAAACAACGGCAACCGCGCCATGATCGGCCAGGCATCGCCAGCCAATCGGTGCAGGTGCTCAAAACCCTGTCCACTGCTGACCACCAGCCCGTTCAAGCGTTCCGCCTCGATCCGCTCAGGCAACGCTGCCGGTGGGTACTGCGGTAAGCCGCGTCGGTACAACTCCAGATACTCGACACTAGCACCAAGCTCGCGCAAACGCTCAGCCAGCAACTCGCGCCCACCCTCCCCACGCACGATCAACACCCGAGGATCGGGACGGGCGATAGCCTCGCGCAATCGTGGAAGTTCAAGCAAGGCTTCGCTGTCATCACCGTCGGCCGGGAAACTCACATCCAGCCCGTTAGCCTCGAGGATCTGCGCCGTTGCCGCGCCGACGCTGAACCACGTCAGAACCGGCGGTTGCGGCCAATGCTGGTGGAGCAGCTCGACAGCGATTCTGGCGGCCGGCTTACTGACCACGATCACCGCGCAATAGTGATCCAGGTCCTGAATCACTGCGCACATTGTGGCAGAGGCCGGCATCGGCTCGATGTCCAAAAGCGGCAAGCTGCTACTGAAAACCCCCGCGTCAGCCAACACGCAGGCAAGCGCCGCCGATTCATCCGCAGGGCGCGTCAGCAGCAGGCGCCAGCCAGTCACTCGTGCCCAGCCTCGCCGTAGACTGCTTTGAGAATGGCGTCGGCGCCCTGACTCAGCAGGTCTTCGGCCACTTGCACGCCCAGGGCCTCGGCCTTGCTGCGTGGCGCTCGGGCCTCGGCGCAGAGCAGCAGGCCGCCGTTCGGATCGCCCACCAAGCCACGCAACCAGACCTGCTCGCCTTCAAGCACGGCGTAGCAGGCGATCGGCACCTGGCAGCCGCCATTCAGATGTTTGTTGAGGGCACGTTCAGCGGTCACGCGGATGGCCGTATCCTGATGATGCAGCGGTGCGAGCAGTGCATGAATCTCAGTGTCGGCGCTACGGCACTCGATACCGACCGCGCCCTGGCCTCCGGCCGGCAGGCTGTCATCGACACTGATGGCCGAGGTTATGCGGTGTTCGAAGCCCAGACGAATCAAACCCGCCGCGGCGAGGATGATGGCGTCGTATTCGCCGGCATCGAGCTTGGCCAGGCGCGTGTTGACGTTGCCACGCAGGAAGCGGATTTCCAGATCCGGGCGACGGGTCAGCAACTGAGCCTGGCGGCGCAGGCTGGAGGTGCCGACGATGCTGCCTGGTGGCAACTCATCCAGGCTGGCGAAGGTATTGGAGACAAATGCATCGCGCGGGTCTTCGCGCTCGCAGATGCAGAACAGACCGAGGCCTTCGGGGAAGTCCATCGGCACGTCCTTCATGGAGTGCACGGCGATGTCAGCTTCGTTTTCCAGCAGCGCGGTTTCCAGCTCCTTGACGAACAGGCCCTTGCCGCCGATTTTCGACAGGGGCGAATCGAGCAGCTTGTCGCCGCGACTGACCATGGGCACCAGTGTCACGAGCAGGCCCGGATGGGCCTGTTCCAGACGAGCCTTGACGTATTCGGCCTGCCACAGGGCGAGAGCACTTTTGCGGGTGGCGATGCGGATTTCGCGAGAGGACATGGATCAATCCGTACTGAATAGATACGGCAGATAATAACAGCTCAGCCAAATCCACTTTGACTTGTATCAGAAACTGCATGGCCTCCCTGGCCCTCAAGGTCCGAAAACAGGGTAGAAATCCGCCCTGAATGGCGGATTAAAGCTGCTGCATCATTTTGCGCACGCCGGCCACATGGCGTCGGCTGACGATCAGGGCGTCGCCGTTCAGGCCTTTGAGAAACAGCTGGAAATGCCCCAGGGGGGTGCGTTGCAGCCGTTCAATGCGTTCGCGGGCGACCAGTGCATTGCGGTGGATCCGCACGAAACGGTCGCCAAATTCGTCTTCGAGGGCCTTGAGTGGCTCATCCAGCAGCACCTCGCCACCTTCATGGCGCAAGGTCACGTACTTGTGGTCGGCAATAAAGTAGACCACCTGGCCCAACGGGATCAGTTCAATACCTTTACGGGTGCGGGCGCTGATATGGCTGCGTGGGCCGCTGCCGGTTTCGGCGGCGGGACGAGTCAAGGCGGCGAGCTGGATGCGATTGGGGCGTTCGGCTTTTTTCAATGCTTCATGTAACTGTTCTGTGCGCACTGGCTTCACCAGATAGCCCACGGCGCTGGCCTGTAGGGCTTCCAAGGCAAATTCATCGGGCCCTGTGCAAAACACCACGGCGGGCGGGGTTTCGCGTTCGCACAATCGTGCCGCCACTTGCAGGCCATCGAGGCCCGGCATGCGAATATCGAGTAGTACGATATCCGGCTTGTGGCTGTCGATCAGTGCCAACGCCTCTTCGCCATTCGTGGCGCTGGGCTCCAGGACGTTGTATCCCTCGAGTTCGCCGACCATTCGGCTCAGGCGCTCGCGGGCCAGGGGTTCGTCATCAACGATCAGGACATTCATATTGCGCTGGATTCCTGCGTGAGTCTCGCACAAAGATAGCGTAGACAGGTGAAGTGACGTCCGTCACCGCGATCCACGCTAAGACTAGCGCGAGGGCCAAAAAGTGCCGCAAGACCGGCGGCTAAATTTTCATCTGCCGGGTGACTGACGGCCCAGGCCCGCGTTGGCGAGGCATCGCCATAAGGTTTGCTGATACACAATATGAACACCCCTCTTCTCTCTATAGTCAGCTGCAGCATCGAGAAGTGCGCTGATCCTACTGTCCAACTGTAGACGGTTGCCGCGACGATATTGCTCAAATGAGAAATATCGTTGCGCAATTTGCGCATCGCTGGCTTCGAGTATGGATCGCCCCATGAGAAAAAAACGTATCGACCAGTGTCAGCGACAGGATTGGCAACCCTGTTATTATCCGCGTCAGCGTTCCACGCCATCTTTCTTCAAGCCGATACGAGCGAATTCATGAGCACTGACAAGACCAATCAGTCCTGGGGCGGCCGCTTCAGTGAACCCGTCGACGCCTTCGTTGCCCGCTTCACCGCCTCCGTCACCTTCGACCAGCGCCTGTATCGCCACGACATCATGGGCTCGATCGCCCACGCCACGATGCTGGCCAAGGTCGGCGTGCTGACCGATGCCGAGCGCGACAGCATCATCGATGGCCTGAAGACCATTCAGGGTGAAATCGAGGCCGGCCAGTTCGACTGGCGCATCGACCTCGAAGACGTGCACATGAACATCGAGGCGCGCCTGACCGACCGCATCGGCGTGACCGGTAAAAAGCTGCACACCGGCCGTAGCCGCAACGACCAGGTCGCCACCGACATTCGTCTGTGGCTGCGTGACGAGATCGACCTGATCCTGGCTGAGATCACCCGCCTGCAAAAAGGCTTGCTGGAGCAGGCCGAGCGCGAAGCCGGCAGCATCATGCCAGGCTTCACCCACCTGCAAACCGCGCAGCCGGTGACTTTCGGGCACCACATGCTGGCCTGGTTCGAAATGCTCAGCCGCGACTACGAGCGCCTGGTGGACTGCCGCAAGCGTACCAACCGCATGCCGCTGGGCAGTGCTGCACTGGCTGGTACCACTTACCCGATCGACCGCGAGTACACCGCTCAGTTGCTGGGCTTTGACGCTGTTGGCGGCAACTCCCTGGACAACGTGTCCGATCGCGACTTCGCCATCGAGTTCTGCTCGGCCGCGAGCATCGCGATGATGCACTTGTCGCGGTTCTCCGAAGAGCTCGTGCTGTGGACCAGTGCGCAGTTCCAGTTCATCGATCTGCCGGACCGTTTCTGCACCGGTAGCTCGATCATGCCGCAAAAGAAAAACCCGGACGTGCCGGAGCTGGTTCGCGGCAAGACTGGCCGGGTGTTCGGCGCGCTGATGGGCCTGCTGACCCTGATGAAAGGCCAGCCGTTGGCCTACAACAAGGACAACCAGGAAGACAAGGAACCGCTGTTCGACGCCGCCGACACCCTGCGCGACTCGCTGCGAGCCTTCGCAGACATGATCCCGGCGATCAAGCCCAAGCACGCGATGATGCGCGAAGCGGCCCTGCGCGGTTTCTCGACCGCCACCGACCTGGCCGACTACCTGGTACGCCGCGGCTTGCCGTTCCGTGATTGCCACGAGATCGTTGGCCACGCGGTGAAGTACGGCGTAGACAGCGGCAAGGACCTGGCGGAAATGAGCCTGGAAGAACTGCGCAAGTTCAGCGACCAGATCGAGCAGGACGTGTTTGCCGTGCTGACCCTGGAAGGTTCGGTGAATGCCCGTGACCATATCGGCGGAACCGCGCCGGCACAGGTCAAGGCTGCCGTGGCTCGCGGTCAGGCATTGCTCGCCAGCCGTTAAAAGCTTCGCGGGCAAGTCGGATCGCCGCACCGCTCGCGCCTACAGGGGACCGTACCCCTCAGGCGCGAGACTTGCCCGCGAAGGCATTCTCAAGATCGTTACACAATCTATTTCTTCGACGCGATCATCTCCAGAAACGCGGGCATTGCTGCGCCCTTTTCTGCCGCAATTCGCTGCACGTTCGGATTCTGCCCCAGACGCTCCAGCAGCGCCCTGGCCGCCGGCATCTCAGCCAGCAGATCAATATCGAACAGCTTCTGCGCCACGGCACAAGCCATCGGCACGCTGTACAGGAAATACAAATCCGCAATGCTGAGACGGTCGCCCGCCACGTAAGGGGCGAACTTGCCGTGCCTGCCCAGTGAGGCGAACCCCAGCAGCAACTCGGCCTTGGTCTTGTCCTTGATCGCTTCCGGCACTGACATGCCGAAAAACGCTTCGGGGTAGCAGGCTCGCGCTGGCAGTTCGATGTACAACTCGATTTCCTTGGCCAAAGCCAGCGCCTGCGCTCGCTCGAAGGGCTCGCTCGGCAGCAGCGGTGTGCCTTTCTGGCTCTGCTCGAGGTACTCGAGAATCACGCTGGTTTCGTTGACGAAACCTTGCTCGACGCCCAGTACCGGAACCTTGCCGCGCGGGCTGATGGCCAGCGCCTCGGGGCTGGAGCCTGGGTAAAACGGCACCTCTTCAAACGGCAGTCCCTTCTCCAGCAACGCCAGCTTGACCATGTTGTAGTAGTTGCTGACGCAAAATCCATAAAGCTTGAGCATTACATAGCCTCCAGGCCGTGCAGGGGGTTGGCAGCGCCAGTTATAGAACGCCCAGGCACTTCTTGCCAGCAGCATCACAATGCTGAATGCAGGTAAACTGGCCGCCTTTCCTTGAGGAGCCTGCCATGAGCGAGCCAAACGACATCGACAACGACGAAGAAGAATTCGCCGAAACGACGCTGATCGAAGCAATCGAAAACCAGATCGAAAGCGACAACCCGCCAGCGGCCAAGGCAACCTTCAACAAGCTGACCCTGGTGGGTTACGAGCGTGAAGAAATCCTCAACCTGATGGCCCATGTGCTGGCCTACGAGATCGACGCCATGCTCGATGAGGACCGTGCATTCGACACCGAATGGTATGAAACGGCGCTGCGCGCACTGCCAGAGTTGCCGCCGGAAAAGCAATAACCCCGCCCTCCCCCTGTAGGAGCGCGCTCGCTCCTACAGAAACCACCCCCGCTGTCCGTACCACCTTCCGAGGAATGCCTCTGGGGGAGAAAAACCCTGTTGCCAGCACTGGACATGCCTCACCGACGGGTTCACCTTAGGGACGCTATCGTCTAATTCCTAGAAAGTCTGGAGTCCTTATGTCGCTTACCCCTGAGTTGGTTGCCGAACTGGAAATCCTCGCACTCTTCAACCTGGACAGTTCCCAGGAAGGTTTGAAAATTCATCAGACCGCTGCCCCGAAAGCCATTGCCGCCGCACAAAGACTGTTCGACAAAGAATTGATCACCCAGCCCGATGGCGGTTATCTGACCAGCCTGGGGCGTGACGCCGCACAAAACGTGCAAACCGTTCTCACCATTCTGTCCGTGCGGGAAACAGCCTGAGCATCACTGCGTAGCCCACGGAAAGCTCTGTCACGGGATTTCCGCGGGCACACTTGATGACTGGCCCTGTTACCTGCCGTCGCCAAACGATAGAAATCTGACGCCAGGAAAACAAAATCAGCTTAAAAGTCCCGGGGCCGAGGCGCTAAACTGCCCCTCACCCTGAGCCCTCCTGCGTCCGAGCCCCGCGAGCCGGATTGAGCTGACATGACCCGCACCCATGAAATCCGCCCCGATCTGGACGAGGGAATCGATCGCAAGGTTCTCAGCCAGCTGCGCGCCCGTTTCCTGAAGCTCAACGAGGGTCGCATGGCCCGTGCGATGGAAGGGTTGTCGACCCGCCAGCAAACGGTGCTGACCCTGCTGCCGCTGTTTTTCCACGTCAATCATCCGCTATTGCCGGGTTACGTTTCGGGTAGCACCCCGGCCGGCCTGTCGAATTACGAACCCGATACCAACACCCTCGCCGAAGCCCAACGCCTGACCCGCTCGTTTTCCTACAAACCGCGCCACGGCAGCAATCCGCCGCGCCCCATTCACGGCCTGTTCCTGATGGGCAGCCTCGGCACTCTGGCCCAGGCCGATCAGAGCGACATGGACGTGTGGGTCTGTCATGGGCCGGACCTGAGCGAAAGCGAGCTCGCTGAACTGCGCAAGAAATGCCAGTTGCTGGAAGTCTGGGCCGCCAGCCAGGGCGCCGAGGCGCACTTTTTCCTGATCGACCCGGCCCGCTTCGTGCTCGGCGAGCGCGATACGCAGTTGAGCTCGGAAGACTGTGGCACCACCCAGCACTATCTGCTGCTGGACGAGTTCTATCGAACCGCGATCTGGCTGGCCGGACGCACCCCCATCTGGTGGCTGGTGCCGGTTTACGAAGAGGCCGCGTACAACCGTTACACCCACACGCTGCTTTCCAAGCGTTTCATCCGTGCCGACGAAACCCTGGACCTGGGGCATCTGGCGTACATCCCTCCCGGGGAGTTCATCGGGGCCGGGCTCTGGCAGCTGTTCAAAGGCATCGAATCGCCCTACAAATCAGTGCTCAAACTGCTGCTGACCGAGGTCTACGCCAGTGAACACCCGAAAGTCCACTGCCTGAGCCTGCGTTTCAAACAGGCGGTGTTTGCCAATCGACTGGACCTCGATGAACTGGACCCGTACATGGTGGTTTACCGGCGCATCGAGGAATACCTCACGGCTCGGGGCGAACCGGAGCGGCTCGAACTGGTACGTCGTGCGCTGTACCTGAAGGTCAATCGCAAGCTCACCGGCAGCAACGGTCGCACCCAGAGCTGGCAGCGTTCGCTGCTCGAACGTCTGGCCCACGAATGGCATTGGGATCAGCGTCAGTTGGCGTTGCTCGACAGCCGCAGCCAGTGGAAAGTCCGCCAGGTCAGCGCCGAGCGCCGTGCCTTGGTCGGCGAACTGAATTACAGCTACCGCTTCCTGACACAGTTTGCCCGTAACGAGCAGACCGTCAGCCTGATCAACAAGCGCGACCTCAATGTGCTGGGCCGGCGGTTGTACGCGGCCTTCGAGCGCAAGGCCGACAAGGTCGAATGCATCAACCCGGGCATCGCCCCCGATCTGGCCGAAGACACCCTGACGCTGGTGCAAGCCCCGAACAAGAGAGAGCCGGGGCAAACCCAATGGGGTTTGTACAACGGCAGCCTGACCGCTCACGAGTGGGAGCATTTTGCGCCGATCAAGCGCAGCCGCCAGTTACTCGAGCTGCTCACCTGGTGCCACCGTAACGGCGTGATCGACAGCAGCACCCGCCTGGCCCTGCACCCCGGCACCAGCGACTTGAGCGAATTCGAACTGTTCAACCTGCTCGGCAGCCTGCAACAAAGCATCGCCCTGCCTCTGACTACCGTCGCCGAAGAGCCTTTGCTGCGCGCCAGCGTGCCGAGCGAAATACTGATTCTGGTGAACGTCGGCGTTGATCCGCTCAAGCACCATCGCGACATGAACATCTTGATGACCACCGAGCGCACCGACTCCCTGAGCTACGCCGGCGTGCGGGAAAATCTGGTGCTGACCCTGGATCAGGTCACGCTAAACAGCTGGAACGAGGTGCTGGTCAGCCGCTTTGACGGCCCCCACGCCCTGCTCGACTGCCTGCGCGATTACCTCAACAACCTGCCGGACGGGCCACAGCAGCCCAAGCTGCGGGTCCGTTGCTTCTGCCACAACCGCGCGCAATTCATTGCCCGACGGGTCGAAGAAGTTCTCGACACCGCGCAAAACCTGCTGCTGAGCAAACTCAATCATCGTTACCTGATTCAGGTCCAGCAGCATTACCACGTGCTGGAGCTGGTGCCCGGCCAGGTCAATCACGTTGCGCTCGCCACGCTGCCGGCACTGTTTGACTACCTCGGCGAAGAGCTGGCGAGCTACAGCCCGCTGCATCTGGACCCGATGGCGCTGGAAGACCACGATCTGGCGCTGATCCTGCCCATGGGGCAACCCGACTGCGTTCAGGTGTTCTACCGGATCAACGAACACCTGGCCGATCTGTACGTGCTGGATGAATTCAATGCCCTGTGGCAGCAGCGTTTGCCTTACCACGACGAACAAAGCCTGCTGGTGCCGCTGCAACGCTTCCTGCAATCGATCCAGTACCGGCGCGACGCCTTGCTACCGATGGACGCCGCCCAGCCGCTGAGCCTGGAGACTTTGTATTACCAGTTATTGCCTTCAGGCACCGCACGGGCGCGTCGAGTCGAAGCCCGGCCAGCGCCGCAAACCCCGGTCAACAAACCGTTCTACGACGTGCAGGCGATCGTCGGCAAAGCCGCACCGGGGCAGGTGCAGGTCACGTTGTATTGCAATCAGCGGGAATTTTCGGAGCTGGAATATGGCGACCAACTGTTCAGCGTGGTTGCCCGGGAAATCGTCGAGCAGCGCCGCGAGACCGAACGCTATCGCTGCTACATCACCGACCTGGACCTCTCGGGCCTGCTCGGTGATGGTCAGAGTTCAAGCAATTTGTATTTGCGCTACAAGGCCGACCTGGAGCGCGCATTGAACGAGGCGCTCGAGCAGGTCTGAGGGGTTCATTCCGGGAACGCGCCGCCATTGGCAGGCTGCGATTCAACTTCCAGCAGGGTCAGTTTGAGGGTCTTGCCACCCGGTGCCGGCCAGTCGATGTGCTGGCCAACCTTCAGGCCGAGCAACGCACTGCCCACCGGCGCCAGAATGGAAATCCTGCCTTCGTCGGCGTTGGCATCCTTGGGGTAGACCAGGGTCAGGTGGTAGTCCTTGCCACTGCTTTCTTCGCGGCAATGCACTTTAGAATTCATGGTCACGACATCGGCCGGCACCTCTTCGTGACCGACCAGGGTATCGGCGCGATCCAGTTCGGTTTGCAGCGCGATAACGCCCGGCAGCGAGTCATCCAGGCTGTCGATCAGGCGCTCCAGACGTTGCACGTCCAGACGGGTAAGGGTGATGGAAGGTGCGGTCATGATCAGGGCAGACTCCTTTCTTCTGCACGAAAAAAGCAAAACCCCGCCAGAAAAAGGCGGGGTTTTCACGAGCCTCGATGGGTTGAGGCGTATCTGGACACTATCACAGCTCAATAAATAAACAAGCCGGGGGCGACCACGGCCCAGCGCTGACCATTGTGGCGAGGGAGATTGCTCCCGCTGGGGCGCGGAGCGGCCCTAAAAACCTTGCGGCTGCTTCGCACCCGAGCGGGAGCAAGCTCCCTCGCCACAAAAGCCCTTAAGCCAAGATCTTGCGTTGTACAGCCTGCGCACAAATCACCCGCCGCCGCTCATCATCGGCCGAGCGCCATTCGCGGATATCTTCGACATGCCGAAAACACCCCAGGCAAACCTTCTGCTCATCCAGCCGGCACACACCGCTGCACGGCGAAGGCACTGCCGGGCTGACGTTGCTATAGAGCGGTTTGGGCGGGCGAACGGGCGCAGGCTGGGTCACGATCTCACAGACCTTCGAAATCGAGTTCGACGTCGGCTTGCTGCTTGACGATGCGCTCGAGCATCTCACCCAGTTGCTCGTCGCTCTTGTCACACATCCAGCGCTTGCTCTCTTCGTCATAGTCGAAGTGGAAACCGCCGGACACCGCCGCCAACCACAATTGCCGCAACGGCTCCTGGCGACTGAAGATCAACTGGCTGCCGTTTTCAAACTTGACGGTGAGCACACCGGCCGAGCTCTCCAGATCGATATCCAGGTCACTCTCATCGAAAATATCCTCCAGCGTCTGCTGGGTGGCATCGACCAGGTCGTGAAAACGGGCTTCAGTCAAACTCATTACGGGAACCTCAAAAAGTGTCTACTCACGCTCAAGCGCCGCAAGATACGGGCGAGCCCCGATGATTGCAAAGAATAACCACCAAGGACGAGGTGCGGTACGAAATATCCCTGCGCAACGCAGGACAAGTTACTGCGCCACAGTCAAAGGCCCGCCGGACGGGAGCCGCGTCACATAGGCAAGCTGCCGGGTGGCCGGTATACTCCGGCGCAATTAACGCATTTTCAAGGATTTCGCCATGAAGCGCCTGATCTCTTCCCTTGCTGCGCTCGTCGCGGTTGCCTGCCTGGTATCGGCCTGTGGTCAAAAAGGCCCGCTGTACCTGCCCGATGACAGCCAGGATCCTGCAGAGCAGGCCAAGTCGTCGCAACAGTCTCCGTCGAAAGCACACAAACACGACGTCTACCAATAAGGGAACGCCATGGACGCTTTTAACTACCGTGACGGTGAGCTGTTCGCGGAAGGTGTTGCCCTGTCCGCCATCGCCGAACGCTTTGGTACACCGACCTACGTCTACTCCCGTGCCCACATCGAAGCCCAGTACCTGGCTTACGCCGATGCGCTGGCCGGCACATCTCACCTGGTCTGCTTTGCGGTCAAGGCCAACTCCAACCTGGGTGTACTGAATGTCCTGGCCCGTTTGGGCGCCGGTTTCGACATCGTTTCCCGTGGCGAGCTGGAGCGTGTACTGGCCGCTGGCGGCAGCCCCGAAAAGATCGTGTTCTCCGGTGTCGGCAAGACCCGTGACGACATGCGTCGCGCCCTGGAAGTCGGCGTGCACTGCTTCAACGTCGAATCCACCGACGAGCTCGAGCGTCTGCAAGTAGTCGCCGCCGAGCTGGGCGTTCGCGCGCCGATCTCGCTGCGCGTCAACCCGGACGTCGATGCCGGCACGCACCCGTACATTTCCACCGGTCTCAAAGAAAACAAGTTCGGCATCGCCATCGCCGACGCCGAAGACGTGTACGTCCGCGCCGCGCAACTGCCTAACCTGGAAGTGGTCGGCGTCGATTGCCACATCGGCTCGCAACTGACCACCCTGCCGCCCTTCATCGATGCCCTCGACCGCCTGCTGGGCCTGGTCGACCGCCTCGGCGATTGCGGCATCTACCTGCGCCACATCGATCTGGGTGGCGGTCTGGGCGTGCGTTATCGCGATGAAGAGCCGCCATTGGCCGCCGACTACATCAAGGCCGTGCGCGAACGTCTCGACGGTCGTGACCTGGCGCTGGTGTTCGAGCCAGGCCGCTTCATCGTTGCCAACGCCGGCGTGCTGCTGACCCAGGTCGAGTACCTCAAGCACACCGAACACAAAGACTTCGCCATCGTCGATGCGGCCATGAACGACCTGATCCGCCCGGCGCTGTACCAGGCCTGGATGGACGTTACCGCCGTGCGCCCTCGCGATACCGCCGCGCGTGCCTACGACATCGTCGGCCCGATCTGCGAAACCGGCGACTTCCTGGCCAAGGATCGTCAACTGGCGCTGGAAGAAGGCGACCTGCTGGCCGTGCATTCGGCCGGTGCCTACGGGTTTGTCATGAGTTCCAACTACAACACTCGCGGCCGCGCCGCTGAAGTGTTGGTGGACGGTGATCAGGCAATTGAAGTGCGTCGCCGCGAGACGGTAGCCGAGTTGTTTGCTGGCGAAAGCCTGCTGCCGGAGTAACCCCATGCTGCTGCGTTTTACCAAGATGCACGGCCTGGGCAATGACTTCATGGTTCTCGACCTGGTCAGCCAGCACGCGCACATTCTGCCCAAGCATGCCAAGCAATGGGGCGATCGGCACACCGGCATCGGGTTCGACCAGTTGCTGATCGTCGAGGCGCCCAGCAACCCGGACGTGGATTTCCGCTATCGGATCTTCAACGCCGACGGCTCCGAAGTGGAACAGTGCGGTAACGGCGCTCGATGCTTCGCCCGCTTCGTGCTCGACAAGCGCCTGACCGCCAAGCGGCAGATTCGCGTCGAGACCAAAAGCGGCATCATCGAACTGGACATCCGCAACGATGGCCAGATCAGCGTCAACATGGGCGCCCCGCGCCTGGTGCCGGCCGAGATTCCGTTCGAAGCCCCAAGCCAGGCCCTGAGCTATCAGGTCGACGTCGACGGCACCATGGTCGAACTGGCTGCGGTGTCCATGGGCAACCCCCATGCCGTGTTGCGGGTCAACGACATCAACAAAGCACCGGTGCATGAACTGGGGCCGAAAATCGAACATCACCCGCGCTTTCCGGCACGGGTCAATGTCGGTTTTCTCCAGGTCATCGACCGGAACCGCGCGCAGTTGCGCGTCTGGGAACGCGGGGCCGGGGAAACCCAGGCCTGCGGAACCGGCGCTTGTGCTGCCGCGGTGGCCGCGATCAGCCAGGGGTGGATGGATTCGCCGCTATTGATCGACCTGCCCGGCGGGCGCCTGTCCATTGAATGGGCAGGCCCTGGCCAACCGGTCATGATGACCGGCCCGGCAGTACGCGTATACGAAGGACAAGTGCGTCTTTGAGTGAGCGAAATCCATGACCGACAAGCCCCAGGTTCCCGCCCTACAGCCCGACGAATCCCCTTCCGAAAGCCTTGAGGCGGCGGCGATTGCCGCGTACCTGGAGGCTCATCCGGATTTCTTCATCGAGCATGAAGAACTGCTCCCGGCCCTGCGCATTCCGCACCAGCGCGGCGACACCATTTCGCTGGTCGAACGCCAGATGACAATTCTGCGCGATCGCAACATCGAGTTGCGTCATCGTCTCTCGCACTTGATGGACGTGGCCCGCGACAACGATCGCCTGTTCGACAAGACCCGCCGTCTGATTCTCACGTTGATGGACGCGACCAGCCTGGATGACGTGGTGATCGGCGTCGAAGACAGCCTGCGCCAGGACTTTCAGGTGCCCTTCGTCAGCCTGATCCTGCTGGGCGACAACCCGATGCCGGTAGGCCGCTGGGTCACCCACGCCGACGCACAAACGGCCATCGGCGGCCTGCTCTCGGAAGACAAGAGCGTCTGCGGCAGCCTGCGTGAGCATGAACTGGACTTCCTGTTCGGCGAAGAACAGCGCAAGCAGATCGGCTCCACCGCCGTCGTCGCCATCAGCCACCAGGGCATCCACGGTGTTCTGGCCATCGCCAGCCGCGATCCGCAGCACTACAAGAGTTCGGTGGGCACATTGTTCCTCAGCTACATCGCCGAAGTCATGGGTCGCGTACTGCCACGGGTCAACAACTCCCTGCGCTCGGTACGCTGATCGTGGAACGGCAACTGGACGCTTACTGCGAACACCTGCGCAGTGAGCGGCAAGTGTCGCCGCATACGCTGTACGCCTACCGCCGCGACCTCGATAAAGTGCTTGGCTGGTGCGTCAAACAGAACATCGGCAGCTGGGCCGCACTGGATATCCAGCGGCTGCGCAGCCTGATCGCCCGTCTGCATGCACAAGGCCAATCGTCCCGCAGCCTGGCACGGCTACTGTCGGCGGTGCGCGGGCTCTATCATTATCTGAACCGCGAAGGCCTGTGCGACCACGATCCGGCCAACGGCCTGGCACCGCCCAAAGGCGAGCGTCGTCTGCCGAAAACCCTCGACACCGACCGTGCGCTGCAACTGCTGGAAGGCGCGGTGGAGGATGATTTTCTGGCCCGTCGGGATCAGGCGATTCTGGAGTTGTTCTACTCCTCCGGCTTGCGGCTTTCGGAGCTGACCGGGCTCAACCTCGATCAGCTGGACCTGGCTGACGGCATGGTCCAGGTCCTCGGTAAAGGCAGCAAGACCCGGCTGTTGCCGGTGGGTAAAAAGGCTCGCGAAGCACTGGAACTGTGGCTGCCGTTGCGGGCCATGACCAACCCGGCGGACGACGCAGTGTTTGTCAGCCAGCAAGGTCGGCGCCTCGGTCCTCGGGCGATTCAGGTGCGGGTCAAGGCCGCCGGCGAGCGCGAGCTGGGGCAGAACCTGCACCCGCACATGTTGCGACACTCTTTCGCCAGCCATTTGCTGGAGTCCTCTCAGGACTTGCGCGCCGTGCAAGAGCTACTCGGCCACTCAGACATCAAGACCACCCAAATCTACACCCATCTGGACTTCCAGCACCTGGCGACGGTCTACGACAGCGCCCATCCACGGGCCAAACGCATTAAAGGCGATGATTCATGACCATCCAACTGATCACCTTCGACCTCGACGACACCCTGTGGGACACCGCCCCGGTAATCGCCAGCGCCGAAGCCATATTGCGTGAATGGCTGACCGAGCATGCGCCGAACCTGGGCGCGGTGCCGGTGGAGCATTTGTGGTCGATTCGCGAGCGGGTGTTGAGCAACGAGCCGAACCTCAAGCACCGAATCAGTGCGCTGCGTCGGCGGGTGCTTTTTCATGCTCTGGAAGAGGCTGGTTACGACCATGGTCAAGCCTCAGACCTGGCTGATCAAAGTTTTGAAGTGTTTCTGCATGCCCGGCATCAATTGGAAGTTTTCCCCGAAGTCGAGCCGACGCTGGAGACACTCGCCAAGCACTACGCCCTCGGTGTAGTGACCAACGGCAACGCCGATGTGCGCCGACTGGGCCTGGCGGATTACTTCAGGTTTGCCCTGTGCGCCGAAGACATCGGCATCGCCAAACCGGATGCGCGACTGTTTCATGAAGCGTTGCAACGGGGCGGCGCGACCGCCGAAACCGCGGTGCATATCGGCGATCATCCTGGCGATGACATTGCCGGAGCACAGCAGGCGGGGTTGCGAGCGATCTGGTTTAACCCGGCGGGCAAAGTGTGGGAAGCCGAGAAGGCGCCGGATGCCGAGATTCGCAGTTTGACCGAGTTGCCTGCACTGCTCGCCCGCTGGAACTCAGTCGATATTTGAGGTGCTGCGATCTTTTGATTTTCACCCATGAAAAAGCCCGCAGCGACGGCGGGCTTTTTTCAGCAAGCAGGAAGCAGGCGCTTAGATAGGCCGGCTGCCGTACTTGTTATCAGGCTTCTTGGGAGGATCGGCGACCACATTGGCCTCCACTTCCTGCACCTTGCCGCCCCGTGCCAGAAACTCTTCCATGGCCTTGGCCAGGGCATCGCGTTCCTTGTTCTTGGCTTCAACGCTCGGCAGCTCATCGACCGATACCGCTGCCTTGGCTTTGCCTTTGGCAGTCGGAACGGGCACATCACCGCCGTCGTCTTCAGCGACGTCTTCAGCCGCCGCTTCCAGGCCTTCTTCGGTTTCGTCGTCGTCGCCTACTTCGAGGTCGTCGTTTTCCAGATCATCGTCGCTCATGTTCTACCTCATGACTTGCGAAAAGCAGATTAGTTATAGCCCAGCTTTGCCTTCTGTCGAAGGCCGCCGGAAAAAATTCAACCACCGCTGGTGACCAGCGGTTTATTCCCCTTCACCGTGCACGGTGGCGAGGACTTTACGGGCACCGCCATGATCACGGTGCTCGCCCAGATAAACGCCTTGCCAGGTTCCCAACGCCAGTCGGCCTGCCGAGATCGGCAAACTGAGCTGACAGCCAAGTACGCTGGCCTTGAAGTGCGCCGGGAGGTCGTCCTGGCCTTCGTCGTTATGCTCATAGTCGTCCGTTCCTTGTGGGATCAGACGATTGAAAAATCGTTCGAAGTCGCGACGTACCGCCGGATCGGCGTTCTCGTTGATGGTCAACGACGCCGAGGTATGCTGTAGCCACAAATGCAACAGACCGACCCGACACGCCTTGAGTTCAGGCAAGCCGGCGAGTAACTCGTCCGTTACCAGATGAAAGCCCCGGGGCCGTGCCCGCAAGGTAATCAGAGTCTGTAGCCACATACAGTTCTCCGCACGTTCGGGGCGCATTCTAGCGCGCTCTGGGAAAAAACAAAGGCCCTAATATTCCTTCAATCGTGTAAGCCATTGGCCGCAGAAAAACACCCGTTGTAAACGCCCCTGAACGTGTATGAAAAAACCTTTCAGCCTTTCCTTCACTGACAAAATCAAGACAAAAAAATACCCGGCAAGCCGGGCATTTTTTATAGGCGTGCTTACAAGTTGTAGCCGCGTTCGTTGTGCAGCGCCAGATCGATGCCGACTGCTTCTTCTTCCTCGGTGATGCGCAGACCCATGACAGCGTCCAGCACCTTGAGGATGATGAAGGTGACGATCGCGGTGTAGATCACCGTGAAGCCCACGCCTTTGCACTGAATCCAGACTTGAGCCGCGATGTCGGTGACGGTGCCGAAACCACCCAGGGACGGTGCAGCGAACACACCCGTCAAGATCGCGCCGAGGATACCGCCGATACCGTGCACGCCAAAAGCGTCGAGGGAGTCGTCGTAACCCATTTTGCGTTTCAGAGTCGTGGCGCAGAAGAAGCACACCACGCCCGCTGCCAGACCGATGATCATCGAGCCCATCGGGCCAACGGTACCCGCCGCCGGAGTGATCGCAACCAGACCGGCCACCACGCCCGAAGCGATACCCAGTGCGCTCGGTTTACCGTGGGTCAGCCACTCGGCAAACATCCAGCCCAAGGCTGCGGCGGCGGTAGCGATCTGAGTCACCAGCATGGCCATACCGGCAGTGCCGTTGGCTGCGGCAGCGGAACCGGCGTTGAAACCGAACCAGCCAACCCAGAGCATCGCGGCACCCATCAGGGTATAGCCGAGGTTGTGCGGAGCCATCGGGGTGGTTGGGAAGCCTTTACGCTTGCCCAGTACCAGACAGGCGATCAGCCCGGCCACACCGGCGTTGATGTGCACCACGGTGCCGCCTGCGAAGTCGAGCACGCCCCAGTCGCCCAACAGCGAACCCGGACCGCTCCAGACCATGTGCGCAATCGGCGCGTAAACCAGGGTGAACCAGATCCCCATGAACACCAGCATTGCGGAGAACTTCATCCGCTCGGCGAAAGCACCGACGATCAGCGCGGGGGTGATGATGGCGAAGGTCATCTGATAGGTGACAAACACCGCCTCGGGAAACAGCGCCGCGGGGCCGGTAATACTGGCAGGCGTGATGCCGGCGAGGAATGCCTTGGCGAAGCTGCCGACAAACGAATTGAGGTTGACGACGTTAGCTTCCATACCCGTTGTGTCAAACGCCATGCTGTAGCCGTAAAGGAACCACAGGATGGTGACCAGGCCGGTAATGGCGAAGCATTGCATCATCAACGAAAGAACGTTTTTGGAACGAACCATGCCGCCGTAGAACAGCGCGAGGCCGGGGATGGTCATGAACAGCACAAGGGCTGTCGAGGTCATCATCCAGGCGGTATCGCCGGAATTGAGGACTGGAGGCGCCACCGGATCTGCCGCCATGGCCAGGCCAGGCATTACGATGGACAACAGGGCTCCTAGCCCTGCGAATTTACGCAGAGTCATTTTGTTTTCTCCTGGGGCGTTGGGTTTGTGGCGGCTTAGATTGCGTCGGTATCGGTTTCGCCGGTACGGATGCGAATCGCCTGTTCCAGATTGACCACGAAGATCTTGCCGTCACCGATCTTGCCGGTGTTGGCGGCCTTGGTTATCGCCTCGATAACCCGGTCCAGATCCTTGTCGTCAATGGCGACATCGATCTTCACCTTAGGCAGAAAATCGACCACGTACTCCGCGCCGCGATACAGCTCGGTGTGACCCTTCTGCCGACCGAAGCCTTTGACCTCAGTAACGGTAATGCCCTGCACGCCGATCTCGGACAGCGACTCGCGCACGTCGTCCAGTTTGAACGGCTTGATGATGGCAGTGACTAGCTTCATGAAAACTCTCTCCCGAATTGGTGGACTTGCCCCAGGAAAACAAACCCGACTCAAGTCTAAGCGCAGTGCCTGGCTTTGTAACGCATCGTCGGCCTTACCTGCCCATCCGACGCCAGCTAACCACTCCGCACGAAACTTCCCCCGTTCCGCTTGGCGCACTGCATTCGTCACAGCGACTGCATCAGTGCATGGGTCACCAGCGACTAAGCAGAAAGCTTGCCATCTATCCAAAACCCATTGATTTCAAGCCCTTGGCCGCTAACGCAGACCTCTCCAGCCGATTGACGCAACGGTTACGCACAACAACAGTGCGCGGCCGCCCACTCGTATGCGCGAAAAGCGTGCATCCCAGCCTTCGAGATTGACTATAGACACTGCGTGATACACTGCCCGCCATTGTTGACAGGACATTTCCCATGCTCGCGCCCAAAGACTTCCTCGACGCCCTGAGCGGCACCGCCTCCCGCCTCTTCAGCGGCGACACCCCACTGCCGAAAAGCGAAATCGAAAGCCAGTTCAAGGCTTTGTTGCAGAGCGGCTTCAGCAAGCTGGACTTGGTGAGCCGTGAAGAATTCGACAGCCAGATGGTTGTGCTGGCGCGGACCCGCGCCCGGTTGGAGAGCTTGGAGGCGAAAGTGGCGGAGCTGGAAGCGAAGCTCAATCCACCTGCCGAGTAACGCACTGACTCTTCTGTGAAATGCATTCCCTGTGGGAGCGGGCTTGCTCGCGAATGAGGGCGCCTCGGTCTACCAGCCCTCCCATACTGGACAGACCACCTTTGTAGGAGCTGTCGAAGGCTGCGATCTTTTGATCCTTAGCCTCGCAAACATCCCGCCAACGTCCTACAAAGAACACCACCGCCGTCCGATTGCGTCGTAAGGCCTCCAGTTTCTATGCTCATCCCCAGCTGAATGTTCAGCTCTGGGTTTGGCGACCCGGAAGACCCCGACGCACCGCGACCACATTCGACCGAGGAATTTGTTCCCATCTCGAATTATGGCGGCTATGCGTGGGAGACCTTCGGGTCTGCCGGTTTTCGGGCGTCACCGGTTCGCCAACCCGCGCATGGCTGCCACCTTTTTCGTTTGGCGACGATCAGAGGCAGTTTTCTTCATTTGATCCCGAGAACTGCACCATGGACGAAAACTATCTAATCCCCCACATCTTCACCCGCCACAAACTCCACCTCCACGCCCTCCTCCTCGAAAACCAAGCCTGGTTCAGCGCCCGCGACCTCGGCCGATTGCTCCGCCTCTTCCTCGACGAACGAGCGCTACGCAAACTCGATCCCGACCAACACCAGAATCTGCAAATGCTCATCCACGGCACTGTAGAAAACACACTGCTGATCAGCGAATCCGGCGTCTACGCATTACTGGTCTACCACTACTGCCCCGAATACCGAGGCCTGCGCGAATGGCTGACCCACGACGTGGTCCCAGCCCTCAGAGACGCCCAACATCCCACCTCAATCGAACGCCCGATTCTGAGCCTGCTCAATTGGCCGCAGATGTCGTTGAGTTTGCTGCACTGGAATAACCAGCCGTGGATTCGGTTGCAGGATGTTCCGCAACTGCTGCCGAATGAGGAGCGACCGCGAAGTATGGTCAATGCTCCGTGGTGGAAGCGTGCGTCACGAATACTCCAGGCATTCTGAACGACAAAAAACCCCACGTTTATCGCGTGGGGTTCGTTCAGGAACAGAGGTTCAGGCGCAGTGCGGGAGCCGCTCAACCTGATCCCGGATCGCAGCCCCTCGTTCGATCTCGGCTTTTCGCAAATCGTATGTCGATTGCAGGTTCAGCCAAAACTCGGGAGTCGTGTCCAGGCAGATAGATAGCCTTAGAGCCATATCGGCACTGACACCTCGACGCTGAAGTACGATGTCGTTCACCGTAGGCGTCGAAACGCTCAACGCTCTGGCCAAGGCTGCAGCCGTAAGGCTCAGAGGCTCCAGGTATTCCTCTTTGAGGATCTCGCCAGGGTGAACCGGGCGCATACCATTCTTAGTCATTACTCACCTCAGTGATAATCGACGATTTCGACATTCTCTGGTCCGTTAAGACCCCAAACAAAGCAAATTCGCCATTGAGCGTTGATGCGGATGCTGTGCTGACCTTTTCGATCTCCTTCCAGCGCCTCCAATCGATTGCCTGGTGGTGATCGAAGGTCCATCAGCACCGCAGCAGCATCAAGCATCGTCAGCTTTCGTTCCACGACACTCAGAATGGCTGACCACATACGGGTCTTTCCGTTGCGAAACAGGTACTCGGTCTCAGAACACTTAAAGCCAACGATCATAATTTAAAGCTTAACGTTATGCATTAATCTTGAGTGTATAACCTGAATTCACTAATGCAAACGCGGTGTTGCGATTCTTGGTCCCCCTCTCAAAACTTTAGGAAAAGGACTACCCGAGCCCTTCAGAAGGCTTTCGAAATCCAGCCGAATCCTACAAAAACAAGCGCCAATTCCCATTGCATCAAAACCGTGTCCACCTCTTAAGCTGACTGACCCAAAAAAACCAATCTACAAATCGAAAAGGTCGCTATGAAATCTAAAAAACAAAAAGCCAAACTGTTACTCGCCACTAAATATCATGCTGAGGCACTCCGGTTAGCCGGGAGCGTATCGGCCAATCAACGCCGCTTTTTTGATGTCGCCGCTGCTCAGGGCAAAGAACTTGAACCGAGTGGCTGGCTTGCAGGCACGAGCCTGACGAAGCTCCCGGATTAGCTCACCAAAACTCGCAACATCCTGCGAAAGTTTCCTTCCCTTGCCGCCACGCTAAACCCTCACTCCCCGTCTACCCTTCAAAAACCCGCAGGAAGCGGTTCCCCGTCAGCTCAAGGAACGACCATGTCCCTCTCCATCGTCCACAGCCGCGCCCAAGTCGGCGTGGATGCGCCCGCCGTCACCGTCGAAGTGCATCTGGCTAACGGCTTGCCGTCGCTGACCATGGTCGGGCTGCCCGAGGCGGCGGTGAAGGAAAGCAAGGATCGGGTGCGTAGCGCGATCATCAATTCGGGGCTGCAATTTCCAGCGCGGCGCATCACCTTGAATCTCGCTCCCGCCGATTTGCCGAAGGATGGCGGGCGGTTCGATCTGGCGATTGCCTTGGGGATTCTGTCGGCCAGCGTGCAGGTGCCGACGTTGACGCTGGATGACGTGGAGTGCCTGGGAGAGCTGGCGCTGTCGGGCGCGGTGCGTGCGGTTCGCGGGGTGTTGCCGGCGGCGCTGGCGGCGCGCAAGGCCGGGCGCACGCTGGTGGTGCCGCTAGCGAACGCTGAAGAAGCCTGCCTGGCGTCGGGGTTGAAGGTGATTGCGGTGGATCATCTGCTTCAAGCGGTCGCGCATTTCAATGGTCACACGCCCATCGAACCCTACGCTTCCAACGGTTTGCTCTACGCCAGCAAACCCTATCCCGACTTGAATGAAGTTCAGGGACAACTTGCGGCCAAGCGAGCCTTGCTGATTGCAGCGGCGGGGGCTCATAACCTGCTGTTCAGCGGTCCGCCGGGGACAGGAAAAACGTTGTTGGCGAGTCGTCTGCCGGGGTTGTTACCGCCATTGGCCGAGAGCGAAGCACTGGAAGTCGCGGCGATTCAATCGGTCGCCAGTTGTGTGCCGTTGAGTCATTGGCCGCAGCGCCCCTTCCGACAACCCCACCACTCCGCCTCAGGCCCGGCACTGGTGGGTGGCGGCTTGGGACAAAAAGAAATAAAAGAGAAAACAAGGAATAAACTGAGAAAACATTGGGGGTTACGCGTTTCACCGCGGTTCTCGCGGTACCTGCCTCAGCTTGTGGTTTCACTCACTTCTTCGAGCGCGCGTGCCTTTCAAATCTGCAAGTTGAACTGCTTAGAGCCGGTGTCCAACACACCCCATTATTCGTAGCCCAGCTATACCTCATAGCAATTATGTTTTTTTGCATAATTGTGCATAAAGCTTTTTTTGGACTCTGAAGTCATGCTTCCGCCCGGCTTTCCAAGTCCTAGCTGCCAGATCTGGGTAGCGTGCGAGATCGAGCGACTTTTTCGTTGGCGATCACATTCATGTGTCGTAGCGAGCCTGTTTCTATCGGCTTGGCCCGACTGCTAGGGTCAATCTTTAGCAGGCGTAACCACTTGGCTAGCGCCGATCGAGGGCGTCTCCACCGTAGCCATCCCGCAACGGCTCAGATATCGTATCGCCACTACGAAATATCCATATCGTTCGACCGGCTTCAGTGAGCGAGCGCATCAACAGGGAAGTGTTATGGCGGCGATACCAGTGGAGTACCATGGTCGGGAACAGGCTTACGTAAAGCACACGATTCTAAAGACCTATCTCCAACGGCTTTTCATGATTATTGGCAGAAATGAAACAGTCATCAATTACGTAGACTGCTTCGCTGGTCCGTGGTCTGAAGAATCTGAGGATTTGCGCGACACCTCTATCGGCATTTCACTGAAGCTGATGAAAGACTGCGCCAAGTCGCTCGAAGAGGTCCACGGCTGCAAAGTTAAATTCCGTGCCTTATACATCGAGAAAAACAAAGAAGCTTTCTCAAAGCTGAAAAGCTTTCTCGACAGCGATTCGAACTCCTGCGTTGCAGCAGACTGCATCCAGGGCGATTACACCACCAAAATTCCTGAGATTGCCGCGTGGGCATCGCATAACTTCACCTTCTTTTTTATCGACCCTAAAGGGTGGCGCAAGGTCATCAACGCTCCGGTGCTTGCTCCACTACTGGCGTTAAACAAAGCAGAGTTCCTCATCAACCTGATGTATGACTTCATCAACAGAGCGATGTCGATGAAAGCCCAGCAGGCAAACGTGGAAGAGCTGTTGGGCAAACCGGTTAGCTTTTCGGGTAGAGAGTCGGCGACCGAGCGACAGCGCATTATCGTCACGCAGTACCGCCAGGCGATTGGAAGCCTTTACGGTGGCAGGTCGGCACACGTGACGGTGGAACGTCCCGGGATGGATCGTGTGCTGTATTTCCTGATTTATCTCACCCGACATCCAAAAGGCCTGATTGTCTTTAAAGAAGCCGCCGAGCAAATGCACATGATTCAACGCGTCAGTCAGTTTGAGACAAAATTGCGACAACAATCGAGCAAACGCGCGCCGATCGACGACCTGTTTGGCACCATCGAGGAGCCGCCTGAGGCAACGGGTGCTCAAGACAATCGAACGCTTGCAAAGACCTACTTGCTCACAAAGCTCTCGACGAGCCCGATGCTCATAGACAATGAGTGCTGGGCGGACTTTTTAGAAGAAACGGACCTATACCCTACGGACTTCCAGCTCGCCTTTAAAGAACTCGTGAAGGAAGGAAAGATATACAACTTGAATACAGACGTTAAAAGTCGGACAAAAAAACCTGTCCGACCTAATTGGCCAAGAGCAAGCGAGCGTTGGGCACTTTGCGCAGAATGATCTCATCAATTCATTGGTGATACCCATGAGCAGCAATAAGTAAAATCCAACTCGTCACCGCTTGTCTTATATATCAAATTAAAGTGACTTTTATTTATGTCGCCAGACTATTTGCCTAGTTTTTTGAAAGCTTTGTGGTATGCTTGAAACTTGGCAGGGATTAGAATATATGCGCCGCCTCTTCAGTGGCGAGTGCTATTTCAAACCCATGATTAAGACTTTCCTGCATGACGACAGGAGTGAAAGTGCAATGAGTACCCAGACGAGCATTGAATGGACTGAAATGACTTGGAACCCTATTGTTGGGTGCACCAAGGTATCGCCGGGCTGCAAGCATTGTTATGCAGAAAACATGGCCCATCGTTTGCAAGCGATGGGTACGCCAGGTTACGAGAATGGATTTAAGCTTAGCCTGCGCCCGGAAAAACTGCGAGAACCACTTCAGCGCAAAAAGCCGACCATTTATTTTGTAAATTCGATGTCTGACCTCTTTCATGAAAAAGTCCCGGATCATTATATCGATCAGGTCTTTGAGGTAATTCGCGAAGCAACGCAACATACCTTCCAAATTCTGACAAAACGGGCCGAAAGACTCGCAGACTATTTTAGTAAGCGCACTCCACCGACCAATGCCTGGCTGGGCGTCTCGGTTGAGGACAAGGCATACGGTGTTCCTCGTATTGATTGCCTGCGTCGGGTCAATGCAACAATCAGGTTTCTTTCGGCAGAACCTCTTCTGGAAGATTTAGGCGAGATCGATCTGACCGACATCCACTGGGTGATTGTCGGTGGCGAGTCAGGTAACAAGGCACGCCCAATGCAACAAGAATGGGTCGATAACATTCATCGCCAGTGCGATACATCAGGCTCGGCCTTCTTCTTCAAACAATGGGGAGGCTGGGGGGCAGACGGCGTCAAACGCTCGAAGAAAGCCAATGGGCGACTGTTGAACGGTCAAACCTGGGATGAGATACCTCTTTTGAATTTAGCCTGAGTTAGGGACAGACGACATGGCCAAGGATGAAAAATACAAATGGAATATTTTCACAGGAACGTATCCCCAGATTGACCCGCACAGCAAGATAAAGCACAAAATCATTGAGGATTATATTCGCACTTACATCACAGTCGTGATGAGCAATCAGCGAATCCCCAAGATCGGGATAAATATCATCGACGGCTTCTGTGGAGGTGGTGTTTACCAAGATGACGACGGTGTGGGCATCCACTACGGCTCACCGATCATTGCCTTGGATACCGTGCGACAAACCGTCGCCGAGCTCAACATTCTAAGGCGACAAGATCGCGAGGTTGCAGCCAACTACTATTTCGTAGATATCAAGAAAGACAATATCGATTATTTACGTGGCGTGCTTTTTGAAAGGGGATACAGCCATCTTATCGACCAGAATGTATTTTTGCTCAAGTCGCGCTTTACCAATGCTCTTCCCGCTCTGATTAACCAAATCAAGAAATTCAAGCTTTCCGAACGAGCGCTGTTTCTGCTGGATCAATACGCGTACAAAGATGTGCCATTTTCGAGCATTCGAACCATTTTCAATGAAGTGGATAATGCAGAGGTTTTATTAACCTTCAACGTGGACAGTTTGATTGACTATCTGTCCGAACGAGATGAAAACCGCAAGGCACTGCAAAACATCGATCTTGAGAAGTACATTCCGTGGGAAAAACTTCCCTCTTTCAAGGCCACGATGCGTCGTGAATGGCAGCACCTCATACAGAGATTTCTGGCAGAAGGTATTCTGAAAGAAAGCGGCGCGGAATTCATGACGGTCTTTTTCATTACACCCTTCGGTTCCAATCCAAGGACTTATTGGTTCATCCACCTTGCCAACAGCTATCGCGCCAATGCGGTGATGAAAGAAATCCATTGGAAGTACGGCAACCACTTTTCGCACTCCATGACGCCTGCATTGTTTGTTGGCTACGACACCAAGCGCGACATCCAGGTGACCGATCAGCGAAACCTGGGCTTCGGTGAGGAACACTTCTTCGATGGCGCGACCGGCAAGCGGATCGAGACGGAGCTGTCTGAACTGCTGCCAAGCAAGATCTACGACCAGCCAACCCAGTCGTTCGGAATGATGATGAGGGGCATGGCCAACGGGACTATGGCTAACGAAAGCATCGTTCGTGAAGCGCTTCACATGCCGATCCTGTGCAAGGACATCGAAGTCTTTGACAAGGATGGGCGAACCAAGCGCCGAAAAGGCAGCAGCATCAAGTCCACTGACATCTTGATGCCGGCCTCGCAACGCACCATGTTTTTCACCCCGTCGGTATCGGTGCCTCGTAAGGCGCAGTCAGACGCTGACGATTGAAGACCGCTCGAGTAGATTCACAAAATATTTTTTCGCCCATTACCGAGTTGTTTTTTGCACGGCGGCTCGCTGATGTCAGGAGTTATTGATGGTAGGTAAAAAACTCATTTGGGCCACTACGGTGACTCTCGAATTGCTTTTTGCAGGTTTGGCGCAGGCTCAACAGCCGGTGGCAATCGCTCAGCGACCCGTGACCGTGCCGTATGAAGTAACTGAAGGTACGTTCCTTAATCTGAGACTGGAGCGTGTAGACCCTAACTATGTTGCGGCGATGGTCTACGAGAATGTTTACGACGACTACGAGAACGTGGCAATCGCGCGAGGTAGCCGCTTGTTTGGACGTCTGGTCAACAAGGTCAATGACTCACACGATGTGTATTTCACACAGCTACAGCTCAGCACCGGGCAAACGCTCAGTCTTGATCCTCCACTGCAAGCCACTTCTCCACTGGGTTCTGCAGGCATCATCGACTTCAAGCCAGGTGCCATTGCTGGAACCATCTGGCGACGAGATCAGGTAATGCCCCATTAATGGCATTCCTCTCAAGAAAATTTGTCTGCACAGCCGCTACTCCCGATGGACAGGGCTCTAGCCACAGCCGTTTCCCTTAGATAGGAGCGCTGTGACATTTGGCAATAAATGCAACTGATTGGAAATTGATGCAACTCACAGGCGGTGGGCAAGATTGATTGTTTACGCTTCATGTAGCTTTCAGAAATAAATGCGACCGAAACCGCAGCAACTAACGACCTCAGCCACTGTTAAGGCAAGTTTGACGCGGTATGTGACGCCCCCCCCAAACTTACCAACTGTAAAGTTAGGCCCAACGCGTGAGGCCAAGTCGGCTCACCAGCAGCTTGCACCCTTCGGTTTCATTGCCCAAACAGACAGTGAGAGAAATTATGAATTTTTGCATAATTCCGCATAAAGCAAATTTCGGTGATTTCGAATCTTGCCAGCTTGGGGAAAGCGCATATTGATCAGCCCTCGAAAGGCCGAGCCAGTAAAGAGGGAAAATGTCGTTTTTGTTCAGTCCGCGCCAGAAGCCGGATAGAGAGACTAACCAAACGTTGCAGATTTTACCTAGCAATGCAGACTTCAAAACGGTCCATGCTTTTTCACACAGCCTGGGCCAATAGCTGCCGCTCATGAACGACCGCTTTCGGCCAATAGCAGACAATCAGGTGCTAACAGCCAAGTTTTCTGTCTTCCCAGAGCACCGCTGGAAAGTGAAAAAATGGGGTCATTGGATGGATCTACCCACCCAACCTAGCCCAAAACTCTTCTGCAGAACGGCTAATGGGAGCTTTAGGTCGGGTGAGGTGAATCTCTAACGGTATATCCCAGCTTTCGTCGAGAGCTCTGACCAAACGTCCATCTGCCATTTCCTGCTCGGTAAGGCTTTTTGGTAACCAGGCTACGCCCTTGTTTTCCAGTGCCATCGACATCAGAACTGCTGCAAGATGACTGCTAAAGAGCGGCTTGAGATGAAGGTAGTCTTCCTTGCCGTGGAGTCGGTGAGCGACGATGCGGCCTAGACCCGATTCCTGAGTATATGCCAAATAAGGCAATGTTTCCGGGGACGTATCCAAAGTGGCAAAGGCACTCGCTAAGGGTATGAGTACATCCTCTCCGACCTTTTTCCCGGTGAACTGATCAGGGGCTAGCAAGGGTGGAACGTCGGGGTGGCGATGGCAAAGCAGGAATTGAACCTGACCGTGTATCAGCATCTGCTCGCAAACAGCCATGCTGTCTGAATGCAAACGTACGGCATCTATTGGCGCGCCATTTTCTGCACTTCTCAACCACCTTGGGAAGAAGGTAAATGACAAGGAATGAGTGGCTGCAAACTGCAGTGTTTTTGCGGCCATCCCCGCTACTTCCTGTGCCTCAGAACGCATCCGGTACAAACGTCTGGCAGCCTCTTGAGCGCTAGGTAAAATCTGTCTTCCAGCCTCGGTTAAGGTCGCTCCTTGCGGGGTTCGGACGAACAATTCGACGCCCATCCAGTTCTCCAGAGAACGGACTCTGCGACTGAAGGCGGGCTGAGTTACGTGGCGCGCCTCAGCCGCCCGAACAAAGCTGCCGTATTCCGCAAGCGCTGAAAAATCCTCAAGCCAAACGAGTTCCAAAGGCAATGCCTCCTGTGCATAGGGCGCGGCATTAATAGCATTGGGCGGGTGTCATCGCAAAGCATAACGTGGGGCCACAAACAACAAGAGGAACCCGTCATGCGTATCGTAGACATCCGTGAAAAAACAGTTTCTATTGCCTCCCCGATTGCCAATGCCTACATCGACTTTTCAAAGATGACCTGCTCGGTCGTCGCGGTCATCACGGATGTGATTCGCGATGGTAAACCTGTCATTGGCTACGGCTTCAACTCCAACGGTCGCTATGGTCAAGGCGCGTTGATGCGTGATCGCTTCCTGGCGCGAATCATGGAAGCTGATCCGGATACTCTTATCGACCAAGAGAACAACAACCTGGATCCGTTCGCCATCTGGAAGACCCTGATGACCAACGAAAAGCCAGGTGGTCACGGCGAACGTTCAGTTGCAGTCGGCACCATTGATATGGCCGTGTGGGACGCCGTTGCCAAGATCGAAGGCAAGCCTCTCTATCGTCTGCTGGCTGATCGATACCGTAACGGCGTGGCCGATGACAAAGTCTGGGTCTACGCGGCAGGAGGCTACTACTACCCAGGCAAAGACCAGACCAAGCTCAAAGCAGAAATGCAGAGCTACCTGGATCGTGGCTACGACGTCGTCAAAATGAAGATCGGTGCAGTGCCACTGGACGAAGATATCCGTCGCATCGAAGCGGTACTCGAAGTGGTAGGTGACGGTCGTCGACTGGCGGTCGATGCCAACGGTCGTTTCGATCTTCAGACCGGTATTGCTTACGCGGAAGCTATCAAGAAGTACAACCTGTTCTGGTACGAGGAGATCGGTGACCCGCTCGATTACGCACTCCAAGCTGAGCTTGCCAATCACTATGAATTGCCCATGGCGACCGGGGAAAACCTGTTTTCCCACCAGGACGCCCGTAACTTGCTCCGTCACGGCGGCATGCGCCCGGATCGCGACTTCCTCCAGTTCGACTGTGCCCTGTCCTATGGGCTCGTGGAGTACATGCGCACCTTGAAAGTGATGGAAGAAATGGGCTGGTCTTCCCGCCGCGTGGTGCCGCACGGTGGTCACCAGATGTCCCTGAACATCGCAGCCGGTCTGCACCTCGGCGGCAACGAATCATACCCCGACGTGTTCCAGCCTTTCGGCGGTTTCGCCGACGGAATCAAGGTGGAAAATGGATACGTCGGCCTGCCAGATATTCCAGGTGTTGGCTTTGAAGCCAAGTCAGCCTTGTACGCTGTCATGCGCGAGCTAGGCGAAGGCTGATCAACCTCGATCTGCGGTTTCTTTTGCAGAGACCGCAGACTCAGACGTCACTCGCTGACGCCAAAACCACACGCCCATCACAAAAATAAAATGAGGTGCTTCCGTGGAAATCTCCAAGTCCCGCTGGTACAGCCAGCTGTATGTGCAGGTGCTGATCGGCATCGTCATCGGCGCAGCAATAGGTCACTTTGAACCGCAATTCGGAGCCAAGCTTCAACCTTTTGCGGATGGTTTCATCAAACTCATCAAAATGTTGTTGGCGCCTATTATTTTCGGCACCGTCGTCGTTGGTATCGCCAAGATGGGCAATATCAAGGAAGTCGGACGGATCGGCGTCAAAGCGCTATTTTACTTTGAAATCCTTTCAACCATTGCGCTAGTCATTGGCCTGATTGTGGTCAATATCGCGAAGCCAGGCGTTGGAATGAATATCAACACAACCACGCTTGATGCCAGCGCTATCGCCAAGTACAGCCAAGCCGCCAGTGAACAGGGCGGAACAATCGATTTCTTTCTCAATATAATCCCGAGCACTTTTATTGGCGCATTCTCGAATGGCGTCATGCTTCAAGTCATTCTGATTTCGGTTTTGATGGGCATTGCCCTCGTTCAAATGGGCGAAACCAGCAAACCGCTGATCAATACCATCGACCTGTTTCTGCAGGGGCTTTTCAAGATCGTGGCAATGGTGATGCGCGTGGCTCCGATTGGTGCCGGCGCCGGGATGGCTTTCACCATCGGCAAGTACGGGATTGGTACCTTGTTGTCACTCGGCCAGTTGCTGATCGCGCTCTACGTCACGACCTTGATTTTCATCGTGGTTGTGCTGGGCACGGTTGCTAGATGGTCGGGCATGCCGCTCATGCAATTTCTTCGTTATTTCAAAGATGAAATTCTCATCACGCTTGGCACTTGCTCAACCGAAGCTGTGCTTCCGCGAATGATGGTGAAACTTGAAAAGCTGGGCTGCAAGAAGTCAGTGGTGGGCATGGTGCTACCAACGGGGTATGCCTTCAATGCTGATGGCACCTGCATCTACCTCACTATGGCCGCGATATTCATCGCACAGGCAACCAATACGCCGCTGACGTTTGCGGATCAAATGATTCTATTGGGCGTGTTCCTGCTGACCTCAAAAGGCTCCGCTGGCGTGGCGGGTGCCGGTTTCATAACCTTGGCGGCAACGCTTACAACCATCCACTCTATTCCGCTAGTTGGCCTTGTACTGCTCTTGGGTATCGACCGATTCCTCAACGAAGCACGAGCCGTGACCAACCTGATCGGCAACGGTATCGGCACCATCGCGATTGCCAAGTGGGACAACTCGTTCGATGTCGAGGCCTGCGAGCGTGAAATTACTGCAATGAAAAACGAAAAGGCAGAGCGTAAAGCCCTGTTAGCGCAAAAGTAATCGGCATCGCTTACCGGTCATTCCTCTTCCAATAGAACGCAATGACCGGTAGCAAATTTATGTCTCGTTCTCGCAGGACGATTCAGCGATGTACTCAGTTGAAATGTGATGGAGCAGAAAAGTGATTGAGAGAACTCATCATGAACTACGACAAGCGTTCAGTGATTTGCTTCACGGAACAGTCTGTAAATTTGCCGCATCGGTATTCGATCCGATCTCTGTTCGAATGGCTTCTGACCTTGGCTTTGAGGTCGCTATTCAGGGTGGATCGGTCGCCTCGCTTCAAGTACTGGGAGCACCGGACATCTCACTACTCACGCTGGATGAATATACAGAACAGGTTTCCAGGGTTGGGCGCGCCAGTCAAATCCCAATAATTGGGGACGCCGACCATGGATTCGGAAACGCGCTCAATGTGATGCGAACAGTAACGGAGTTACAGAAGGCCGGCGTGGCCGCCCTGACGCTGGAAGACACGCATCTGCCCGCCAGGTACGACGAACAATCGCACGTCCTCATCACCATGGAAGAGGCCGCGAGCAAGATCTACGCCGCACGATTTGCCCGGTCAGATGATGCCCTTAGCATCATCGCCAGGACTAATGTGGCCGTTACCACTTTGGAAGATTCGATTGCTCGGACTGCGGCCTATCAAAAGGCTGGAGCAGAAGCTATTTGCTTCGTTGGAGTAAAGGACTTCCAGCATCTGGAAGCACTCACAGCGCATCTCACCGTTCCGATCATACTCATCAATTACGGTAATCCCGCACTGAGCGATATTGAGAAACTGAGCGCGGCTAATGTGCGGATCGTCGTCAATGGGCATGCCCCCTATCTGTCCGCAATCAAAGCAACCTACGAGGCGCTACGCGAACAAAGTGGTGCAGAGGGGCGCGAGCTTTTACTCCCAGAGCTGCTTTCAAAATACACACTCTCGGACAACTACCGCGAATGGGCGAAAACCTATTTGAAGTCAGATAACGACTTCAATTGAACTTGAAGCAGGTGGAATAAAGCGCCATGAAAAAGACAATCTTGGCCTTCAGCAGAGTCCCACGCAGCATGCTAGAGCCTTACGTAGATAAGTACGACATCGTCATCATGAGCCCACAACTCGGTGACATGGATGCTCAGTTCGAATCAGCCCTTCCCAACGCTCATGGACTAATCGGCGGGAATCGTCGTCTGGGTGAGGCTGAACTGGCGTCGGCTAAAAACCTTGAGATCATCTCCAGCATTTCGGTGGGTTACGACAACTATGACCTCAGCTATCTCGATAGCAGAGGGATCATGTTGACCAATACACCCGATGTGCTGAACGAAACCACCGCTGATCTCGCTTTTGCCCTGATCCTCGCCACAGCGAGGCGTATCCCAGAGCTTGATGCTTGGACAAAAGATGGGAATTGGTCAAAAACAATCGACGCCTCCCATTTTGGATGCGATGTGCACGGAAAGACCTTGGGCATTATCGGCTTGGGCAAAATCGGAGAGGCCATCGCTCGCAGGGGGCGTTTCGGCTTCGGCATGAACATCTTGTACAGTGGCAAAACTCGTAAACCACGGCTGGAGCAAGAACTCGGTGCAAGGTTTGTCTCTCAAGAACAGCTGTTGAGCGAGTCTGATTTTGTCTGTCCGGTCGTTCCATTGACCGCAGAGACGAGAAACCTCATCGGCCAAGAAGAGCTGGCACTGATCGGGGCAGAAGGCATTTTGATCAACGTTTCTCGTGGGCCGGTGGTTGATCAGGACGCGCTAATCCAAGCGCTTGAAGAAAAGACAATTCGAGCAGCTGGTTTAGACGTTTATGTGAATGAGCCGCTGGCGAATTCAAAGCTTTTCAAATTAAAAAACGCCGTAACCGTACCTCATATTGGCTCCGCGACAAACGATACGCGCAATGCAATGGCGCGGCGCGCTTTGGACAATTTGCTTATGGGTCTAGAAGGAAAGCGACCTCTAGACCTGCTCAATCCACAAACACGAGGACGTAGACGATTGGCTTGACCACAGGCAGTTGAACCTACGCGTTATAGAGCCCAGCGCACATCCCCTTGACCGAGGCGGCGATGCCACGCGTTGACCGATCGTCGATACCGTCAATCCACGATTGAACCGGCCTCCTCCTGCTGTTTGAGGTAGGGCTGAATAAACTCGAGGAATGCTTGAGCTGCCGGTGTAAGAGTGCGATCACAAGGAACATATATCGACATCTCTCTAATAATCTCAGGCTCCTCAATCCGTCTCATTACAAGGCCCATAGAGCGAGCCTGCTTCGCTAAAAAACCCGGGCATAATGACAGCATCACCGCCAGATCCGATGTCGCCAGTCCAAGGGCTGTAGAGATATTGTCTACAACATAATCCGGCTCGAATTGCTGGTCAGCGGTTAAATACTGCAAAGCGTCAGTGAAGTAAGTTTCATAGTCTCTTCCTGTAGTGATTACCGAATGATCATTCAGCGCGCCCCAAGTGATTCGGGGGCTGATCGCCAAAGCATTAGAAGGCGCACACAGCATCATCCAGGGACTTTTATACAGTGCAATACGTTTAACTTTATTGCCAGTTTTTCGGTCTGCACCGAAGGCTAAATCGACACGATGACTGGCCACTGCGTCCACCAGATCGTCCACTGAGCAATCGATCAGTCGGACGACGACGTCGGGCTTGTGCTTTCGGTAAACGGCTAAGGCCGTCGGTAATAGTGAGCTGGCAGCGAGCAGCGGGGCGGCAATCCGGACGATACCAGTCGATTGGTTTTTGATGGTATCAACTGTCAACAACGCAGATTGAATCTCGTGCATGACTTTTTCGGCAGCCGGACGAAATTCCTCTCCTGCTTTGGAGAGCACCATGGTTCGCGTCGTACGATCGAACAAGGAAAAACCGAATTCCTGTTCAAGCTCCTTGATGATCAGACTTACAGCTCCAGGCGTCAGATGGAGATGCTGGGCAGCATGGCTGAAGCTCTGAGAGTCAGCCACGACGAGGAACGTCCGTAATTGCTTGATAGTGAAATTCATCTGGGCCCTCGCGAAGGTCTGTCGCGCTCCAATTTACGAGTTTTATTAACGGATGGGCAAAAATATTTCGATTGTCGGTATCGCAGCGCGGCACTCAGACTTCGTTCGATGGTCGCCCTCTGATAGGTCACGCACTATCCAATAAAATAATAAGAGATCTACTATGACTAGCCTCTCTCCGTTAACACCTCCTGTAAACGATAAATCAATTGAAAATCAGATTTATGCCAAAGTTACCTGGCGAATAATTCCTTTCCTGTGTTTGTGCTATTTGTGCGCTTACCTGGATCGGGTCAACGTCGGCTTTGCCAAGTTGCAGATGCTTAATGATCTGCAGTGGAGCGAGACTGTATATGGCTTGGGCGCAGGCATTTTCTTCGTTGGATACATACTCGTCGAAGTGCCAAGCAACATCTTGCTGCAGCGTGTGGGTGCCAAACGATGGATTGCGCGAATCATGATTACCTGGTCGCTGCTTTCCGCCGCCACCGCTTTCGTCACAACACCTGCGATGTTCTATGTAATCCGCTTCCTGCTCGGTGTCGCAGAGGCTGGATTTCTTCCGGGTATCATTCTTTATCTGACCTATTGGTATCCGGCCAGCCGACGCGCCAAAATCACCGCATTTTTTTATTGCGCTATTCCTCTTTCAGGCGTAATCGGCGGCCCCCTCTCAGGCTGGATCATAAGTGCACTTACCGGTGTATCGGGTCTGCATGGATGGCAATGGCTATTTATCTTGGAGGCAGCTCCGTCTTTGCTGGTCGGTATTGCGGTTCTATTTTTTTTGGATGACGGCATTAGAAAAGCCCGTTGGCTGACATCCAGCGAGAAAGAAATTCTTGAAAAAAATATCCAAAGCGAGGCAGGTGACAAGCACCTACATTCCATTGCTCAGGCCTTTAAGGATCCACGAGTTTGGCTGATGGGTTTGATCTTTTTTACCTGTGGAATGGGCATCTATACCTTCAGTTTCTGGTTGCCGACTCTGATTAAGGAGGCTGGAGTTAAAGATGTCCTGAACGTGGGGTTGCTGGTCGCCATCCCTTACACCTTTGGGATGGTGTCAATGGTCTTATGGGCACGCCATTCAGACAAAACCCGAGAGCGTCGATGGCATCTATCGATCGCCATGGGAGTTGGTGCCATCGGACTGTCACTGAGCACCTTGACCGGGTACGGCATTTACTTTGTTCTGCCTGCGCTAACACTTGCATCTATCGGAATCCAGGCCATGGCACCTATTTTCTGGAGCATGCCCACAGCATTTCTTGGGGGCGCCGCTGCTGCCGCAGGTATTGCCTTGATTACCGCCGTCGCCAACATTGGTGGGTTCATCAGTACCTATCTGGTCGGTTGGATCAAAGATCTCACCCATAGCGCTGATATAGGGCTGTATGTCGTCGCTACGGTACTCGTTGCCGGAAGCATTATTACTCTCGCCGCAGTGCCTGCCAGATTGGTAAACAAATAACACCTCCACGCCTTTTAAAAAGGAGTACTCGATGGCCCTGCCTATAACGTGTATCGAAGACCTTCGTGTCTTAGCAAAAAAACGTATTCCACAAATGTTTTATGACTATGTAGACTCCGGCTCCTGGACAGAATCTACCTACCACCTAAACGAATCAGACTTCCACGCTATAAAGCTTCGTCAACGCGTTGCCATCGATATAGAGAAACGCAATCTGCTCACCACGATGGTTGGGCAGAAGGTAGCAATGCCTGTTGCCCTCGCGCCAACGGGACTTGCTGGGATGATGCATGCCGACGGCGAAATACTCGCGGCCAGAGCGGCAAAAAAATTCGGCATTCCGTACACGATGTCAACGATGAGTATCTGCTCTCTGGAGGACATCGCCGAACACGTCGCAGCGCCGTTTTGGTTTCAGTTGTACATGATGCGCGACAGGGATTTCATTGAACGCCTGATAATGCGTGCGATTGCCGCAAACTGTAGTGCCTTGGTGCTTACGCTCGATTTGCCAATCAGTGGACAGCGACACAAAGACATCAAAAATGGTCTGTCGGCACCGCCACGGCTAACCGTGCCCAACATGCTCAATATGATGACCAAGCCAAAGTGGTGTCTAGGTATGGCGTCCACCAAGCGTCGTCAGTTTGGCAACATCGTCGGACACGTCCAGGACATCAGCGACATGTCTTCACTATCTTCCTGGATCCAAGAACAGTTCGATCCGAGCCTGAGTTGGGCCGATGTTTTATGGGTGCGCAAACGGTGGCCAGGAAAACTTATCTTGAAGGGAATTCTTGACTCGGATGATGCACGCCTAGCAGCCGAAATCGGGGCTGACGCACTGATTGTGTCCAACCACGGCGGACGTCAACTTGATGGTGCCCAATCAACTATTAGCGCATTGCCGGACATCGTCGATGCGGTTGGTGATCGGATCGAGGTATGGATTGACAGTGGTATACGTAGCGGCCAAGACGTGCTGAAGGCCATAGCACTGGGTGCCAAAGGCACTTTAATCGGTCGAGCATTTCTTTATGGCCTGGGCAGCTTGGGTGAAGCAGGTGTGACGCGCAGTTTGGAAATCATCGCCCATGAACTTGATGCCACAATGGCACTCTGCGGTCAAATCGACATTAACCACGTTGATAGAAGTATTTTGCTCACTTCTACTAAGCCAAAGCACCACTTACCAATGGATTAAAATAACGTCGCACAATACCCCTACTCCCATGGCTCATACTAGGTTTATGTCCGCATGTTATCGAGTTTGGCGTGGGACAGGGCATATAACAAAAATCAGGATTAATACGCGGACGTGGTTGCAATTAGGTAGCGTTTTGAATACCTCGTGATAGCTGGGCGGATCTAGAGCTTGCCTTTTTCAATCCAACCTACAAGTAGAGCGACAGGTCGTAGATATTTTATTGAGTGGGAGATTCAGAACCAGAAAAAGGTATGCCATTAATCTGGCGGGTAAAAAACTATCCATACATCCGCCGCTTGTGTTCGTTGCGTTGGCTCGAAAGATCTTCTTGTTGCTTCTGCTACTTACAAATATAAAAAACGGAGCGCTATAAGTGATCGTAAAGAAAATTTCTGCAACTTTGGCATTTGGCAGCATTACCCTAGGTGGCCAGGCGTTTGCTGACTTCCTAAGTGATAGCAAAGCTACAGTGGCAATGAGAAACTTCTACTTCAATAACGACAACCGTGATGGCACCGCTACCCCTTCGAAAACCGACGAGTGGGCGCAGGGCTTTATGCTGGATTATAAGTCTGGGTTTACCAATGGTTTTGCTGGCTTCGGTGTTGATGCCCTTGGGTTATTGGGCATAACCCTAGACAGCGCCAAGGCACGACACGTCGGCAGCTCTATGATTCCCTCGGACAGTGACAACCGCGCCGTCGACGAGTGGAGCCGGCTAGGTCTGACTGGAAAAGTCGAAATGTCGAAGACTGAACTGCGCTACGGTACCTTGATTCCGAAACTTCCAATTCTGGTAGCCAACGATGGACGGGCGCTTCCACAAACCTTTGAGGGCGGCCAAATCACCTCAAGCGAGTTCAAGGATCTGACCCTTACTGGTGGGCGAATTGAACATGCAACAGGTCGCGGTTCAACTGATCAGACGGGGCTGGCCGCTTTTGGCGGTACGCGTGAAAGCAACCAGTTCGACTTCGTCGGGAGCGACTGGAAAGCCACTAAGGATCTGACGGCGCAGTACTACTATGCCCATCTCGAAAACTACTATAACCAGCAGTTTTTCGGACTTATTCACACGCTTGCGTTCTCGGACAACCAATCCCTGAAGACCGACCTGCGCTACTTTAAAACTGACTCATCAGGTGAAAACAGCTCCGGTACATCGGGTTACAGAGTCAGTGGCTACACCAAAAACGGTAATGGCGTGATCGAAAACCGTCTCTGGAACGCTGCATTGATATACACCCTTGGCGGGCATGCGATAACTGCGGGCTACCAAAGCGTTTCGGGCGGTAGCAGCTTCACCCAACTCAACCAAGGTAGCTTAGTAGATAAAGGCGCCGGAGGCAGCAGCTTGTACCTGTATACAGACCGACTGATCCAGAGCTTCAACCGTGCAGGGGAGCGTACGTCATTCAGTCAGTACGCCTACGACTTTGCCGCGCTGGGTATACCTGGCCTGAAAGCCTCGGTCATGTATCTCTCCGGGGATAACATCAAGACCAGATCCGGCGGCGATCAGAAAGAATGGGAAAGGGATATTTTTTTGGACTACGCCCTTCAGTCGGGGGCCTTCAGAGGTGTTGGCTTCGGTTGGCGTAACGGTAAATCCAATAGCGAAGCCGTCCGCGATCAAGATCAGAACAGGGTGTTTGTAAGCTACAGCATTCCACTTTTCTAAGGGCGCAGCATAAACATATGGCGCTCCTTTACACTACGAAGTAGGTAGTCGTATTGACCACCAGGTCGCTGGAAGTATGACCGCTGTGCTGGATGGTGCACAACTTCTCGGTGGGGCGCCAACTAAAGCTTACGCGACTCCAAATGAGATCGACTATTTGTCGATGCGCACCGCTTCCTATTCTCGCCGACGCTTGTCCTGATTCTGAAGCTAGACGTTATTCTTTTTCAGGCTTTCGGGGCTGCCAGCACACAGCCCGTCCATCACGAAGTTCATCAGTCTGGAGAGACGTGAACGCCATTCGCTCTGAGTATCCATTTGCCAAATTCCGGCGATGGCTAGAAAAAAGTCGTCGTTAGTGATCCCGGCACGAATCGTCCCCGCCTTCTCGTTCGCCCTCAAAAGCAACTCGGCTGCACCTTGAACTGGAGCGTAGCCCGACTTGCCCGGAAACTCGTAAACGGAGGCCGCTTGTTGGATTGCCGTAGCGAGTCCCGCCTTTGTCATTGCATATTCAGCAAGGCTATCCATCCACTCTCGGAGGGCTTCCTTAGGTGGTTTTGTCGCGAGCAGCTCTTCCGCCAACGATGCCACCTGCTGCATTTCGAATTGATAGACCTCGAATACCAGCCTCTCTCTGGTAGGGAAATGGCGATAAAAAGTTCCCTGTCCTACTCCAGCCTTTTTCGCAATCGTACTCAGCGGGACTGCAGGATCGCTGGTCAGTTCAACCACTGCGACCTCCAGAATCCGCTCCCGATTTTTCTTGGCGTCAGAACGCATCACCAACTCGTCAGGCATGAATAATTTTCTCTCATTGCATTGCTAAGCGGACAACTGTCCGGTACGGTTTGCAAGTGGACATTTGTCCGCTTAAGTTTCGTTTCTGGAGTTTACTATGAACAGCACTGGCAACACGATTCTGGTTACTGGCGGCACCTCAGGCATAGGCCTCGGGCTGGCGCTACGGCTTCATAAAGCGGGCAACAACGTCATCATCGCGGGACGTCGCAAGGCTCTGCTCGACAAAATCGTGTCGGAAAATCCTGGCATTGAATCAGTATTGCTGGACGTTTCTGATCCTCATTCCATCCAGCGCACCAGCGAAGCGCTTGCGATCAGCCATCCAAATCTGAACGTTCTCATCAACAACGCAGGGATCATGCATTGGGAGGATCTGACTGATCCGGAATACTTGAGTACAGCCGAAGATATCGTGACAACGAACCTGCTAGGCACGATTCGTATGGTGTATGCGTTTATTCCCCAACTAATCAAGCAGCCTGGCGCGACAGTGATCAATGTCAGTTCATCTTTGGCATTTGTCCCCCTGCCAGCCACGCCCACCTACAGCGCGACCAAAGCGGCAGTTCACTCGTTCACTCAAAGTCTTCGAGTGCAGCTGGAAGCCTCACAAGTTGAGGTTATCGAACTTGCACCACCGGGTGTGCGTACCACATTGCTCGGTCAGGAAAATGACGAGCATGCGATGCCGTTGGAGGAGTTTTTGGATGAAGTCTTCGAACTGCTAAAGATTTCTCCCACTCCACCTGAACTCGTCGTTGAGAGGGCAAAGCCCCTGCGGTTTGCTGAGGCAAGCGGGTCACATGATGACGTGTTGAAAATGCTTGCGGGATACAAACCACCGGCAGAATGAGTCATTGCTCTGAGGCGCGCCCTGTGTCCAGGTGAGCAGATTGCATCTGCTTACCTGCAGGCCGAATCGCTCAATCGGTGTGTTCACAATTCCGCTGCCTGATCCAGGGCATTTCATCTGAAAAAAGATTGGGAGCTTCAGAAGCTGTTGACACCTGTAGGAGCTGGGCATAATTTATGTAGCACACTACACAATAGCAGGCGATATATATGAGTTCGACGCAACGAAGCGTGGCCACAGAACTTTCCTTCGCGCTTAACGCTGCCGCGAACCGGATGGTTCGATTGCACAAGCCGTTCCTCGAGCCACTGGGCCTAACTTTTTCGCAGTACCTGGTCACGCTTGAGCTCTTGAACGGGTCGCCTCGATCTGTGAGCGACTTGTGTGAACGCCTCGATATGGAGACCGGCACGCTTACACCGTTACTCAAAAGGCTGGAAGCTGCAGGGGTGATTACACGCACACGTGATGCCGTCGATGAACGCCGAGTGCTTATAGACCTCACGGCGTCTGCCCGCGGCATGGAGGATGAGCTTCGTAGCATCACTGACAAAATCAGAACGGCGTGCCAGCTCACGCCCGAAGACCTTCAGCAGCTTCATCGCACGCTTGAGGGGTTAGCGCGACCGGCTATCAGTTAATACCTGCCTCAGAAGCAGCTGACAAAGGCAGAGCTTTTAAGGTGATGCCACAAACAAATGAAACACCGGCTCTCAGAGCCGCGATGCATTCGTAGAACAGATCGCGAAGGGAGAGGCTCTGTTTGTTAGCACTCACTGAGGCTTATGTTGTGAACACCCAGCTCCAAAGATGAGGAATCTCTATGAACGTCGGAATTATCGGTAGCGGATTTATCGGGGGAACGCTTGCAAGACTGCTAAGTACTGCTGGCCATACAGTAAGAGTTTCAAACTCACGCGGGCCGCATACAATTGATCCTGATGTGCTCTCCACGGGTGCAATTGCAGTCACGAAAGAAGAGGCTTTGGCGGGTGCTGACGTCGTAATTCTCTCGATACCTCTTGTACGAATTCCAGATCTTAAAGTGCTTCTCGAAGGCCTTCCTGAAGACAGCGTGATCATCGACACATCTAACTATATACCGGCGCGGGACGATCGATTGGATGCAATCGAGAATGGTCAGCCCGACAGTGTATGGGCATCCGAACAAATTGGCCGTCCCATCGCAAAAGCCTGGAATACAATTTACTCCGCCTCACTAAATGAAGCTGGCAGGATAGTTGGCGATCCGGAGCGCATTGCCGTCCCTGTCGCTGCCGATCGTGATCAAGACCGCGTTGTGGCAATGACACTTGTCGAGGATTCCGGATTCGACGCCTACTATGCGGGTTCGTTAGCCGAATCCTGGAAGCAGCAGTGCGGCACGCCCTGCTATTGCACTGAAGTGACGCTTGAGCACTTGCCCCAGGCACTGGCTGACGCGGATCTGGCGCGCTCGCGAAAGCGCCAAGATCTCTTCTTTTCGGTATATAACGAGAGATTCGGCAATATTGGAACAAATCCAAGCCGCAACTACATTGTTCAGCTTTCCAAGCTAATTTATGCGTGAGCTCGCTATGACGACACATGGATGAAGATCTGCAAGGTCGCCATACATATGAAGCTTCTAAACATTATGCAGACTAACAATGTCTCAGACCGTATGTGCTTGCTTAATAAAACAAGCGCGCCGTGTTTTTCTGATGATTCTTGATAGTCAAGTACAAAAAAATGAAGCAGTACTCAGACAAAACTTTTTTCAATTTCACATAAGTGTGAGGAGTTATTTAAATGAAAATCGGAATTATTGGCGCAGGTAACATTGGCTCTACTTTGGCGCGAAAGCTCGCTGCGTGTGGACACGAAGTTAAACTGGCGAATTCGAAAGGCCCTCAAAGCATTCAAAGCCTTGCCAATGAAATCGGCGTGCATGCGGTAACCAAGGAAGAGGCGGTTTCCGAGGTAGAAGTGGTTATCCTCTCGATTCCCTTTGCAAATTATCCTGATCTCGAACCGATCATGAGCAAGGTGCCGGAGAAGACAGTTGTCATTGATACATCAAATTATTATCCGGGGCGTGACGGGGTAATCAAGGAGGTCGAAGATGGCATGCCAGAAAGCATCTGGGTAAGTGAGCAGATTGGCCACCCGGTTGTTAAGGCGTGGAATGCCGTCCTCGCCGCGACCCTCGCCGACAAAGGTCAGCCGGTCGGCTCCCCAACGCGCCTCGCCCTACCTGTAGCTGGAGGAAACACATACGCGGAAACCATCGCGCAGGATCTTGTTGAGGATACTGGCTTTATCGCGCTTGCCGCTGGCAGCCTTGAAGAATCGTGGCGTCAGCAACCAGGTACACCAGCGTACTGTACCGAATTGACATTGCCGGAACTGAAATTGGCTCTGAAAGCGGCAGACAAGGTTCGGGCGCCTCAAAACCGCGATGCACTGATCGCCAAGTTTATGGCTCCCGGGAGTCAGTTTACGCACGAGCAAATAGTTGCCACCAATCGAGCCATGACAGCATGAGCGGGTCTCTTCCAGTTCCATAACCGCACGTTAATTCTCCATCGTGCACTAATGCTTAGGTCGTTTGGCGCTTCGGACGGGTAGGTTGAACAGTTATTTGCTACCGCCTTTTCTTAACGACTAGTTTGGTCGGGAGCGGAATAAATTGAACGTCCGCTTCTGGCCAGCGGCCGCTAACGGCAAGGAGCGGTCATTCAAAATCCATCAGAATGCACTCCGATGTCTTACGTGGTCGTTTTTTTGATTAGTTCATCCCAAGGAGGCGTGGGAGGGAACAGCTCCATCAGATATGCAATGAATGCTTTTACGTTTGGGCTACCTCGACGGCTTTCTGGCCATAAAGCAGTGATAGTAAAGCGATCTACGGTGAACTGTGGGAGGATTGGAACCAGTTCTCCGCGGCGCACATACGGCGCAGCCACATAGTGCGGTGAGATACCGATACCACCCCCAGCAGCTATTACCGCCGCAACCGCATCGCTGGCATCAACTGTAAAAGCTGTATTTGGCGACAACTCAAGATGCTTACCATCCTCCTCATAAGGCCATTTCAAACTCTGCCCCGTGTTCTGGTAGCGGAAATTCACGCATTCATGACCCGCAAGGTCTTCAGCCGTTACCGGAGTGCCTTTGCGCTGTAGGTAATGAGGTGATGCGAATGCACCGATCCGATGCGGGCCCAGCGGGCGAGAAATCAGTCGCGAGTCGACAAGGTTGCCAACCCGGACCGCTACGTCGATGCCCTGTTCAATGATGTCGAAATACTGATCGCCCAGCCGCAGATCGATAGCCAGGTTCGGATATTGCTCGCGAAATCTTGGCAGGGCTGGCGCGAGAATATTCAGTCCAATCGGCAACGGCGCGGTGACTTTCAACACGCCCGAATGCTCGGCGCGGGAGGCGACGGCGGCCTGATCGATGTCTTCGACTTCACGCAGAATCCGCAACGCCCGTTCGTAAAGCTCGCGGCCCTCAGGGGTGAGCACCAGTGAGCGTGTGGTGCGGGTGAACAGCATAAGCCCGAAATGCTCTTCGAGCCTTTGCACGCTTTTGCTGATGGCCGACGGTGATACCGACAGTGCCCGGGCTTATCGGCCAAGATCGGACGTTTGCGCGCTCCGAAACAAGCCGTCGTTCACTCCTGTGAGTAAGGCGCGTTATCTGTCGACTGATGCCAAATAGATCCATGGGCTCGGCAGAGCTCAACGGAATATCTGTCGCACAACATTTCGATGGCGGTTTTATCAAGCGCCTGATCTGAAGAGGAGATTGACCCACCACAGGTCAGGTACAAGTACAACGCAGCCAGCGCCTCCAGCCTCGACGAGTCGGACTGTACGGTAAACCTTGAGACATCTACCTCGCTCGCCTGGATTTCGATATAAGGGTCATCGCTCTCTCTGTCTTTCACATACAGGTATGTCCAAGAGCGGCTGTTCACAGGGTATGAGTCACCATCCGTGTCTACGTTTCGCCCAGGGCCATAGAGCAAATCCAGGAAGCACCTGAAGTCGGGCCGTTGGCTAACGACGGTCACTGTGTACATAGGTTCTCCGTATTGTCTGCTTTGGGTCGAAAGCAGCTTTTTGTGACTGGCATCTTCTGGCCGGTAGCGGTCGCCTGCCAACGTCCGCTTTTGGCCGAAAGCGGCCGCTTGCTGACTCCAATTATGAATTAGATGCAGTAGCCCACCTCCCCCCAACTGATTGGCTAAAGTCTCAAATCATCTGCGCGGCGTAGCAATTTTTAACCATGCGGTACCTAAACCACTCTGCTGCGACTGCATGAGCTAGGCTTTGCGAACCCATCATTGCCGGGATAGATCGCATGCCAAATAACTCATCTTCTAATATCGCCACTGCTGACGCCCTGACATTGCTCCTGCACAACCAGCATGCCCTTGCGGCGGCAATCGAGGAGGTCGCCGTTTGGCTTTCAGCCAATGGCGTGGCAGTGGTTGCAGATAACGCTGTGATGGCCATGGAGACCTTAGACACAAATGCAAAAGCGATCACAGAAGCGATTATGCGGATACGGCAATCCTGATATCGTCTTTGCAGGCAGCAATCGGCAAATCGCTGTCGTTCATCATTTGTAGCAGACTGATTAAGCAACGCGCTCCATAGCCGAGATGGGGACAGCAACGCACTGTTTCAGCAGGTCATCGTAGAAAAGAATTCCCTGAAGGAAATTTTCCACCGCGCACCGGCGTCGGTACCCAGCGCTTTAGCCCAGATAGCCATATGAATGGGTGGCGGTGTTCACCAAGCTGTTTAGCGCCGGTTACAGCTGAGAGCAGGCGTAGCGGCTGGCAACGCAACTGGTGGCCGACTATGAGGGGCTATTTTGCTGGCTCGCATCTACGGTGATCTGAGCTACATCGATGCGATGACCGAGAGAGGCCTGCGTCAGCTGAAGGAGGCAGGCGAGCCGTCTAGGATCTGATCCCATGAATAATCTGTGGCACTTTCTGCCCAGTCAGGCCGTGCGGCCCTGTTTTCAATTGGCGATCACGCTCATGTTTCGTCCGCTGGTTTTGGCAATATAGAGCGCTTTATCCGCAGCACCGATCAGAGCATCCGTCGTTTCTTCGGCTTTGGGGTTATACGCACTGACCCCGATGCTAATGGTGACGATGCCCTGGTCGCTGTCTTTATGTTCGATGTGCGCGTGCAGGACAGCGTTGCGAATCTTCTCTGCGACGATAAAGGCTCCGACGTAGTCAGTGGAAGGAAGCATCACTGCGAATTCCTCACCTCCAAATCGTGCGGCCAAGTCGCCGGGCCGTCTGATGTCTTCCTGGATGATTCTGCTCAGGTTGCGTAAGCATTCGTCCCCCACCAGATGGCCATAGCGATCATTAAAGCGTTTGAAGTGGTCGACATCGATCATCAACAAGGCCAAATGGGTTTTACCGCGCTTGGCCCGGCCGATCTCGGCCTGAGTGAAAAGATCGAACTGGCGGCGATTCGCCAATCCGGTCAGGGCGTCTTCCAGAGCGAGCAGCTCCAGGGTGCGATTGACCTCCAGTAGCTTGTCTTGGGTCCCTAGCAATTCGTGTTGAATACGATGCTGTTGTTTCATCAATCGGATGAAGCGGTAACCGATAGCACCCAAAACGGTCATGAGCGAGATGACTATGATGGTGCTCATCAACGTTTCCTGTCGCCAGCTCGCCAATACCTCCTCTTTGTTCATGGCTTTTCAAATCGCTAAATCCCCATGCAGATATGACTGATCCACAGCTTCCTTTCGCCAGTTCAAACCTCGTATGATCCGAGCGCGCTCCCCAACCACCGCTCTAGCACAAGGAGTTGTAGTGCTTACCAGAATCAAGCGTGAGAAAGTACTTTCGCCAAGTGCTCGGGCAAACCTGTACGAATATGACTCAAACCTGCCCATGGGAAGTTGGGTGGTGTGGTGGTATGGGAGGTTGATCAAAAACTTCGCGGACAACACCGTTCCCCTGGTGATGGTTACTCTGCAACGCGTGGACGGTGATTTACTCACTGAAGAATTCGAGACGTGCCAGATCGCAATCAGCCGTCTACGGTTTTATCCGCAGGGCTTGATTCTGGAAGATCGACTACCGGTTGCCAAAATCGCTTTGGAAACACTCTGGTTCAAGGTCGGTTTCGGCTACAAGGACTGGAATTTCCGCACCGCTAAAGAGCTCCACCGCTGTTCAAGCCAGCATGAGCTTTCACTGCCGGATGAATGCGCCAATGACTGGTCCTTGGAGTTCAAGCAACCAAAGGGTGCGCTCATGCTGAACTGTGTGGATTATCTAGTTCGAGGCTACTCAATTCGCTCCGAAATCCCGCGAATCCTGACCACCTATCGTTGGAACGAGGCAAAAAACCGTCTACTGAAACACGACACCCCTTCAAACGAAAAAAACCTGCCCGATAGTCTGGTTGTTTATCCGCACCCGGACATGGTCAAAGAGGATGAAGTGTTTTTGGCTCTCCTTGCTAATGACGATCGTCGGACGCGAAAAGCAGCGCAGAGTATCTTTTCGGAGATCGACACCCCCAGCTTCAAAGCGGGCAATCCGCACACTCTCCAAGTGCTTCCGTGGTTCGACGGACCAACTGAGTTGGCGTGCCGCGGACTCTGGATCAATGGCGGCAAGGATTTTGTATGCATGGAGCTGCGCGGCTATATCGAACCCACCGGCAAACGGATCGACAACCGAGGCTATCGTCCAAGCAAAAAGGCCAAACACGTCGAAGACCGAAGGGGTGTTCCTCCGATTAAACGCTTCTTGACCGAAGCTGATCTGGATATAGGGATGACCGACACGTACCAACCTCGCAGCCCTTACCCGCGTGAGGACGTCGTTCATGATGACTTCCACATTGTCTCCACCCGTGAGAAGACCCGGACGTTGTTAGATTCTCCTGACGAAGAGACCCAGGCTCACTCAGTGGACGAGTTGCCACCCAGCAAATACTCCACCGGTGATTCACTGGGTGAGAAGGACGACGACACCGCAAAATTCACAATGACCGCCGAGCCTGTTGACGCCGATTACAATGGGGCACTGGCCGAAATGTGGAAGTCCTTCACTCGATTGCATGCGGCCGGCCAAATCGATGAGGTTCGTTGGTACCTCAACAAAGAATTTTATGAAAAAGGACCACCCAGGCTCTTTGAGTTGTCTGATCGCCAATACACTGAAAAAGACGACCCCGAACGCAAGCTTGAAAAATGGCTCAACCTGCATAGCCGCCGCCGTCGAGGCGTTATGTTCATCGTCATCAAGGTGAATGGTAAGTATTATCTTGTCGTTGAGACCGAACGGCGCCACTGGGTCAACAAGGACGGCGAACAGCAGGAAGAGTCCTCGCGTGGCCTGATCTGCGCGGTGAGCGGTGCCAGAGAGATACAGAGCGTGTGCGAGTTCATTGATGCCGAACTGCCAAAACACGCAGGCGTGTTCAAGAACCTGGCCTGGACCTTGGATAATCGTTTTGCCCTTTACTCGCACCGCCCCAGTGAAGATAAGGCAACCTGGTTGGACGGGGCCGCGATTCACGCGCTGCGGCAGATAGGCGTCACCCTGCGCAAGCCTGTCAAACACTCTACGGCCACCGAAGCCAACAAGAGCGATGTATCAGAAGCCGATCGCGATCAGCTCGCAAACGCTGCGCTATCCTGAATAATGATCGCGAGCTCCCGGCACCCAGTATTCCTCACCGCCAAACCTCACCGTAAAACCAGGCTGATCGCCCTGCGGCTGCTCCTCGTAATGCAACGGCGAATTGAGGGGAAGTTTGAGCCTATGAAAGTAGGCCATGGCTGCTCTGATCCATTCTTGCGCCGTCATGTTTCCTTCAGCGGTCGCGTAGAGTTCAGTTAATTTGACCTCTGCAAGGTGGCGGGCAGCTTTGGCCAGCCACCTGCGATTAAAACGAGCATCCAGCCCCAACCCATAATGTCGATTTAAAAACCCAACGAAGCCAAAAAGCGAGGCATGGAGGCCAGGCCGATTACGCAGGAGCAAACGCAGCGCCTGCTGATCCGGAAGCGTTTGGCCCGTTTCATCACAGTGCTGTAAAAGGCGCAACGCGCTGCTAATTGACATACGCACGGTGCGCAGCTTTACAGAACGGCCGAGCAAATCTTGCCTGTAAGTATGAAGAGCATCTCTGGCGATGCCTTCAGGAAAATGCTGCAGTGATGTGCTGATACGACGCTGATCGCTGGTATTTTCTCTGGCCTCAGGATCAACCACTAAGCCATCAGTTTCCGCCAGCCAGTTCACCACCGAGCGCGAGCGCCTGAGCGTCTCCGCGCCAAAGTGCGCAACCATGTCGGCATAGGAAGGTAACGTCGCCCAAAGCCCGTATAGCGCCTTCAGAAAAGGTAGGTATCGCTGCATGTTCAGAGCTGCAAACTGCGCGCCTCGGCGTGCTTTGAGCCAGACAGAGAAGCCGCCCATCGCCGTGCGTAGGCGCTCGTCCTCGATAGCACTGAGCAGGTCGCTTCTACGCACTTCAAACGATGATGCCCAGTAGCAGGCCATGCAAGCGTTACCCAGACCAGCAGGCATCGGCCTATTGCATTTAGGACAAGGCACCTCTCCCAGCTCAAAGCACTTTTTGCACAGCGCCGGTCCCTCTGCCGAGACAATCACCCTGGGCTTTCGGCAGGCAGAGCAACAGGCGGTTCTCAACGAGGAATGGCAGGCCGGACAACACCGCAGCACGTGGTCGCCGACTTGAATCCTGACCAGGCGCGTTGAAGGAGTTGCACAACGCTCGCATGGCTGAGGGCTGCGGAAATAATGCGCGCATGAAGCACATGCCGGACCTTGAGCCGTGAGCCTGCCGATCTTCAACCCGGAGCGATGACAGCGGACACAGGGCTTATTCACCTCGCACGTACGACAAACCGCAGAAGTATCAAACAGCGGCAGACGGGCAAAGTTGTTGCAGGCCGGGCAAAGCTTTCGCTTGAAGAGTCGGGCATAGCACGTTTCACAGAAGCGCTTTTCTTGGTGAATCTTCTTGGCTTTGCTCATCGTGCGACCGCATTCATCGCAGGCACAGGTCTGAGAGGCAGAATTGATCACAGTGCTGGCCCTTCACAGTGGCCAACCTGCACCGCCTTTGAACGGAGCACCTTTCTTTTAAATCGTAACCAGGCCTTCAACACCGAGCGTGGGGATCTCGGCCTCCGGCTCGATGCGAGCACCGTTCTGACATAAGCACGGGAAGGTCGTCGCGGCATTAGCTGTGATAGCTGGGCAGAGCTGGAGGCGGCATCACGGATAGAAGGACACAGCTGAGCATCTTCAGCCGCCGCCCGGAAGCGATCGGCACCGGCCGACAGGATTCGGCTTACCGCAGACAAAAGATGTGATCTCTCTGCGTTACTCAAGCACTCTAACTTCAAGCCGGCATCCACTGTCGGCTTCAAGGACGCAATATCCACATCAAGGGCGGCCAGAAACTGTTGCCCTGCGGCCGAGGGGCTAATTGCCAATGCGCGCACCAATCTAAACAACCCTTTCAGAAGAGAAAATCGCTCGGCAATGGTCATCCATGGCCAGTTGAGGTCGGCCGGCGCGCCCTGAAGGATCAATTCGGCCTGCCGGATCAGTTGCAGCTCATCAGTGGCCGCGTCTTGAGTGTCCACTTCAGCGAGCATCCCACCGCACTCATGACACCGCATAAGGTCGCGGGCCCGGTAATCAAGCCGATGAGGTGATACGACCGCCGAGCAGTGGGGGCAACTGTCGCGAAGTTTTACCCCATGGTCAGGACAGCAGGTGTACCACGCCAAGCGCCATTGAAGACGGTAGAAGGGAGAATCGGCAAAGCAGCAGGGGCAGTACTGCAAACCACCGGCTCGACGCAGATTTCTCCCACCCAGCGAAAGCACCCAGGACGTGATGCCCACAGGCGGCAGTTTCAGCCCCATCAATCTGCAGACTGGCACCAACGAAGATTGGATCAACGCCGAGGAGGGAATACCAGAAAGCTCCTGCAGTCCGCCCAGGCACAATGAGCAGATTCCCAAATCGCAATCTCCTGTCCATATCCGACGCTGCGGCCAGATGTGATGGGCGATTTCCAGCGCGTCGCAGGCGTTGCACAAAGCACACCGGATCAGCCACGAGGAGAACAATTCGTCACGCTGCAACACTGGCACCCATGGCCATTGCTGACCTACCGGACGTACTTCCTCATGCCAGAAACATCGGGAGACCATTGATACTTCTCCAACAGCTCGAGGTCGATCTTTTCCTTCCCGGTTTCGATAGCCTTTCGAGCACTGTGAAAAAGAATCTCTTCCACGTAGCCCGTAATACCTTGGCTTCGTTTGAGAATAAGCGCCGCAGTCTCCTTGCTCGCCAGATTGGAGGGTTGCTTGAGCGGCAGCCAGGATTCAAAGCCCTTTAGCAGTTGCCTGAAACCAATAGAAGGCGCCCACACCGGAAGCTCCACTGTTACAAACCGCGCCGCGTACTGACGCTCGAGCATGAGCAACTTATTGGCGCTGGGCATGCCGACACCAACGACTGCCAGCTTCAGGGTATTTGTCAGACACTTGATCTCATTCATGAAGTCAGCGACCTGGCGCGACGTTCCATTGGCGATCGTTTGAATTTCATCGATGATGAGCATCCTGGTCTGGCTGGAGGTCAGCAGGCTCTCCACCTTGTAGCGCAGCTTCATCTCACTGGCGTCGGGGTTGAAGGGCGAGTTGGAACAGTTGAGGATCGAGCAGTAAAACATCCGCAGACTGGGCTTACTGACCTCGACCTTGATGATCGGCCGAACCCTGCAACCATCCTCGTTCACGTACTCAGCCCCATGCACGGCGATGAACCTGTCCACCAGGGATGATTTGCCCATCCGGGACTCGCCGACGATGAAAAAGTCCGGCACATCCCGATGGCCGCAGAGCTTTGCGTACAACTGCTCAAACAGAGTTTCTGACAACTCGTAATCGATCCAGCGGGACTTGATGAAGGCCAGGCGCTCCGCATCACAGAGATCCATGATCGGCCTGAACTCCTGAAGTAGATGAGGGTAGTTGCTCATGCCACACCTCCATACAGCGGAACATCGTCATCGTCACCCCATGCATCCTCGACCGGTATTGCCGGTAGCGGCCTGGGCGGGCTGTCCTCTTGTTGACCGAGAAAGACCGTCGCGGGGGTCTTACCCTTAGCGTTGTTCTTGGTTTTCTGAGCGCTTCGTCTAGCAGCTTTGGTTTTAACCGCCTCTTCCTCTTCAATAAGTCTTCGTTTTTCGATGTGCTGGCGAATGGTGTCGTTGTCCACCGAGGCCAAGTTCTCTTTCTTCAGTTCACGCTTGGTTTTGACGTACTCCGCTACGGAGACACTATCAAACCGTCCATCCGCCAGAGGCACTCGGAAATACCTATTGAGGCCCGGATCAAAGAACCAGATGAAATTGATATCTCGTAGATCCCGCCGAAACAGGAACTGCATTTTCTTGCCCGTCTTGGGATCCATCTGATTAATCCATGGACGAAGCGCCTCCGCGTAATACATCGCGTCCCATTCGACACCATAGGTTTGGATGGTGCGGTATTCAGACGGCAGGAAATCCAGCTGCAGAGACAGGGGATCCTCAGGAATCGGTGGCATGCCGCAAAATGCTTTTGGACCCCAGAAGGCCTGGTTCCACATGGCTATGGGAGGTTTGAACAAGATGCCGCTGTGCGGCTTGTTGTTGTAGATCAGAATGGTGTGCACCAACCACTTCTCCAGTGCATCAAAACTCATGGTCGCCTCTTTGTCCGAGTCGACATCTCCACGGCTGTCAGGGTTACGCTGAGTGGCGCCCTGCAGCTTGCTGAATACCTTGGCGTTCTCTTCCATCAACGCCTCGATGTGGCCACCCCAATGAGGGCGTTTGCGAGGGCGAAACTGCCGTTCGATGTTGTGGGCAGTACAGGCCATGATCAGGCTCTTGGTTTTAAAGTCAGGGCCGTTGTCGCTGTGGATTTCATACGGTAAGCCCCACACAGGCCATTCACCTGAAACCTGATGGTGGGTGAGCCATTCATGCTTGGGCAGCATTGCCTGAACCAGACACATGGCCACCGATACAGCCGACGGCGCATCCAGGGATATGAAGTAGCCCACAACCATGCGCGAGTACATATCGATGGCCATGGTTACCCACGGACGGCCGATGGAGACGCGATGTACATCATCGACAATCATCACGTCGGCCGGACTGTGGTCGATCTGAATCCGGTGCAAGGGGTAGTCGGCAGAATACTTACCGGGACGCGCCTCATAAGTGTCGGAAGCGATGTCTGCATACCCCCTGGCCTTCAGCACTTGCCTGGCCGGAACCTTCTTGATGCGTAACGAGACCGTGGGAATGGACGGTGCCGGGAGTCCGCGCAGCCGGCATATCTTGGCGACTTCATCGTGTACGTCTTTGATCGTGTAGCGTCGCGTACTCAGGTAAAGCGTTTGAATGACATTACCGATAATGTCTTCCACCTCGGTGCAGACGCGTGAGTTGCCTTTCTTCCAGCCTCGAGCCTGGGGTAACAGACTCAAGAAACGGCTACCTTCCGTATAGGCATACAACCATCGATAGACCGTTGCCTTACTGACGCCAGAGTCCTTGGCACGCTTGATCACAGCGCCTTCCACGTGCATGTCCTTGGCCAAAAGCGGGGCGATGATGGCGTAGCGCTGTTCGGCAATGGCCCACTGTTTATCCGCGATCCGCGCCAAATCGAGACCGCTGGCATACACCCGCCCATTTTTTCCTTCAGGCCTTTTCAGCTCGGCGATAGGCAGCAGTTTGGAAATGCCTGACTCGACGTCCTGACCAAGCACATGGTGGAAATCCACCAGCAACGCGATTTTGTAGGTGTGTTTATGATGGCGTACAAACTCACCTACCTGGATCTTAAGGGCGGCCCGGTTCAGCGCATGGCTCTGGACCTCAGAAGCGCTCATCATGGCACCTCATGACAGAGAACTCGTCGAGCTCCTGGTCCAGATCTGTCCAAACCTGGCCGGTAGCAATCAGATGCCAGAGATGGGATCGGCCGATAGCTTCATGACCATGAAAATGCAGTGCCAGCAATGCATGGAATGGCGCCCGTCGCATCATCGCAAGCTTTCCCAGAATGACTTCCGTCAGTTTCGGATCCAGCGCCATATTCCGATAACGCTGTAAGAACTCGACGTTCTTCAGCCGGGTGCCCCGAATTCGAGACTCGTCGAAAATATGGAATTCCCACCCCTGATCACGGGCGAAACGCCACGCGGCTTTCCACTTGGGTAACCACAGCCGCCAGTTCTCTTTCCAATCTTCCCGAGGCTTTACCTCAACCAGTAACGGTTTCAGGTTGAGCTCATCATCGAACTGAACGAAGAAATCCGGGGTATGGATGTAGGCACGCCCATTGTGAGCGGTGAACGGGACTTGAACCGGCTGCGCGACAAGTGCGACGACTTCCGGGGAGAGCGACCAGATCCTGATGAAATCACGCTCAAGCCCCGACTCGTAGTAAATGCCCTGTCCGCGGAAAGGAAAAACACCAGAGAGGCTGCGCGTCATGGATCGGCTTTTTCGGGTCTGAGAGATTTCCTGACCCATGTAGACGGTAGAGGACATAGGGCACCTATGGGCTATTTTGCCAACGATGCTACCCAGCGCTCTCTGACCTGAGGCTCGCTATTTGCCCCCATTTAAGGGCAACGGACCTGCGAAAGGTCAAGCATCACGTCCATTTGAGCGCTCCACAGAACTCTGGGTTGCTCTGACGCGAACCGAACACAATCACATTTAGAAAGAAGGGGTTTTGAGTGTAGAACAGAATGGCAAATCCACCGTTGCCCTTCATCGGCAATAAGGCTGTTGGGGTAGCATGGGGGCAGCTTGGCGAAGGTCGCTGGAGGAAGGCTTCAGTATTTGCAGTCAATGCTGAATGAGATGACGGAGGAGGGCCGGGCAAGTGTCGATCAGGACAATTATCGCTCCCAAGCATTCCGCACTGATGTGGCTGGCTCAGAAAAACTGGAATTAGGAAAGTCTCACCTATTTCCACCACTCTCGAGCTAAGTCTCACTTATTACCGCCTACTGCCTCATTTAATTCTTGGTGAAAACACGAAGGAATCAGGCCTGTAGCACTGCATATTCTCAACAAATACTTTTTGTCCCACGGCTCGAAACCGCAACCCGGCGAAATCACCCTCGCCCACCATGGCGTGTTGTTCCTCGATGAGCTTCCAGAGTTTGATCGCAAGGTATTGGAGGTGTTGAGAGAGCCACTGGAATCCGGCCACATCGTGATTTCCCGTGCCAAGGACCGCGTTCGCTTTCCGGCGCGCTTTCAATTGGTGGCTGCGATGAATCCCTGCCCCTGTGGATATCTTGGCGAGCCAAGTGGTCGTTGTTCCTGCACGCCGGACATGGTGCAGCGCTATCGCAACAAACTGTCGGGGCCGCTGCTGGACCGCATCGATCTGCACCTGACGGTTGCTCGTGAGGCCACGGCGTTGAATCCTGCGTTGAAACCCGGCGACGATACAGCCACCGCCGCCGAGTTGGTTGCTGATGCAAGAGAGCGGCAACACAAACGCCAGGGTTGCGCCAATGCCTTCCTCGACCTGCCAGGCCTACGCCGGCACTGTAAGTTATCCACAGCCGATGAAAACTGGCTGGAATCCGCCTGCGAGCGTTTAACGCTGTCGTTGCGAGCGGCCCATCGACTGCTCAAGGTCGCGCGCACGCTGGCGGACCTTGAACAAGCCGACGGGATCAGACGCGAACACTTGGCCGAAGCGCTGCAATATCGGCCAACAACGCTCTAGTCCGTGTCACCCCTTGGTCAGATCAACCAACGGCGTCTGCCGCACTTCAGTCTCGCGCCCGCCCTGAATCTCGCTCACCCGTTTCAACGCCTTATCCACAGCCGCCTTATCCGCCAACAAGCTGTAGCTGATACGGAACTGCTTCTGTTCCTTCGGCGCAATTGTCGGCACCAGGTTCAGTGGCCGCTGATACCGGCGGTTATAGGAAAAGCTCGTTCCCGGCTCCAGCCCCGTAACATAGCCCTGGCCCTGGGTATCGGTGTTTTTCCACAGGGAGAACACCGGCAATGTTTGAGTGTTAAAGCCGACCGAGACACCCAGGCTGCCGGCCTTGTCATGCAGCACGGTCAACGTATCGCCCTTGGCATCGGCATATGGCACCACGTTGTAAACCGTCTCGTCGTAGTCCTTGGTCGGTGCGCGGTAGGTTTGCCAATCCGCCAGATCGCCCTTGGCTTTGTCGTTGAACGGCGAGACCTGCTTCACCGGCGCGGCGAAGCGGGCGCCCTGCTCCAGGAACGGTGTGCTGAAGTTGCTGTGATACAGCGCCTGGTATTCCTTCGGATAATCACCGTTGTTGGTCAGGGTGTCGTTGAGGGCGAACACGACGCTGCCGGGCTCGGTAACCAGTTCGGTCGCGACGGAGAAGTCGACTTTCTTGAATGCCTGCTCTTTCAGTTCACCGCGCAGGCTGATGGCGTATGGCGGTTTTTCATCAATGTGCAGGGTGACTTTGTTGGCCGGGATGTTGGCGGCGCGACCGTGCAGGGTCAGCAGCTCGCCATTGTCCATGCCGGGATGGCCGACCCATTCGTAGCCGCAGCGGGTGACCAGTTCATTGAAACCTTCCAGCCAGCCCAGGCCACCGCGACCGTTGAGTTCGATGAAGGACGGGTTGACCACTTCCTTGACCGGCGAATCCCAGCCCATGCGCACATTGCCGACCGAAGCTTGCAGCACGTTCATGCCGCGAGTCGGCACCACCGAGAGTTTCATCGCGCCATTATCGATGTCGACAATGCTGACGCCCTCCTGCCGACCGCCATGCAAGGTGCGCAGGGTCACGGAGAAGGGCTTGTCGGTTTTCACACCGAGTTGCTGGCTGGTGATCTGCCAGTTCTGGGCGGCTTTGTCGGTATCGAGCAGGACGTAATCCCAGGCCATGGCGTGGGAAGCAGCGGACAGTGCGCTGAGGGCAACGAAGAGTTTGAGCGGGGTCATGGCAGCAGCCTTTCTTGGAGTTGTGCCATTTTTATAAACTTGAAGAAACGTTTCAGCAAGCATAAAAATCGAGATCACGACGGCAAATGCCAAATGATCGTCGATACGGGGCTTGTGGATAACGCGCAGAATCGAGTTGATGCCATCGCGAGCCTGCTCGCGATGGCTGTTTCGGAGGTGCCTCAGCGGAACCGGTCAACCTCATGCCGCAAGTCCGCCGCGAGCTTCTCCAGCTCTTTGGCAGTCACCGCCAGGTTCGACACCACTTCCCGCTGCTCACTGTTCGCCAAGGCAATGCTTTGCAGGTTGCTGCTGAGCAAGGTCGCGGTGCTGCTTTGCTCCTGGGTCGCGGTGGTGATGGCGGCGAATTGCTGACCGGCCGAGCGACTTTGCTCATCGATTCGCGCCAGGGCTGAGGCGACGTTGGCGTTGCGCGACAAGCCTTCCTGCATCAGCACGTTACCCTGCTCCATGGTGCTGATCGCGTTGCCGGTTTCCTGCTGGATACTTTGGATCATCCCGGAAATTTCGTCAGTGGCCTGGCGAGTGCGTGAAGCCAGGTTGCGCACCTCATCGGCCACCACCGCAAACCCACGACCTTGTTCACCGGCACGGGCGGCTTCGATGGCAGCGTTGAGCGCCAGCAAATTGGTTTGCTCGGCGATCGCGGTGATCACCCCGACGATGCCGCCGATTTCCTGGGAGCGCTGACCCAAGGTGTTGATTACCGTCGCGGTGCTGTTCAGCGCACCGGCGATTTGCTCCAGGGATGAGGACGCTTCGTCCATCGACGTACGACCGATCTGGGTTTGCTGTGCGTTTTCCTGCGCCAGGCGCTGGGTGTTGCCCATGTTGTCGGCGATGTTCAGCGAGGTGGCGCTGAATTCTTCCACGGCGCCGGCCATGCTGGTGATTTCGCCGGACTGCTGCTCCATCCCTTCATAGGCACCGCCGGACAAGCCAGACAACGCCTGGGCGCGGCTGTTGACCTCTTCCGAGGCTCTACGAATGTGCTCGACCATGGTCGACAAAGCCTGGCTCATCTGGTTGAAAGCGCGGGCCAACTGACCGATTTCGTCGTTGCTCGACACGTTCAGGCGCACGCTCAAATCACCGGCCCCCAAGGCTTCGGCCTGACGCACCAGATCCCCCAGCGGCGCCAGTTTGCTGCGCAACAACCAGACCGCCGAACCCACCGCCAGCAACATCGCCAACAGGCTGCCGATGGCCAGACGAATGCCGACGCTCCAGGTCACCGCGCGGATTTCCGCTTTCGGCATGCTCGCCACCACCGACCATGGGCCGCCTTCGAACGGCACGGCAATGCTGTAGAAGTCTTGCGACGTGTCGCTCCAGAAATCGCCCTTGCCCGGTGTCTTGGCCAGACCGACGATGGCCGGTGCTGCCACGTCCAACGCTTGCACACCGGCGATCGGCACCAGCCATTTGTTCTGCTCATCGAGCAGCGCCAGGGAGCCGGTCTGGCCGATGCGGAAGCGCTTGAGGTTTTCGAACTGGGCGTTCTGGGCGTCGGTGTAATCGAATCCTACGAACAGCACGGCAATCACCTTACCGCCGCTGTCGCGTACGGGGGTGTACTGAGTCATGTAGGACCGTTCGAAGAGCAAGGCGCGACCGACGTAGCTCTGCCCGGCCATCAAGCGCGCATAAGCCGGGTGAGCGTGATCCAGCAATGTGCCGATGGCCCGGGTGCCGTCCTGTTTGCTCAGGGACGTGCTGACCCGGATGAAGTCTTCGCCACTGCGCACGAACAGCGTCGCAACGCCGGCAGTCATTTGCTTGAACTCATCCACTTCCTTGAAGTTGTTGTTCAACACTTCGCCACCCAGGTGCAGGCCCGGGGTCTGCACGCCCGCCACGGTCACCGGCTCATCCGGATGCACGCTCAAACCGGCGCTGAAGCGCTTCTCGAACAGGCCGCTGAGGCGCTGGGTACTCTCACGCAACGTGCCGTGGAACGTACTCAGTTGATCGGCCAGCAGCCTCGCCTCGCTGGCCAGGTGCTCTTCGCGGGTGGCGAGGTTGGCGGCGTCCAGCGAGCGCAGGGCAAACACGGTGCTGCCGCTGATGACAATCGCCAGTATCACGGCAAGCGCAAGACCCAGCTGTGAGGCAATCCGAGCACGAGGTTGAGACATGACAGCTCCTGACCCAGTGGGCCGGATCATCCTGATCCCGTCGCACTCGGCTAAATTTCTGATAGAGGGGAAAACGTGGAGCCTGGTACGAAGGTTCCATCAGCAGATTTTCGGCGGCAAAGCCGAATACTTGAGTGATTAACGGGGATATGGCTCAAGGCCGCCATTGCAGCGGCTCCATCGATTCAACCCAGGCGTTCGACATCCGGTAATTCCATGGCCCGGACTTCGCCTTGCAGGAAATCGCTGAGCCGGCGCAAACGTTCACCTCCCGGGCGGGTTTTCGGCCAGACCAGGTAATAATTCTCACCACTGGCGACGGCCGTCGGCCACGGCAAACTCAGACGTCCCTGCGCGACATCCTCCGCCACCATCAGCAAATCACCCATGGACACGCCGTAGCCACGGGCGGCAGCGATCATGCCCAGTTCCAGGGTGTCGAACACCTGCCCGCCCTTGAGCGAGACCTGATCGCTCAGGCCCATGCGCTCCAGCCAGTTGCGCCAGTCACGGCGGTCCGGCGTCGGGTGCAGCAGTTCGGTGCTGGCCAGGCGCGCAACGTCCCACGGTTGATCCTTCAGCAGATTCGGCGCGCCCACCGGAATCAACTCTTCGGGGAACAGCAAAGTCGTCTCCCAGTCCGGTGGAAAATGCCCGTTGCTGAGGATGACGGCGCAGTCAAAGGGTTCATGGTTGAAGTCCACCGTATCGACGTCCATCCAGGCGCTGGTCAATTGCACCTCGTTCCCCGGTCGCAGGTGGCGAAAGCGACTGAGCCGCGCCAACAGCCAGCGCATGGTCAGGGTCGACGGGGCTTTCATGCGCAAGATGTCGTCCTCGGCGCGCAAGGTGTTGCAGGCCCGCTCAAGGGCGGTGAAGCCTTCGCGAATGCCCGGCAGGATCAGCCGCGCCGATTCGGTCAGTTGCAGGTTGCGCCCGCTGCGATGAAACAGCCGACAGGCGAAATGCTCTTCGAGCGTACGAATGTGCCGGCTGACCGCACTTTGCGTGATCGACAACTCTTCGGCGGCGCGGGTAAACGAACTATGCCGCGCCGCCGCTTCGAATGCTCGAAGGGCATACAAGGGAGGGAGACGACGAGACATTGGGAAACCTCCTATAGCGCGATTGCCTCAACTTATCAGAAAGTCCCGAGCATGAGTTTTAATCATGCTACCCATCCTTTTTATCCCTTTGTGGAAACCCCGCAGAGCGCCGAGAATCGACGCTTCCTGTTCTCTCTGACAATCGAGCGTGATGATCATGCAGCATCCAGCGCGTATTGAACTCTGGGCCATCCTGCGGCTGGCGGGGCCGTTGATTGCCTCGCAGTTGGCGCACATGTTGATGGTCCTCACCGACACCTTGATGATGGCGCGCCTGAGTCCCGAGGCGCTGGCCGGCGGCGGTCTGGGCGCGGCGACGTATTCGTTCGTGTCGATCTTCTGCATCGGCGTGATCGCGGCGGTCGGCACCCTGGTGGCGATTCGTCAGGGCGCGGGCGACATCATCGGCGCAGCGCGGCTGACCCAGGCCGGTTTGTGGCTGGCCTGGTTGATGGCGCTGGTGGCGGGTCTGCTGCTGTGGAACCTCAAACCGGTGTTGCTGCTGTTCGGCCAGACCGCAACCAACGTCCAGGCCGCCGGCCAGTTTCTGTTGATCCTGCCGTTCGCCCTGCCCGGCTACCTGAGTTTCATGGCACTGCGCGGCTTCACCAGCGCCATCGGCCGGGCGACGCCGGTGATGGTCATCAGCCTCGGCGGCACCGTGGCCAACTTCCTGCTCAACTATGCGTTGATCACCGGCATGTTCGGCCTGCCGAAAATGGGCCTGATGGGCATCGGTCTGGTCACAGCGATCGTGGCCAACCTGATGGCGCTGGCGCTCGCGCTGCACATTCGTCGGCACCCGGCCTATGACGCTTATCCGTTGCGCCAGGGGCTGTCGCGGCCCAATCGTCAATACTTGAAGGAATTGTGGCGCCTGGGCCTGCCGATTGGCGGCACCTATGCGGTGGAAGTCGGCCTGTTTGCCTTCGCCGCGCTGTGCATGGGCACCATGGGCAGCACGCAACTGGCGGCGCACCAGATCGCCCTGCAAATCGTCTCGGTGGCGTTCATGGTGCCGGCGGGGCTTTCCTACGCGATCACCATGCGCATCGGCCAGCATTACGGCGCCGGGCAATTGCTGGATGCGCGGCTGGCCGGACGGGTCGGGATCGCCTTCGGGGCGGTGTCGATGCTGGGGTTCGCGATGGTCTTCTGGCTACTGCCGAATCAGCTGATCGGCTTGTTCCTGGACCACAACGACCCGGCGTTTCGCCCGGTCATCGAACTGGCCGTGAGCTTGTTGGCGGTGGCGGCGTGGTTCGAGCTGTTCGACGGCACGCAAACCATTGCCATGGGCTGCATTCGCGGACTCAAGGATGCCAAGACCACGTTCCTGGTAGGTTTGGGCTGCTATTGGCTGATTGGTGCGCCGGCCGCCTGGTGGATGGCCTTCCATCTGAACTGGGGGCCGACGGGCGTCTGGTGGGGGTTGGCGCTGGGGCTGGCGTGTGCGGCGGTGAGCCTGACGCTGGCGTTTGAGTGGAAGATGACGCGGATGATTCGGCGCGAGCCATCGTCGCAGCCGAGCTTCCAAATCACCCAGCCTGATTAAACCCTGTAGGAGCGAGGCTTGCCCGCGAAGGCGGAGTGTCAGTTAACAACAATATCGACTGACACTCCGCCTTCGCGGGCAAGCCTCGCTCCTACGGTACGCTGTTAAGCCAGCACAGCCTGCTGGCTGGAGCCGAAGGTCAAATACTCAACCAACTCCGCCAACGGCAACGGCTTGCTGATCAGATACCCCTGCACCTGATCGCAACCAAATCCGCGCAACAAATCCAGCTGCTCCGGTGTTTCCACCCCTTCGGCAACCACTTCGAGGTTGAGGTTGTGCGCCAGGTTGATCATGGCGTGCACCAGTTTGCGATTCTCTTCCCGTTCTTCCATGCCGCCGACAAAGCTCTTGTCGACCTTCAACAAGGCGATCGGCAGGCTGTTCAGGTGCACGAACGATGAGAACCCGGTGCCGAAATCGTCCAGCGAAAAGCGCACACCGAGCCGTCCGAGGGCGTCCATGGTCTGCTTGACCAGGTCACTGCGACGCATCACCGCGGTTTCGGTCAGTTCGAATTCCAGCCATTGCGCCTCGACGCCACGCTCGGCAATCAACCGGCTCAGGGTCGACAGTAACTGGCTGTCCTGAAACTGCCGGAACGACAGGTTGATCGCCATGTGCAGCGCCGGCAGACCCCGCTCACGCAACGCCTGCATGTCCCGCAGGGCTCGGGAAATCACCCAGTAACCCAGCGGCACGATCAAGCCGCTTTGCTCGGCCAGTGGCACGAATTCGCTGGGGGGCAGCAAACCGCGTTCGCCATGACGCCAGCGCACCAAGGCTTCGAGGCCGACGATCTGGCCGTCCGCAAGGTTCAGGCGTGGCTGGTAATGCAACTCCAGCTCATCGCGACGCAAGGCCCGACGCAGCTCACTTTCAAGGTCGGCGATGCTGCGGGCATTGCGATTGATCCGCTCGTTGAAGATGTGAAAGGTGCAGCCTTGAGTACTCTTGGCCTGCTGCATGGCGATGTGCGCATGCCACATCAACGGGTCGGCGCCGGCCTGCGCCCGGGCGTGAGCAATGCCGAGACTGGAACCGATCAACAGGCTTTCGCCGTCGATCCAGTAGGGCTCGGACAGGGCTTCGGTAATCCGTTCGGCCATCCATTCAGCGCGCTGAGGGGCGCGGCGGGTGTCGATCAGCAGGGCGAATTCATCGCTACCCAGCCGCGCCAGTTGATCGCCGGCCTCCAGCTGGCTTTTCAGCCGCGAGACCACTTGCAGAATCAACCGGTCGCCTGCCTGATGGCCGAGGGCGTCGTTGGCGTGTCGAAAGTTGTCGAGGTCGAGGTGACCGAGGGCCAGGCCGCGGCCGTCGTTGTCCGCCAGACGCGCCGCCAGCAAGGTCTGGAAACCCTGACGGTTGGCGATGCCGGTCAGCGGATCCTGCTCGGCCAGGCGCTGCAAGGTGTTTTCCAGCACCCCGCGCTCACGCACATGACGCAGACAGCGGCGCAACATGCCGGGATCCAGCAGGTTGCGCACCAGCCAGTCGCTCACACCGTCGGGCGGCGCCAGCGGTTCGTGTTCGAGCAGCAACACCGTCGGCAGGCTGCAACGGCCGGGTGCTGGCTGCAGAGCAGGAATCGTCAACAACACCGCGCTGCGGTTGTCATCGAACAAGTTGCTGACCGACTCCCAGCTCGGCGCGCTGAGCAGCACTGCCGAACTCCCCATTGGAGCCAGACACTCGCGCAACAACGCTGCCCACGCCGGCTCTTGGGCCAGTAGCAGCAAACGCAAGGGTTCGACAGGCGTAGACAAGCTAGCTCCCTAGACTCTGCAAAGATGTAGGCGGCGCGCATTATGCCGCTCGGGTAACCAATGACCCAATATCATCGGTTATCAAACACGACTTCGAGTCTTGAATACGTACATTAGACGCGAATTCATTGCGCATCCTGCGTGAAAGTATCAAAACCGGCAAATAGAGATCGCGTGTTGCGTCACAAGTCGGAGAGAGCAGCACAATTCTCTGAGCCTGTTAAAATGCCGGCCCATTTCGCTAACGACTCCCTGATTTCGTATGTCCCGACTCAATCCCCGGCAGCAAGAAGCCGTGAGCTACGTCGGCGGCCCTCTTTTGGTGCTCGCCGGCGCAGGCTCCGGCAAGACCAGCGTGATCACCCGCAAAATTGCGCATCTGATCCAGAGCTGCGGCATCCGTGCCCAGTACATCGTCGCCATGACCTTTACCAACAAGGCCGCGCGGGAGATGAAGGAACGGGTCGGCACGCTGCTCAAGGGCGGTGAAGGCCGCGGCCTGACGGTGTGCACCTTTCACAACCTGGGCCTGAACATCATCCGCAAGGAACATGTGCGGCTGGGCTATAAACCGGGCTTCTCGATCTTCGACGAGACCGACGTCAAAGCCCTGATGACCGACATCATGCAGAAGGAATACTCGGGCGACGACGGCGTCGACGAGATCAAGAACATGATCGGCGCCTGGAAAAACGACCTGATCCTGCCGCCCGAAGCCCTGGAAAACGCACGCAACCCCAAGGAACAGACCGCCGCCATCGTCTACACCCACTACCAGCGCACGCTCAAGGCGTTCAACGCGGTGGACTTCGACGACCTGATCCTGCTGCCGGTAAAACTGTTCCAGGAACACGACGACATCCTGGAAAAATGGCAGAACAAGGTCCGCTACCTGCTGGTGGACGAATACCAGGACACCAACGCCAGCCAGTATTTGCTGGTGAAACTGCTGATCGGCAAACGCAACCAGTTCACCGTGGTAGGCGACGACGACCAGTCGATCTACGCCTGGCGCGGCGCCCGCCCGGAAAACCTGATGCTGCTCAAGGACGATTACCCGTCCCTGAAAGTGGTGATGCTGGAGCAGAACTACCGCTCCACCAGCCGCATCCTGCGCTGCGCCAACGTGCTGATTTCGAACAACCCGCACGAATTCGAAAAGCAGCTGTGGAGTGAAATGGGTCACGGCGACGAGATCCGCGTGATCCGCTGCCGCAACGAAGACGCCGAAGCCGAGCGCGTGGCCGTGGAAATCCTCAGCCTGCACTTGCGCACCGACCGGCCCTACAGCGATTTCGCGATTCTGTATCGCGGCAACTACCAGGCCAAGCTGATCGAGCTGAAGCTGCAACATCACCAGGTGCCTTACCGACTGTCCGGCGGCAACAGCTTTTTCGGACGCCAGGAAGTGAAGGACCTGATGGCCTACTTCCGCCTGATCGTGAACCCGGACGACGACAACGCCTTCCTGCGGGTGATCAACGTCCCACGCCGGGAGATCGGTTCGACCACCCTGGAGAAGCTGGGCAACTACGCCACCGAGCGAAAAATCTCGATGTACGCCGCCACCGACGAAATCGGCCTGGGCGAACACCTGGACAGCCGCTTCACCGATCGCCTGTCGCGCTTCAAGCGCTTCATGGACAAGGTCCGCGAGCAGTGCGCCGGCGAAGACCCGATCTCCGCCCTGCGCAGCATGGTCATGGACATCGACTACGAGAACTGGCTGCGCACCAACAGCTCCAGTGACAAGGCCGCCGATTACCGCATGGGTAACGTCTGGTTCCTGATCGAGGCACTGAAGAACACGCTGGAGAAAGACGAAGACGGTGAGATGACCGTCGAAGATGCCATCGGCAAACTCGTGCTGCGCGACATGCTGGAGCGTCAGCAGGAAGAGGAAGATGGCGCCGAAGGTGTGCAGATGATGACCTTGCACGCCTCCAAGGGCCTGGAATTCCCTTACGTGTTCATCATGGGCATGGAAGAGGAAATCCTCCCGCACCGCTCCAGCATCGAAGCCGACACCATCGAAGAGGAACGCCGCCTGGCCTACGTCGGGATTACCCGAGCGCGTCAGACGCTGGCTTTCACTTTCGCCGCCAAGCGTAAGCAATATGGCGAGATCATCGACTGCGCGCCCAGCCGCTTCCTCGATGAACTGCCGCCGGACGACCTGGCCTGGGAAGGCAACGACGACACCCCGACCGAAGTCAAAGCCGTTCGCGGCAACAGCGCGCTGGCAGATATACGCGCGATGTTAAAGCGCTAGAATTAGCCACATTTATTTAGACCTTCGGCACAAAAGACGCCAACAGAGGACAGCTTCATGGAAGCACTGCACAAGAAAATTCGCGAAGAAGGCATCGTGCTTTCCGACCAGGTCCTGAAAGTCGACGCCTTTCTGAACCACCAGATCGACCCGGCCCTGATGAAGCTGATCGGCGACGAATTCGCCTCGCTGTTCAAGGATTCGGGCATCACCAAGATCGTCACCATCGAAGCCTCGGGTATCGCCCCGGCGATCATGACCGGCCTGAACCTCGGCGTACCGGTGATTTTCGCGCGCAAGCATCAGTCCCTGACCCTGACTGAAAACCTGCTGTCGGCGACTGTCTACTCGTTCACCAAGCAGACCGAAAGCACTGTGGCGATCTCCCCGCGTCACCTGACCAGCAGCGACCGCGTGCTGATCATCGACGACTTCCTGGCCAACGGTAAGGCTTCGCAAGCGCTGATCTCGATCATCAAACAGGCCGGCGCGACCGTGGCCGGTCTGGGCATCGTGATCGAGAAGTCGTTCCAGGGTGGCCGTGCGGAACTGGATGCCCAGGGTTATCGCGTGGAATCGTTGGCTCGGGTGCAGTCGCTGAAGGATGGCGTTGTAACCTTCATCGAATAAAGCCACTACACCGAAAAACCAATGTGGGAGCGAGCAGGCTCGCCCCCACATTTGATTTCGACTGCCAGTTATTGCGCGGTGGCTTTGAGGCCGGTGAGCAACAACCGCTGAAACAAATCCTCTTTCAACCCCTCCGGCTTCGTCAGCTGCATCCGCTCCAGATGCACGGGAAACTGCGAAGGTTCTGGCGCATCCAGCGCCGCCTTGCCCAATTCCAGAATCTCCGTGAGCTTGAACTTGCTCTTCAACCAGTTCAGCGCCCGCAATAAATCCCGCTCCTGCGTCGTGAAATCGCAGCCCAACGGATATTCCGGAAACAGATTCGAATGCCGGGCCTGAATGGCCTGTAAACGCTGCGGGCTGTTGTCGGCGAAACGCGGATCGAGGCGAAAATGCTTCGATAATTTGCCAGCGTTCTGCGCCTGTTCGATCAGCCCCGGCTGGAAGCGTGAGTCGCTGATGTTCAGCAACGCCTCGATCACCGCCGCGTCGGTCTTGCCCCGCAAATCGGCGATGCCGTACTCGGTGATGACGATGTCCCGCAGATGCCGTGGGATCGTGCAATGGCCGTATTCCCAGACGATGTTCGAACTGACCTCACCGCCCGACTCGCGCCAACTGCGCAGGAGCAGGATTGAGCGCGCGCCTTCCAGTGCATGACCCTGGGCCACGAAGTTGTATTGCCCGCCAACGCCGCTGAGTACCCGCCCGTCTTCGAGCTGATCCGCCACGCCCGCACCGAGCAACGTCATGGTGAACACAGTGTTGATGAAGCGCGCATCAAGGCGCTGCAAGCGTTTGAGCTCTTCCTGACCGTAGAGCTCGTTGATGTAACTGATGCGGGTCATGTTGAATTCGAGCCGTTTGCTCTGCGGCAATTCGCGCAAGCGCTCGTAGAAACTGCGCGGCCCGAGGAAAAACCCGCCATGTACCGAGATGCCATCGGTTTGCGCCGACTCATTCAGCGTCCCGGCGTTCGCCTGCTGCTGGGTCTGCACATCCGGGTAGACCTTGCGTCGCACGATCCCGGCGTCCGCCAGCACCAGCAAGCCGTTGACGAACATTTCGCTGCAACCGTAAAGGCCCTTGGCAAACGGTTCGACGCCACCTTCGCGCTCGATCAACTGCGCCCACTGGCTGAGATTCAGATCCGCCAGCAACGCCTTGTAACCGTCACTGTCCGCCTGCCGCGCCAGTAACGCCGCCGTCAGGGCATCGCCCATGGCGCCGATGCCGACCTGCAAGGTGCCCCCATCGCGCACCAGCGTGCTGGCGTGTAGCCCGATGAAATGATCCTGGCAACCTACCGGCATGTTCGGTGTGGAGAACAACGTGGTGTTGTCCTTGGCGTCGATCAGCAGATCGAAGGTGTCGATGCCGACTTCCGCGTCACCGGGCATGTACGGCAAATCGTTGTGCACCTGGCCCACCATCAGGATCGTCTCCCCCGCCGCCCGGCGCTTGGCGATCATCGGCAACAGGTCGAGGGTGATGTCCGGGTTGCAGCTCAGGCTCAGGCGATCGGGATGTTCGCTATGGCTGGCGACCAGTTGCGCCACCAGATTCAAACCGGCGGCATTGATGTCCCGTGCGGCGTGGCTGTAATTGCTGCTGACGTAATCCTGCTGGGCCGGGGCGCTGTTCAGCAGGCTGCCCGGTTGCATGAAAAACTGATGAATGTGGATGTTGTTCGGCAGGCTGTCGCGATGCAGGTCGGCGAGGAAATCCAGTTCCGGGTAATCGCCGAACACCCGCTCGATGAAGGGTTCGAGGAAGCGCTTTTGCAAGCCATCACCCAAGGGCGGACGACCGAGACACAGGGCGGTGTAGACCGTCAGCTGCCGCTCGGGCTGTTGCGCAATGCGTTGATACAGCGCGTTGACGAAGTGGTTGGGTTTGCCCAGCCCCAGCGGCAGGCCCATGTGGATATGCGCCGGCAACCGTGCCAGAACGTCATCGACCGCCTGCTCGATAGAACACAACTGCACCATCTGATCCTCCCGCCCAACCCATGAATTGGGTTGAACCGAGCTTGCCGGGTCTTTGCTGCAAAGAATAGCCTCAGGCAAATCGCAGGCACAAAAAAGCCGCTCGCAAGCGGCTTTTCGTTGAAAACAGGCTTATTTCAGGCCAGACATCTTCTGGATGGCGCCTTCAAGGTCTTTCAGTTCGCAGTCACTGCATGTGCCTTTTGGCGGCATCGCATTGAGCCCGCTCAACGCTACCTTCGCCAAGCCAGCAGCGGTGCCGCCTTCTTTATCGGCACGTTTTTTCCAGTCTGCGGCATCACCGATCTTCGGTGCGCCCAACAGGCCGGTGCCATGGCAAGCATTGCAGTGTTTGGCAATAATTTCGTCAGGCGTTTTCGACGCACCGCCGCCAACCGAAGCAGCGACTTCCATCCCCTTGCATTCTTTACCCTGCACACAGACTTGGCCGACTGGTTCAAGACGTTTAGCGATATCGTCGTTGGTCGCAGCTTGTGCGCTGACTGCCCAAAGGGCCAATACGGTTGCTGGTGCGGCCAGCATTTTCATAATTAGGTTCACGCGTACACCCTCAATGGTGGCTAGTCACGCCTGCGGCCACGGTTCGCAGGCGGGCGCAAGTATAGCGGTAAGCCCGCCACACTGAAACAACCCCAAAGTCGAAGGGGTCTTATCACAAGGCGGGAATACAGCATGGGCGTCTGTGCAATCCGGGCACGACGCCGTGCCTCTTAGAAATTCGCTGGAGTGGCTGCGCTGATTAGTCGCGCCGGGGCATCGAACGGATTCCGGAAACGGTGCGGCTTGGTACTTTCAAAGTAGTAGCTGTCGCCGGCCTCGAGCACAAATGTTTCGAGCCCTACCACCAGTTCCAGCCGACCCTCCACCAGGATCCCGGTTTCCTCGCCCTCGTGGGTGAGCATCTCCTCGCCGGTGTCGGCGCCTGGCGGGTAGATTTCGTTGAGGAACGCGATAGCCCGGCTCGGGTGAGCCCGACCGACGAGCTTCATGGTCACTGCGCCATCGGAAATATCGATCAGCTCGTGGGCCTTGTAGACGATCTGAGTCGGCTTTTCCTGCAGGATTTCTTCGGAAAAGAACTCGACCATGGACATGGGAATCCCGCCCAGTACCTTCCTCAGCGAACTGATCGAGGGGCTGACGCTGTTCTTCTCGATCATCGATATGGTGCTGTTGGTAACACCCGCGCGTTTGGCGAGCTCACGCTGGGAAAGACCTTTGAGCTTACGGATCGATTGCAGTCGTTCACCGACGTCCAATGCTGGAGCCTCCAGGGATTCAGGTTGCAAGAATATTGAGCGTTATCATGGCGACAGCGTTCAGTATTTACAACACTTGCGCCTGAATCCAGCCTGGCGAAGCGACTTTCGGTCGGGAGCGCTGTTTGTCAGGCCCCGGAATAGAGCAGCGGAACCCGACGCAGGTTGCAGAAGATCTGATAAGGAATCGTGTCGGCGGCTGTCGCGACATCACTGGCGAGGATATTTTTACCCCATAGCTCGACGGGCGAACCGAGGCCGGCTTGCGGCACGTCGGTCAGGTCGACGCAGAGCATGTCCATCGATACCCGACCCAGTAACTGACTGCGTTGCCCGGCCACCAGCACCGGTGTGCCGCTCGGTGCCTGGCGCGGATAACCATCGGCATACCCCATCGCCACCACACCCACACGCATCGGCTTGGGGGTGACGAATTTCGCGCCGTAACCAATCGGCTCGCCGGCCGGCAGTTCACGCACGCAAATCACCTTCGATTCCAGGGTCATCACCGGTTGCAGGCGAGACGCCACGGCATTGGCCTCTTCGAACGGCGTCGCGCCGTAGAGCATGATGCCCGGGCGCACCCAATCGCTCGGAATCTGCGGCCAACCAAGCACCGCCGGCGAGTTACGCAGGCTGATTTCGGCCGCCAAACCCTTACGCGCCGCTTCGAATACCGCGACCTGATCGACGCTGGCGTGGCAGTGCAGTTCATCGGCGCGGGCGAAGTGACTCATCAACACGATCTTCGCCACTTGGCCGCTGGCCAGCAGCCGTTGATAGGCGGCCTGGTAATCCGCTGGATGCAGACCAACCCGATGCATGCCGGAGTCGAGCTTGAGCCACACCGTAATCGGTTTGCTCAGCGTGGCTTTTTCGATGGCTTCGAGTTGCCACAACGAATGCACCACACACCAGAAGTCATGCTCGACGATCAGCGCCAACTCATCGGCTTCGAAAAAACCTTCCAGCAGCAACACCGGCGCACGAATACCAGCGGCGCGCAGCTCCAGGGCCTCTTCGATACACGCCACGGCAAAGCCGTCCGCCTCGGCTTCCAGCGCCTGGGCGCAACGTACCGCGCCATGGCCATAGGCATCGGCCTTGATCACCGCGAGGGCACGGGCACCCGTGACTTCACGGGCAATCCGGTAGTTGTGACGCAGGGCTTGAAGGTCGATCAGGGCACGGGCAGGACGCATGGCGGCAGACTTCTAGTCGGTCATTGGGAAAAAAACCGGCGCTGGCTGACAGCGTGAACCACCAACAGCGCCGGGAGAGGGATCTTTGTGACTTGATTTATGGCAGAGCGTTTATGGCAGCGCGGCAACGACCGACAGCTCGACCAGGATTTGCGGTTCGCACAGCTTCGATTCGACCGTGGCACGGGCCGGCGCGACGCCTTTTGGCAGCCACTGGTCCCACACCGAATTCATGCCTGCGAAGTGCGCGTCGATGTCTTTCAGGTAAATGGTCACCGACAGCAGACGGTTCTTGTCCGTCCCGGCCAGATCCAGCAAACGCTCGATGTTGGCGAGGGCTTCACGGGTCTGCTGTTCAATCCCGGCGCTCATGTCGTCGCCGACCTGTCCTGCCAGATACACAGTACCGTTATGGACAACGATCTGGCTCATGCGCTCATTGGTGAGCTGGCGCTGGATTGACATGTTTTGCAGGCTCCTTAAGTGTGTTGCCATAACGGGAAATATCGAGGCCTTCGGCGCTGATCTGCGGCGTTCTCTTGGCCATCAGGTCAGCCAGCAAACGACCGGACCCACAAGCCATGGTCCAGCCGAGCGTACCGTGGCCCGTATTCAAGAACAGGTTTTTGAACGGTGTGGCACCGACAATCGGCGTGCCGTCCGGAGTGGTCGGACGCAGGCCAGTCCAGAAACTCGCTTCGGGCAGATTGCCGCCCTGAGGATAAAGGTCGTTGACGATCATCTCCAGGGTTTCGCGCCGGCGCGGGTTCAACGACAGGTCAAAACCGGCGATTTCAGCCATGCCGCCGACGCGGATGCGGTTGTCGAAGCGGGTGATCGCGACCTTGTAGGTCTCATCGAGAATGGTCGACGTCGGGGCCATCGCCGGGTTAGTGATCGGCACGGTCAGCGAGTAACCCTTGAGTGGGTACACCGGGGCCTTGATGCCCAGCGGCTTGAGCAACTGCGGCGAGTAACTGCCGAGGGCCAGCACGTAACGGTCGGCGGTTTCCAGCTTGCCATCGATCCACACACCGTTGATGCGATCACCGGCGAAGTCGAGGCGCTGGATGTCCTGGCCGAAACGGAACTCCACACCCAGTTTCACGGCCATTTCGGCCAGGCGGGTGGTGAATATCTGGCAGTCGCCGGTCTGGTCGTTCGGCAGGCGCAAGGCACCGGCGAGGATGTCGGTGACGCTGGCCAGGGCCGGTTCGACCCGGGCAATGCCGGCACGGTCGAGCAGTTCGAACGGCACACCGGACTCTTTCAGCACGGCGATGTCTTTGGCGGCGCCATCGAGCTGCGCCTGGGTGCGGAACAGCTGGGTAGTCCCCAGGCTACGGCCTTCGTAGGCAATGCCGGTTTCGGCGCGCAATTCGTCGAGGCAGTCGCGGCTGTACTCGGACAGACGCACCATGCGCTCTTTGTTCACCGCGTAACGGCTGGCGGTGCAGTTGCGCAGCATCTGCGCCATCCACAGGTATTGGTCGATATTGGCAGTGGCCTTGATCGCCAATGGCGCGTGACGCTGCAACAGCCACTTGATGGCTTTGAGCGGCACGCCCGGTGCGGCCCACGGTGAGGCATAACCCGGCGAAACCTGCCCGGCGTTGGCGAAACTGGTTTCCATGGCCGGCGCTGGCTGACGGTCCACGACCGTCACTTCAAAGCCGGCTCGTGCCAGATAATAGGCACTGGCGGTACCGATGACGCCGCTACCCAAGACCAGAACGCGCATTTTCATATCCCTCATCGCGGCTTACCGCTGACGTTTATTGTGCAGACCGAAGATGTGGGCAGTTTAAAAAAGATTAGCCAGTGCTTTTCACTATATAAGTGCTTATATTTGGCGACAATTCTCGGCAAAAACCCTTTTCACGGAGGCGCATCCCCTATGCGGACCAACACTCAGACCAAACGTGAGCTGGACAAGATCGACCGCAACATCCTGCGGATTCTGCAAGCGGACGGGCGTATCTCCTTCACCGAACTGGGGGAAAAGGTCGGCCTCTCCACCACCCCCTGCACTGAACGGGTACGGCGCCTGGAGCGCGAAGGGATCATCATGGGCTACAACGCCCGGCTGAATCCGCAGCACCTGAAGGGTAGTCTGTTGGTGTTCGTCGAGATCAGTCTCGACTACAAATCCGGCGATACTTTCGAAGAGTTCCGACGCGCGGTGCTGAAACTGCCCCACGTACTTGAATGCCATTTGGTGTCAGGGGACTTCGATTACCTGGTGAAAGCGCGGATTTCCGAAATGGCCTCGTACCGCAAATTGCTGGGCGACATCCTGCTCAAGTTGCCGCATGTGCGCGAATCCAAGAGCTATATCGTGATGGAAGAAGTGAAAGAGAGTTTGAGTCTGCCGATTCCGGATTGAGCCCTACACCAACACCTGCCGGGTACTGGCCATGTATTCGTGGATCTGCTTCTCGACCCGCGGGTGAATCAGCTCCACTGGCCGCCGTCCATTGGGGCATGGCAATGTCTTGGTGGTACCGAACAGACGGCAGATCAATGGGCGCTCGTCATACACCGTGCAGCCGTTGGGCCCCAGATGGACGCAATTGAGTTCGTCCATCGCCGCGTCCTGCTCGGCCCGGGTCTTGCGCGGCAGGCGGGACATTTCTTCGGGCGAGGTGGTGACCGGCCCACAGCAATCATGGCAGCCGGGCACGCACTCGAAGGTGGGAATCTGCTGGCGCAGCGCGCGAATTTTCTGACTGTTGCAGCTCATCGAAGCGGTGACCCGAATGCGGAATAGACCGGGATTCTGACGCAAAAGCCCCAATCCAGACAGCGCCAACCGACCAATGTTGCCCGTATCCGAAGGGGCGGCTTATGCTCCGTCAACTTTTTCAAACACACGCATCAGGATGACGTCCATGAACGCCCCCGTTCAGCAACCTGCCCCTAACCACCGGCACGTCGCCTCTTATTACGCCGCCAGCAGCCTGCCGCAACCCGACCTTCCAACACTCACAGGTGAGCTGGTTGCAGACGTGTGCGTGGTGGGCGGCGGGTTCTCGGGGCTGAACACCGCGCTGGAACTGGCTGAACGAGGCTTGCGCGTGGTGCTCCTTGAAGCGCACAAGATCGGTTGGGGCGCCAGCGGACGTAATGGCGGGCAATTGATTCGCGGCGTCGGCCATGGCCTCGATCAGTTCACCAACGTGATCGGCGCAGACGGCGTGCGTCAGATGAAACTGATGGGACTGGAAGCGGTGGAAATCGTCCGACAGCGAATCGAGCGCTTTCAGATCGCTTGCGACCTGACCTGGGGCTACTGCGACCTCGCCAACAAGGCCCATGACCTGGAAGGCTTCGCTGAAGACGCCAGCGAGCTGCGCAGGCTCGGTTACCGTTACGAAACCCGTCTGCTGCAAGCCAACGAAATGCACAGCGTGGTGGGTTCCGATCGCTATGTCGGTGGTTTGATCGACATGGGCTCCGGGCATCTGCACCCACTGAACCTGGCACTGGGCGAAGCGGCCGCAGCCCGGCAATTGGGCGCCAAACTGTTTGAGCAATCGGCTGTAACCCGCATCGATTATGGCCGCGAGGTCAAGGTCCACACCGCCCGGGGCTCGGTCCGCGCCAAGACCCTGGTGCTGGGCTGCAACGCCTACCTCAACGATCTCAACCCGCAACTTGGCGGCAAGGTGCTGCCCGCCGGCAGTTACATCATCGCCACCGAACCCTTGAGTGAAGAGCAGGCTCACGCGCTGCTGCCGCAGAACATGGCGGTCTGCGATCAACGGGTAGCGCTGGATTATTACCGACTCTCGGCGGACCGCCGCCTGCTGTTCGGCGGCGCCTGCCATTATTCAGGACGCGATCCGAAAGACATCGCCGCATACATGCGTCCGAAGATGCTGGCGGTGTTCCCGCAACTGGCCGGGGTGAAAATCGACTATCAGTGGGGCGGGATGATCGGCATCGGGGCTAATCGCCTGCCGCAGATCGGCCGGCTCAAGGAGCAACCGAATGTGTATTACGCCCAGGCCTATTCTGGTCATGGCGTAAACGCCACGCACCTGGCAGGCAAGTTGTTGGCTGAGGCCATCAGCGGCCAGCACAGTGGTGGTTTCGATCTGTTTGCCAAGGTGCCGCACATTACCTTTCCAGGCGGCAAACATTTGCGCTCGCCGTTGTTGGCGTTGGGAATGCTTTGGCATCGTCTTAAAGAACTGGCCTGAACCCTTGCAGGAGCTGCCGAAGGCTGCACCTGCAAGGGATCGCGGTTCATCTCACAGATGCCAGAAAGGTTTAAGCCCCTCCTCCCGCGCCTGCTCCCGACTCAACCCGACATCCTTGAGTTGCTCCGGCGTCAGCTCCAACAACGCCTTACGCGTGTGCAGACGATGCCAGAACAGACCCCAGCGCCCCAGGCAGGACGGTGCGTTGCACATAATTGCCTCGCGCGCGCCGTTCTGTTGCCCTGCCGCCAGTTCCTGACTGTGTAACGTCAGCCGCACATCGCTCAAGCCGTTCATTTTCGTCGCTCCTGTTTACTTGGGTAGCCAGAGCTTTCATGATGCGCGGACGGCAAAAAGCATTACAGATTCAACAGGGCAGTATTAATTCCATACAGTTTTTCTGTTCCAGCCTCTGAATCGCTTATTTTTGCCCCATCTGTATTGGTTAACCGAATCACCCACATCGAGACTGCACCATGACCCTTTACGTCAACCTCGCCGAGTTGCTCGGCACACGTATCGAACAGGGCTTCTATCGCCCCGGTGACCGGCTACCCTCGGTGCGGGCGCTGAGTGTCGAGCACGGGGTCAGCCTGAGCACGGTGCAACAGGCCTATCGAGTGCTGGAAGACGTAGGCCTGGCGATGCCCAAACCCAAATCCGGCTATTTCGTACCGGTGAGCCGCGAACTGCCAGAGCTACCCGTGGTCGGCCGCCCAGCCCAACGACCGGTGGATATTTCACAGTGGGATCAGGTGCTGGAACTGATCCGCGCCGTGCCGCGCAAGGATGTCGTGCAGTTGGGCCGCGGTATGCCGGACATCACCTCGCCGACCATGAAACCGCTGCTGCGCAACCTCGCACGTATCAGCCGCCAGCAGGACATGCGAGGCCTGTATTACGACAACATCTGCGGCACCCTCGAACTGCGCGAACAAATCGCCCGCCTGATGCTCGATTCCGGCTGCCAATTGAGCGCCAACGATCTGGTGATCACTACCGGTTGCCACGAAGCGCTGTCGACCAGCATCCGCGCCATCTGCGGACCGGGTGACATCGTCGCAGTGGATTCGCCAAGCTTTCACGGCGCCATGCAGACCCTCAAGGGCCTGGGCATGAAAGCGCTGGAAATCCCCACCGACCCGCTCACCGGCATCAGCCTCGAAGCGTTGGAACTGGCGTTGGAGCAATGGCCGATCAAAGCCATACAGTTGACCCCCAACTGTAACAACCCGCTGGGCTACATCATGCCGGAGTCACGCAAACGTGCGCTGTTGAACCTCGCACAGCGTTTCGACGTGGCGATTATCGAGGACGATGTGTATGGCGAACTGGCCTACACCTACCCCCGCCCGCGCACGATCAAATCCTTCGACGAAGACGGCCGCGTCCTGCTCTGCAGTTCCTTTTCCAAGACCCTGGCACCGGGCCTGCGCATTGGCTGGGTCGCGCCGGGCCGGTATCTGGAGCGCGTGCTGCACATGAAGTACATCAGCACCGGCTCCACCGCGACGCAACCACAGATTGCGATTGCCGAATTTCTCAAGGCCGGGCACTTCGAACCACATTTGCGGCGGATGCGGATGCAATACCAGCGCAATCGCGACGCAATGATCGATTGGGTCACCCGTTATTTCCCGGCCGGCACCCGCGCCAGCCGTCCGCAAGGCAGCTTCATGCTGTGGGTTGAGCTGCCGGAGGGCTTCGACACCCTGAAACTCAATCGTGCACTGCATGATCAGGGCGTACAGATTGCCGTGGGCAGTATCTTTTCCGCCTCGGGCAAATACCGTAATTGCCTGCGGATGAACTACGCTGCCAAAACGACCCCGCAGATTGAAGAAGCTGTGCGCAAGGTCGGTGCGACAGCAATCAAACTGCTGGCGGAAACCGACTGACCTTTCTTCGGGATACGGCGTCCATATGCTATCCGCCACCATCCGGAATATGCGCCGTGAGAATCAGACAGCCCCTGCTTGCTCTGCTGTTACTCGCCTCGTTCCTGGGTGGCTGCACGACGCTCCACGTCCCTCGCGAACCGAGCCAGGCCCTGCCGGCGACCGACTCTGCTTTCGGCCGCTCGATCCAGGCCCAGGCCGCTCCCCACCAGGGTCAGTCGGGCTTCCGCTTGCTATCCGATAGCACCGAGGCCTTCACCGCCCGCGCCGAGCTGATTCGAAATGCCCAAAGCAGCCTCGATTTGCAGTATTACATCGTCCATGACGGCATCAGCACACGGATACTGATCAGCGAGCTGCTCAAAGCCGCCGACCGAGGCGTGCGGGTGCGGATTCTGCTCGACGACACCACCAGCGATGGCCTGGACCAGATCATCGCAACCCTCGCTGTCCATCCGAAGATTCAGATCCGCGTCTTCAACCCGCTGCACCTGGGCCGCAGCACCGTCGTGACGCGTACCATGGGCCGGCTGTTCAACCTGTCGCAGCAACATCGCCGCATGCACAACAAACTGTGGGTGGCGGACAATAGCGTGGCAATCGTGGGCGGGCGCAACCTGGGGGATGAGTATTTCGATGCCGAGCCCAAACTGAATTTCACCGACATCGACATGCTCAGTGTCGGCCCGGTTGCAGAGCAGTTGGGACACAGCTTCGACCAATACTGGAACAGCGCCCTGAGCAAGCCGATCGAGCAGTTTCTCTCAAGCAGGCCGAGCGCCAGGGACCTGAGAAATACCCGGACCCGCCTGGACGAATCCCTGGAAGAAACGCGCAAACAGAACCACGCGCTCTATCTGCAGTTGATGACCTACACCACTCATCCACGCATGGACGTCTGGCGGCAGGAATTGATCTGGGCCTGGAACAAGGCGCTATGGGACGCACCGAGCAAGGTGTTGTCCGACGGAGAACCTGATCCGCACTTGCTGCTGACCGCCCAGTTGGCGCCTGAACTCAACGGGGTCAGCAAAGAGCTGATCATGATCTCGGCCTACGTCGTACCCGGCCAACCGGGACTGGTGTACCTGACCGGTCGCGCCGATGCCGGGGTGTCGGTCAGTTTGCTGACCAACTCACTGGAAGCCACCGATGTTCCCGCCGTGCATGGTGGGTATGCGCCTTATCGCAAAGCCTTGCTGGAGCATGGCGTGCAGCTGTTCGAATTACGCCGCCAGCCCGGGGACAACGGCGGCAGCGGACCGAGCCTGTTTCACAGAGGATCATCCAACCAAAGCTCCGATTCCAGCCTGCACAGCAAGGCCATGATCTTCGACCGACAAAAAACCTTCATCGGCTCATTCAATTTCGACCCGCGCTCGGTGCTCTGGAACACCGAAGTCGGGGTGCTGGTGGACAACCCGGAACTTGCCGAGCGTGTGCGCGAACTGGCGCTGGAGGGTATGGCCCCGGCCCTCAGCTATCACGCGCGACTGGAAAAGGGTCAGATAGTCTGGATCACCGAAGACGACGGTAAGCAGCACACATTGACCAAGGAACCGGGGAGCTGGTGGCGGCATTTCAATTCGTGGTTCAGCAGTACGATTGGCCTGGAGAAAATGCTGTAGTCAGGAGTCTGGTGATAAATTGTGGCGAGGGAGCTTGCTCCCGCTCGGCTGCGCAGCAGTCGCAAATCGACGTCCACGCTCCACCTGAGTAAGCGACAGCACATGATTTAGGGCCGCTGCGCGCCCCAGCGGGAGCAAGCTCCCTCGCCACAGGTTTTGTGCAGCGCTCAGGCCGGCTCGGCAACCACTCCAAACGCCCCTTGCCGCGATACCAGAATCACCAACCCCAACGCGCCCGCCGCCATCAGCAACGGCAAGGCATGCCCGCTGACCCACTGGCTCCCGGCACCGGCCGCCAACGGCCCGATCAGGCAACCGATCCCCCACAGCTGCGCGATATGGGCATTGGCCCGCACCAGCGCATCGTCGCGGTAACGCTCACCGATCAGGATCAGCGACAAGGTGAACAGACCGCCGGCGCTGGCGCCAAACAACACCCACAGCGGCCAGATCAGCAACGTATCGATCAGCAATGGAATCGCCAGGCTCGACAGCAGCAAGAGCATCGCGCAGCCGGTAAACAATGTACGCCGCGACAAGCGATCAGCCAGCGCACCAATCGGCAATTGCAGCAAGGCATCCCCCACCACCACCGTACTGACCATCGCCAGGGCGATTTCCGTGGTGAAGCCCTGACGCAGGCAGTAGACCGGCAACAAGGTCAGGATCATCGCTTCGAACGCAGCAAACAGCGACACCGCCCAGGCAATTGCCGGCAGGCCGCGGCAGAAGTTCAGCAAATCGTTGAGGGTCACGCTGCAGGCCTCACTGGTGGGCGCTCCGCTACGGCCCAGCAGCAGGAACGGTGACGTCATCAGCAAACCGACGCCCACCCAGAAACCGTAATCGTGCTCGGTGCCCAACGCCCCCAACAGTAGCGGCCCGGCCAGCTGACTCAGCGCATAACTGCTGCCATACAGCGCTACCAATCGGCCGCGCCATTGCTCGACCACCAGTTGGTTGATCCAGCTTTCACCAAGGATGAAGACGAGTGTCAGGATCACCCCGATCATCAACCGCAGCACCAGCCAGATCGGGTAGCTCGGCCATAGCGCTAGCAAGCCGATGGACACCGCCCCGGCCCACAGGCACAGGCGCATCAGATTGGCCGTGCCAAGACGGGCCGCGAGATGGCTGGAGATCTTCGCCCCCAGCAACACGCCAATGGCCGGCATCGCCGCCATCACGCCAATCGCGAACGAGCCGTAACCCCAGCCTTCCAGGCGCAGCGACACTAACGGCATGCTGACGCCCAGGGCCAGGCCGACACTCAAGACAGACGCCAAGACGGCGAAATAAGTCGCCCAACGCATGTTCCACGCTCCTGTGGATTGTTATTTTTACTGGCCGCACAAAGTAAATGTGGGAGCGGGCTTGCTCGCGAAGAGGCCATCACATCCAACATCATCGTTGGCTGTTACGGCGCCTTCGCGAGCAAGCCCGCTCCCACAGGGGATCTGTGTCACTCGGGAGCCCGATGTTCGATCGGGCTCCACACAGGCTTACAACTTGATCCAGGTCGCCTTCAGCTCCGTGTACTTGTCGAACGCGTGCAATGACTTGTCGCGACCGTTGCCGGACTGTTTGAAGCCACCGAACGGCGCGGTCATGTCGCCGCCATCGTACTGGTTGACCCAAACGCTACCCGCACGCAATGCCTTGGCGGTGAGGTGGGCCTTCGAGATGTCCGTGGTCCATACTGCCGCCGCGAGGCCGTAAGGGGTGTCGTTGGCAATCGCAACGGCTTCTTCGGCGGTATCGAAAGTGATCACCGACAACACCGGGCCAAAGATTTCTTCCTGGGCAATTTTCATCGCGTTGCTGACACCGTCGAAAATCGTCGGCTCGACGTAGGTGCCCCCGGTTTCCTGAAGAATACGCTTGCCACCAGCCACCAGTTTGGCGCCATCGGAGTGACCGGATTCGATGTAGGACAGCACGGTGTTCATCTGCTGGGTATCCACCAGCGCACCGACGTTGGTCGCCGGGTCCAGCGGATTGCCTGGCTTCCAGGCCTTGAGGGCTTCGATTACCAGCGGCAGGAATTTGTCTTTGATCGAACGCTCGACCAGCAAGCGCGAACCGGCGGTGCAGACTTCGCCCTGGTTGAAGGCAATAGCGCTGGCAGCCGATTCGGCGGCGGCTTGCAGGTCCGGCGCATCGGCGAACACGATGTTCGGGCTCTTGCCACCGGCTTCGAGCCAGACACGCTTCATGTTCGATTCGCCGGAGTAGATCAGCAGTTGCTTGGCGATCTTGGTCGAACCGGTGAACACCAAGGTGTCGACATCATTGTGCAAGGCCAGGGCCTTGCCGACGGTATGACCGTAACCCGGCAGCACGTTCAGCACACCTTTCGGGATGCCGGCTTCAACTGCCAGCGCTGCAATACGAATAGCAGTCAGCGGCGATTTTTCCGAAGGCTTGAGGATCACTGAGTTACCGGTGGACAGCGCCGGGCCGAGTTTCCAGCAGGCCATCATCAACGGGAAGTTCCACGGCACGATCGCACCGACCACACCGACCGGCTCGCGAGTCACCAGCCCCAACTGATCGTGCGGGGTGGCGGCGACTTCGTCGTAGAGCTTGTCGATGGCCTCACCACTCCAGCTCAGGGCTTGCGCCGCGCCAGGAACGTCGATGTACAGGGAATCGCTGATCGGCTTGCCCATGTCCAGGGTTTCGAGCAGGGCCAGCTCTTCGGCGTGCTGTTTCAGCAGGCCGGCAAAACGAATCATGGTGGCTTTGCGCTTGGTCGGCGCCAGGCGCGACCAGGCGCCGGAATTGAACGTGGCGCGAGCGTTTTCCACGGCGCGCTGGGCGTCGGCGGCGTCACAGCTGGCAATCTTGCCCAGCAGACGGCCATCGACAGGGCTGATGCACTCGAACGTTTCACCGGAGACTGCATCGGTGTATTCGCCATTGATGTAGGCACGGCCTTCGATCTTCAGATCGCGAGCCCGTTGTTCCCAGTCGGCACGAGTCAGGGTGGTCATACGAGTGTCCTCCTCTTATTGAATACGAGCGCCCGCGCTCTTCGCGGGTGCTGTCAGGAATTCTGCCCGGCCAGCCTGCTTTTCGGCTCAAGGCAACCGTTACCCTAAACCAGCGACGGGTGAAGTTTCAATATATTTGACAAAGGGCCGTTAAATGGCCTTGCGATGTTCATTTTAATAAACATAGACTTTCAACTTTCCAGTCAGTCGCGCCGCAATCACGTGGGAATACCAACATGAGCATTCAGGATATCGTCGATTTCAGTCAGGCCACCACCCAGCCCGATCGCTATCGGCCAGACCCGGCCAAAGTCCTCAAGGGCGACCCCGAACAAACGGTGTACAACCACTACAACAGCCCGTGCGGCCAGATGAGTGCAGGTGTCTGGGAAGGCGAAGTCGGTCAGTGGCGGGTGAACTACACCGAACACGAATACTGCGAAATCGTTCAGGGGGTGTCAGTGCTTCGCGATGACAACGGCGGCGCCAAGACCCTGCGCGTGGGCGATCGCTTCGTGATTCCGGCCGGTTTCAAAGGCACCTGGGAAGTGCTGGAGCCGTGCCGCAAGATTTATGTGGTGTTTGAACAGAAGGCTTGAGGGTTTGTGCCGCTTGAACCGACAGGCAACAAAAAAGGCCCGTATCTCGCGATACGGGCCTTTTTCGTAAGGAGGAAAAATCAATTACTTGATTTTGCCTTCTTTGTAGATCACGTGCTTACGAACAACCGGATCATATTTCTTGATCTCGATTTTGTCCGGAGTAGTGCGCTTGTTCTTGTCGGTAGTGTAGAAGTGACCAGTACCGGCGCTCGAAATCAAACGAATCAATTCACGCATGATTAGCTCCCTTAGATCTTGCCATCGCGACGGATTTCGGCCAGCACGACATCAATGCCACGCTTGTCGATGATACGCATGCCTTTGGCAGATACGCGCAGACGCACAAAACGTTTCTCGGACTCAACCCAGAAGCGGTGATGCTGCAGGTTCGGCAGGAAACGACGACGGGTTTTGTTGTTTGCGTGGGAAATGTTATTCCCAGTCACCGGACCCTTACCGGTAACTTGACAGACTCTCGACATGCCTCAGCCCTCTAAAACCACATGCCCAACCCGGCATGGGTTGGCCGCTTAATCTCTCAGTCATTTGGCGCCAGGCGCCGCGTTTCTTTAAGGGTCTTACCGGCTACACCTACAAACGAAGGAACCGGGCCCCTAGAAAAGAGCGCTGCTTTATACCAGAAAGACCAGAGAGCAACAACAACCGGTGTGAATTGAGTTGATAAAAACCCGTTTTTTCGGGCGCCGAGCGCCTTGGGCAAAGGCTAAGCCCGATAGCGACCGCTCGTCGCAGAGAATCGGCCAACGGGACAATTCAGGGTTTTTCTCAACCGTCACTCACCGAAAACAATCGCCCATACCCCCCTGAAAATGAAAAAGGGGATAGTCATTTGCAAAAGAGCCCACTAGGGTAAGCCTTTTCCAGACTGCACTTGCAGATGGGCCTTCGATCTGTAAAGGAATCCGACCATGCGCCTCGCTGCCCTACCACTGTTGCTCGCCCCGCTTCTGCTGAGCCCCCTGGCCCATGCCGCCGCCCTGAGCGTCTGCACCGAGGCCAGTCCGGAAGGGTTCGACGTGGTGCAATACAACTCGTTGACCACCACCAACGCCTCGGCCGACGTGCTGATGAACCGCCTGGTGGACTTCGACACGGCCAGCGGCAAAGTGGTCGCCAGCCTCGCGGACAGCTGGGACGTCACGCCCGACGGCCTGACCTACGTCTTCAAGTTGCATCCGCAGGTGAAATTTCACCGCACCGAGTATTTCAGCCCGACGCGCGACCTGACCGCCGAAGACGTGAAATTCAGTTTCGACCGCATGCTCGATCCGGCAAACCCGTGGCACAAAATCGCCCAGAGCGGCTTCCCGCACGCTCAGTCGATGCAGTTACCGACACTGATCAAAAAGATCGACGCCTTGGACCCGCTCACCATCCGCTTCACCCTCGATCACCCGGACTCGACGTTCCTGCCGACCCTGACCATGGGCTTCGCCTCGATCTATTCGGCCGAGTACGCCGAGCAACTGATGAAGGCCGGCACTCCGGAGAAGCTCAACAGCCAGCCGATCGGTAGCGGCCCGTTCATCTTCACGCGTTTCCAGAAAGATGCCTCGATTCGCTATAAGGCCAACCGCGACTACTTCCAGGGCAAGCCATCGGTGGACCCGTTGATCTTCGCGATCACCCCGGACGCCAACGTGCGCTTGCAGAAATTGCGCCGCAACGAGTGTCAGATCGCCCTGTCGCCGAAACCGCTGGACGTGCAGGCTGCGAAGCAGGAGCCGACCCTGAAGGTGGAAAAGACTGACGCCTTCATGACCGCATTCGTCGGCATCAATAGCCAACATCCGCCGCTGGACAAGCCGGAAGTGCGCCAGGCAATCAACCTGGCGTTCGACAAGGCCAACTACCTCAAGGCCGTATTCGAAGACACCGCCGAACCTGCCAATGGGCCCTACCCACCCAACACCTGGAGCTATGCCAAAAACTTGCCGGGCTACCCGCATGATGTCGAGAAAGCCCGGGCATTGATGGCCAAGGCCGGGCTCAAGAACGGTTTTCAGACCACCATCTGGACCCGTCCTTCCGGCAGCCTGCTGAACCCCAACCCGAGCCTCGGTGCGCAATTGCTTCAGTCCGACCTGGCGGAAATCGGCATTCAAGCAGAGATCCGCGTGATCGAATGGGGCGAACTGATTCGCCGCGCCAAGGCCGGCGAGCATGACCTGCTGTTCATGGGCTGGGCCGGCGACAACGGTGACCCGGACAACTTCCTCACGCCGCAGTTTTCCTGTGCGGCGATCAAAGCCGGCACCAACTTCGCCCGTTACTGCAACCAGGATCTGGACAAGCTGATCAGCGCCGGCAAGACCACTGGCGAGCAAGGTGTACGCACCAAGCTCTACGAACAGGCCCAGGCGCAAATACAGCAACAGGCATTGTGGCTGCCACTGGCCCACCCCACGGCCTTCGCCCTGACGCGCAAAGACGTCGAGGGTTATCGGGTCAGCCCGTTTGGCCGGCAGGATTACTCCAAGGTCAACTTCAAGTAATCAGCGTCACCACAAAAGCCGTGGGAGCAGGCTCGCTCACAGTGACTCATCTAGCCTTTCCTCTTCACATCCACCCGTACTCGGCCATGGACAACGGATCGCCATCACCGACGATGAAATGGTCGAGCACCCGCACATCAATCAGGTCCAGCGCTTCTTGCAGGCGCTTGGTCAGCATCCGGTCGGCTTGACTGGGATTGGAGTTACCCGACGGATGGTTGTGGCAGAGGATCAACGCTGCGGCGTTGTGGGCCAAAGCGCGTTTAACCACTTGTCTTGGATAGACACTGGTACTGTCGATGGAGCCGCGAAACAGCACTTCAAAGGTCAGCACTTGATGTTTTGAATCCAGAAACAGACAGCCGAATACCTCGTGAGGCTCATGGCGCAGCATCGACTTCAGGTAATCACGAACCGCCTGCGGATTTTCCAGTGCCGATTTCTGGCGCACACGTTCGGCTAAATGCCGCCTGCCCATTTCCTGTGCCGCTTGCAACTGAGCGAATTTCGCCGGCCCGAGCCCCAATTGCCTGCTGAATGCAGTTTGATCGGCTTCGAGCAGTAAACGCAGGCTGCCAAACTGACTCAACAGATGCCGTGCCAGATCTACTGCACTTTTACCCGATACACCGGTGCGTAAAAAAATCGCTAGCAACTCGGCGTCCGAAAGACTCGCCGAACCCAACTCAAGTAACCTCTCCCGCGGTCGCTCCGCCGCTGGCCAATCGCGAATGCTCATAACACCTCCATGTAAGTGGGCGCCGCTGTTCCGTAGCGGTCGCTGTGATATCGTAGCCCATCTTTTTTGCGGGCGATTTCACCCCTGGGGAGGGGGTATCGCCATGCAGTCATCAACGAAATGAAAGGCAGACCTATGCAGCGGCTGTATCGGAAACGCATCGTTCTGGGCGTCGGCGGCGGCATTGCTGCCTACAAGAGCGCCGAGCTGGTTCGCCGCCTGATCGACCAGGGCGCCGAAGTGCGCGTGGTCATGACCCGTGGCGGCAGCGAATTCATTACCCCGCTGACCATGCAGGCCCTGTCCGGGCACCCGGTCCACCTGGACCTGCTGGACCCGGCGGCCGAAGCCGCCATGGGTCACATCGAACTGGCCAAATGGGCCGACCTGGTATTGATCGCCCCCGCCACTGCGGACCTGATCGCTCGCCTGGCCCAAGGCATTGCCAACGACCTGCTGACCACGCTGGTGCTGGCCACCGACGCGGTAGTCGCCGTGGCGCCGGCGATGAATCAAGCCATGTGGCGCGACCCGGCGACCCAGGCCAACCTGCAAACCCTCGCAAGCCGCGACTTCAAAGTCTTCGGCCCGGCCTCCGGCAGCCAGGCCTGCGGCGACGTCGGCATGGGCCGCATGCTCGAAGCCACCGACCTCGCCCAGTGCGCGGCAGACTGCTTCCAGCGCCAGGCGCTGACCGGCAAACACGTGCTGATCACCGCCGGCCCGACCCAGGAAAACATCGACCCGGTGCGCTACATCACCAACCACAGCTCCGGCAAAATGGGCTTTGCCCTGGCCGAAGCCGCGGTAGAAGCCGGCGCCCGCGTGACCCTGATCACCGGCCCGGTGCACCTGCCGACTCCGGATCGCGTCACGCGCATCGACGTGGTCAGCGCCCGGGACATGCTCGCCGCTTGTGAAGCCGCGATTCCTTGCGACCTGTTCATCGCCTCGGCAGCGGTCGCGGACTACCGTCCGGAAGTCGTGGCCCCACAGAAACTCAAGAAAGACCCTACAAGCGGCGACGGCTTGTTGCTACAGATGGTACGCAACCCAGACATTCTGGCCACCATCGCCACCCGTCCCGACCGTCCGTTCAGTGTCGGCTTTGCCGCCGAAACCGAACACCTGCTCGACTACGCTGCCCGCAAGTTGAAAGACAAGAACCTCGACCTGATCGTCGCCAACGACGTCGCCAACCCGAGTATTGGCTTCAACAGCGAAGAAAACGCCTGCAGCGTGATCGACCGTGAGCTGCACGCCACTATTTTTGCCCAGACCAGCAAAGGCAAGATTGCCCGCCAGCTGATCACTTTTATCGCCGAACGTCTGAACCAGGTTTAATTTACATGCACGCTTTGCAAGCCAAGATCCTCGACCCACGCATCGGCAGCGAATTTCCGCTGCCGCAGTACGCCACGCCAGGCTCCGCCGGCCTCGACCTGCGCGCCATGCTGGAAAAAGACACTGTCATCAAGCCGGGCGAGACCCTGCTGATCCCTACCGGCCTGTCGGTATATATCGGCGATCCGGGCCTGGCGGCCTTGATTCTGCCGCGCTCCGGCCTGGGCCATAAGCACGGCATCGTGCTGGGCAACCTGGTCGGCCTGATCGACTCCGATTACCAGGGCCCGCTGATGGTGTCGTGCTGGAACCGTGGCCAGACCGATTTCAACATGGTCGTTGGCGAACGCCTCGCACAACTTGTTCTGGTACCAGTGGTTCAAGCGCACTTCGAAATGGTCGAAGAGTTTGTCGAAACCCAGCGCGGCACCGGCGGCTTCGGACATTCCGGCAGCCACTGATATGCCCCCTGTGGCGAGTGAGCTTGCTCGCGCTGGAAAGCGTAGCGGCCCCATGATTCTGGCAACAATTGCCGACTTGGTGAGTGCCGCGCACTCAAGCGGGAGCAAGCTCCCTCGCCACAAATCACACAGACGTCATCTGGAAGGTTTACCACTGAAAATCAAGGCATTGATCGACCCAATACTCGTCGACATTGGTGACATGGCCTTTTCGCACCACGAACTCTCTGCGGAAAACGCCGTCATACCCTTCAGTCCGAGCCAGCCGACGAGTTCTTCGCCGGCAGGTCTAGCCACTTTCGAGATGGAGCATTCCTACAGATGAGCACCCCAGCCCAAGTCGCACCCAAGTTCCCCGACAGCATCTTCCGCGCCTACGACATTCGTGGCACCGTCCCGGAATTCTTGAACGCGGAAACGGCTTATTGGCTCGGCCGCGCCATCGGCTCCCAGAGCCTGGCCCAGGGCGAGCCCAATGTGTCCGTCGGCCGCGACGGTCGCCTGTCCGGCCCGGAACTGGTGGAACAACTGATTCAGGGCCTGGCCGACAGCGGTTGCCACGTCAGCGACGTCGGCCTGGTGCCAACGCCAGCGCTGTACTACGCCGCCAACGTACTGGCCGGCAAATCCGGGGTGATGCTCACCGGCAGCCACAACCCGTCGAACTACAACGGCTTCAAGATCGTCATTGCTGGCGATACCCTGGCCAACGAACAGATCCAGGCCCTGCACGACCGACTCAAGACCAACAACCTGAGCAGCGGCAAGGGCAGCATCACCAAGGTCGAGATCCTCGACCGCTACAACACCGAAATCGTCCAGGACATCAAACTCGCCCGCCGCCTGAAAGTGGTGGTCGATTGCGGCAATGGCGCGGCCGGCGTGATTGCCCCGCAACTGATCGAAGCCCTGAACTGCGAAGTCATCCCGCTGTTCTGCGATGTCGATGGCAACTTCCCGAACCATCACCCGGACCCGGGCAAGCTGGAAAACCTGGTAGACCTGATCGCCAAGGTCAAGGAAACCAACGCCGACCTGGGCCTGGCCTTCGACGGTGATGGCGACCGCGTGGGCGTGGTCACCAACACCGGCAGCGTCGTGTTCCCGGACCGCCTGCTGATGCTGTTCGCCAAGGATGTGGTAGCACGCAACCCCGACGCGGAAATCATCTTCGACGTCAAATGCACCCGTCGCCTGATCCCGCTGATCAAAGAATATGGCGGTCGCCCACTGATGTGGAAAACAGGTCACTCGCTGATCAAAAAGAAAATGAAACAATCCGGCGCCCTGTTGGCCGGCGAAATGAGCGGGCATATCTTCTTCAAGGAGCGCTGGTTCGGTTTCGACGACGGCATTTACAGCGCCGCGCGGCTGCTGGAGATCCTCAGCAAAGAGAAATCCACCGCGGAAGAGTTGTTCGCGACCTTCCCGAACGATATTTCTACGCCGGAAATCAATATCCATGTGACCGAAGAGAGCAAATTCAGCATCATTGATGCACTGCACGACGCACAGTGGGGTGAAGGCGCCGACCTGACCACCATTGACGGCGTGCGAGTCGACTATGCCAAAGGCTGGGGCCTGGTTCGCGCCTCCAACACCACACCGGTGCTGGTGCTGCGCTTCGAGGCCGATGACGAGGCTGAATTGCAGCGCATCAAGGATGTATTCCACGTCCAGCTGAAGCGCGTTGCACCTGATCTCCAACTACCGTTTTGATCTATTGAAGCACCCGGAGCCCTGAATGACCCTCGAACGCGAAGCCGCCGCCAACACCGCCAAGGTCCTGTCCGAAGCGCTGCCTTACATTCGCCGCTATGTCGGCAAGACGCTGGTGATCAAATACGGCGGCAACGCGATGGAAAGCGAGGAGCTGAAAACCGGCTTCGCCCGCGACATCGTGCTGATGAAAGCCGTGGGCATCAACCCGGTGGTGGTTCACGGCGGCGGCCCGCAAATCGGCGACCTGCTCAAGCGACTGTCGATCGAGAGCCACTTTGTCGATGGCATGCGCGTCACCGACGCCGCGACCATGGACGTGGTGGAAATGGTCCTCGGCGGCCAGGTCAACAAGGACATCGTCAACCTGATCAACCGTCACGGCGGCAGCGCCATCGGCCTGACCGGTAAAGACGCCGAGCTGATTCGCGCGAAGAAGCTCACCGTCACCCGCCAGACCCCTGAGATGACCCAGCCGGAAATCATCGACATCGGCCACGTCGGCGAAGTGGTCGGGATCAACACCGACCTGCTGAACCTGCTGGTCAAAGGCGATTTCATTCCGGTGATCGCGCCGATCGGCGTCGGTGCCAACGGCGAGTCGTACAACATCAACGCCGATCTGGTGGCCGGTAAAGTGGCCGAGGCTCTGAAAGCTGAGAAGCTGATGCTGCTGACCAACATTGCCGGCCTGATGGACAAGAGCGGCAAGGTCCTGACCGGCCTGAGCACCCAGCAAGTCGACGACCTGATCGCCGACGGCACCATCTACGGCGGCATGCTGCCGAAGATCCGTTGCGCGCTGGAAGCGGTACAGGGTGGCGTGGGCAGCTCGCTGATCATTGATGGTCGGGTGCCAAATGCAATTCTGCTGGAAATCTTCACCGACACCGGTGTGGGTACGCTGATCAGCAATCGCAAGCGTCCCTGATTCAAAACCTTAAAAAGATCGCAGCCTTCGGCAGCACCTACGGATTTCGGATGTACGAAAAACCTGTAGGAGCTGACGAAGTCTGCGATCTTTTTTATGCGCGCCGGAAATGCCTGACCTGATTGGGCGAAACGTCCGACTTCACGAAGGAAGCAATCTGCATAGGATCTTCTCTGAATCCACAGGAGGTCTACCCATGCAAAAAGACTACGTCCCTTACGGCAGCGATGTTTCACCTGGCACCTATGCCTGTGTCGATTGCGGTCACGAATACTCGAATCAGGGCAAAACATCGATGCCGCCCTGCCCGCAACTCCGCAAGACCGCACACACCCGTCATGGCTGGAGAATTCTGACTGGCCAGGGCGATGCTGTGGCTGATCCGTACCCGGAGAAAACCAATGAACCCAGCGGGATCAAAAAAGCCGAGACATTCAGCAGCACCAGCAAAAAATAATGCTGGGGGACTGGGCCATACATAAACAAAAGACCCCGCTCAACATGCTGAGCGGGGTCTTTTGCTGTCTGCAATCCCTGTGGGAGCGTGATTACACGCCGAACTGGGCGCGGTAGGCTTCAACCGCAGGCAAATGTTGCTTGAGCTGCGGATCGTCAGCCAGGAACTCCAGCACCTGGTTCAGCGAAACGATGCTGATCACCGGAATGCCGAAGTCACGTTCCACTTCCTGGATGGCCGACAACTCACCATTGCCACGCTCCTGACGGTTCAGGGCGATCAGCACACCGGCAGCTTTGGCGCCGTCCTGGGAAGCGATGATCTGCATCACTTCGCGGATGGCGGTGCCCGCGGTGATCACGTCGTCGATGATCAGCACGTCGCCAGTCAATGGCGCGCCAACCAGGCTGCCACCTTCGCCGTGGGCCTTGGCTTCCTTGCGATTGAAGCACCATGGCAGGTCACGGTCGTGATGTTCGGCCAGTGCCACGGCGGTGGCTGCCGCCAACGGGATGCCTTTGTAGGCCGGGCCGAACAGTACGTCGAAGGAAATACCGCTCTCGACGATGGCTGCCGCATAGAAACGGCCCAGCTGTGCCAGGGCCTTCCCTGAGTTGAACAGGCCGGCATTGAAGAAGTATGGACTGGTGCGCCCGGACTTCAGGGTGAACTCACCGAAGCGCAAAACGCCGCGATCGATGGCAAAACGAATGAAATCGCGTTGATACGCTTGCATGAAAAAAACCCCAAATACCACGGATTTAGCTAATTAGGTAGACGCCGTGTATCATACCCGCACGCGATTTTTGGGGCCACTTATGCGGATCATCAGTGTGAACGTCAATGGTATTCAGGCTGCAGTCGAGCGTGGTTTGCTCAGTTGGCTGCAAGCACAGAATGCCGACGTCATCTGCCTGCAGGACACCCGCGCCTCCGCCTTTGAACTGGACGATCCAGCCTTCCAACTGGATGGCTACTTCCTTTATGCCTGCGAAGCCGAAGTTCCCGCCCAAGGTGGCGTGGCTTTGTACTCGCGGTTGCAACCGAAGGCTGTCATCAGCGGTCTCGGCTTCGAGACGGCCGACCGCTACGGGCGCTACCTGCAAGCCGATTTCGACAAGGTCAGCATCGCGACCTTGCTGCTCCCTTCGGGGCAGAATGGCGATGAAGACTTGAACCAGAAGTTCAAGCTAATGGACGACTTCGCCCGTTATCTGGATAAACAGCGACGCAAACGTCGCGAGTACATTTATTGTGGCTCGCTGTACGTGGCGCAACAGAAGCTGGATATCAAGAACTGGCGCGACAGCCAGCAATCCCCGGGCTTCCTGGCGCCTGAGCGTGCCTGGATGGACGAGATTGTCGGCAACATGGGTTATGTCGACGCCCTGCGGGAAGTCAGCCGCGAAGGCGACCAGTACAGCTGGTGGCCGGACAACGAACAGGCCGAGATGCTCAACCTGGGCTGGCGTTTCGACTACCAGTTGCTGACCCCTGGCCTGCGCCGCTTCGTACGCAGCGCACGCCTGCCACGTCAGCCACGGTTCTCGCAGCACGCACCGTTGATCGTGGACTACGACTGGACGCTGACGATCTAAGCGTCTTTTCGCAGATGCAAAAAAGCCGACATTGCTGTCGGCTTTTTTGTGCGTGCTGATTTTTACTGCCTGTTATTTGATCAACCGCCAGGTGAAGGGATAGCGGTAAGGCACCCCGTCATTGGCCTTGAGCCCGGCAATGATGCACAGCACCATCGCCCCGATCAGGACCAGCGGCAGCAGCGCAAAACCGATCAACACCAGCATCAGCACGTAACAGATGCCCGAGACCAGGGCCACGGTAATCTGAAAGTTCAGCGCTTCTTTGCCTTGGGCATCGATGAACGGGTCGGCTTCACGCTTCCACTGCCAGAGTATCAGCGGCCCGATCAGGTGACCGAACGGAAACCAGACACCGAGAAACGCCGAGAGGTGACAAAACATCGCCCACTGGCGAGCCTCGGAGCTCGGGGTGGGAAGCAACTGCTGTTCATCACTCATGGCGCTCTCCTTTGCCGGACATCAAAACAATCAGTCAGCCAGTGCAGCCTTCTGCAGTTCGAAAATCTCGATCATGCCTTTCTTCGCCAGTGCCAGCATCGCGTTCAGCTCTTCCGGCTGGAACGGTGCGCCTTCGGCAGTGCCCTGGACTTCGATGAAACCACCAGTGCTGGTCATCACCACGTTGAGGTCAGTCTCGGCAGCCGAGTCTTCCAGGTAGTCGAGGTCAAGCACAGGTTCGCCCTGATACATGCCTACCGAAACGGCAGCGATCATTTGCTTGAGCGGGTCGCCACCTTTGAGGCCGCCGCGCTTCTTGATCACTTTCAAGGCATCGACCAGTGCAACCATGGCGCCGGTGATGGACGCGGTGCGGGTGCCGCCATCAGCCTGGATCACGTCGCAGTCGACGTACAAGGTGACGTCGCCCAGCTTGGACATGTCCAGCGCAGCGCGCAGGGAACGACCGATCAGCCGCTGGATTTCCAGAGTGCGGCCGCCTTGCTTGCCGCGGCTCGCCTCACGCTGGTTACGCTCGCCAGTGGCGCGCGGCAGCATGCCGTATTCAGCGGTCAACCAGCCCTGGCCCTGCCCCTTGAGGAAACGCGGCACGCCGTTCTCGACGCTGACGGTGCAGATGACCTTGGTATCACCGAACTCGACCAGTACAGATCCCTCGGCGTGTTTGGTGTAGTTGCGGGTAATGCGGATCGAGCGGAGCTGATCGGCAGCGCGACCACTTGGACGTTTCATAGGGATTACCTGTACGGGGGACGGAAAACTGCCGAGCATTATAGAGCCGTGGGCCGCGAGTGGGCACTTCTAAAAAAATCACCCGACGATTGAAGGCTCTGAATAGAGCGTAGCCGACGGCCTGCAGCCCATTGTCACAGCGTGTGATTGGGCGCATCCGCCCCACTGCGCTACAATCCTGCGCCTTTGCTGCCTGTCGGCTTTAATTCACAGATAGCGGGTCCGCGAACCATGGGTTACGCGCCGACCTGCATTGCGAGGTACCTCCATGGTGCACAGCATGACCGCCTTCGCCCGCGTCGAGAAAGCCGGCGTCCAGGGCACCCTGAGCTGGGAGCTGCGCTCGGTCAACAGCCGCTACCTGGAACCCCATCTGCGCCTGCCGGAATCTTTCCGCGACCTCGAGGGCGCCGTCCGCGAAGCCCTGCGCCAGGGAATTTCCCGGGGCAAGCTCGAATGCACCCTGCGTTTCACCGAAGAAAGCACTGGCAAACCGCTGCAAGTGGACCGCGAGCGCGCCGCGCAATTGGTCGCTGCCGCCGAGACCGTCGCCAGCCTGATCAAGAACCCTGCCGCGCTGAACCCGCTGGAAGTCCTGGCCTGGCCCGGCGTGCTGGTGGCCGACGCCGCCGACCCGCAAGCGCTGAATGCCGAAGCCATGGCGCTGTTCAACCAAGGCCTGAAAGAACTCAAGGCCGGCCGCGAGCGCGAAGGCGCGGAGCTGGCGCGGTTGATCAACGAACGCCTGACGTCCATTGAAGAAGATGTGGTGATCCTGCGTGAGCTGGTCCCGCAGATGCTCGCCACGCAGCGTCAGAAAGTCCTCGACCGCTTCACCGACATGAAGGCCGACCTCGACCCGCAGCGCCTGGAGCAGGAAATGGTCATGCTCGCGCAAAAGAGCGACGTCGCCGAAGAACTGGATCGCCTGAGCACTCACATCATCGAAGTTCGCCGGGTGCTCAAATCCGGCGGCGCTGCCGGTCGACGCCTGGATTTCCTGATGCAGGAGCTCAACCGCGAAGCCAACACACTGGGCTCCAAAGCCTTCGACCCGCGCAGCACCCAAGCGGCGGTCAACCTCAAGGTGTTGATCGAGCAGATGCGCGAACAAGTACAGAATATTGAGTAAGGCAAACCTGACATGACCCACAGTACCGGCACCCTGTACATCATTTCCGCACCTTCGGGTGCGGGCAAGAGCAGCCTGGTCAAAGCCCTGACCGACGCTGATCAGGAGATCCGCGTCTCGGTCTCCCACACCACCCGCGCCATGCGCCCTGGTGAAGTGAACGGCGTGAACTATCACTTCGTCGAACGCAGCGAGTTCGTGAAGATGATCGAGCACGGAGATTTCCTCGAGCGCGCCGAAGTGTTCGGCAATCTCTATGGCACTTCGCAAAGCCACCTGCAGCAGACCCTGGATGAAGGCCACGACCTGATTCTGGAAATTGACTGGCAGGGTGCAGAGCAAGTGCGCAAGTTGATGCCCCAGGCCCGTTCGATCTTCATTCTGCCGCCGTCCCTGGAGGCCCTGCACCAACGCCTGACCAATCGCGGCCAGGACAGTGACGAGATCATCGAAGGCCGGATGCGCGAAGCCGTCAGCGAGATGAGCCATTACGTCGACTACGATTACCTGATCATCAACGACAATTTCGCCCACGCACTGGACGATCTGAAGGCGATTTTCCGCGCCAACCAGCTGCATCAGAAGCGTCAGCAGCAGCGTCATGGCAAATTATTAGCTGAATTGCTCGGCTAATCAGCTCTTCCCAAAACCGCTGCAAGGGCTTTACATTGGTGCTTATAGCGCGTTGAAGAGCCTGGTCAAAAAATCAGCGCTTCCCTAATCGCTGGTGATTTTTTAAACTGTTGAGTCCGCTCGCCCAACCGGGCAGCGCGCATATTGCATTCGCTCCGAGGAATACCATGGCCCGCGTAACCGTTGAAGACTGCCTAGAACACGTGGAAAACCGCTTTGAGCTGGTCATGCTCTCTACCAAGCGTGCCCGTCAACTGGCCACTGGTGGCAAAGAGCCCCTGGTTCAGTGGGAAAACGACAAGCCTACAGTTGTAGCGCTGCGTGAAATCGCTGAAGGCCTGATGAGCTACGAGTTCATCGCCAACGCTGAAATCGTCGAAGACGAACCGCTGTTCGCAGCGTTCGAGGACGAGTCCAACGAGGCAGTATAAGCCATGCCTGGTCGACGTAGCACGGCGCGGGGTCATAGCAAACGGCAGGAATTATCATGCCGAGCATAGACGCCCTCGCCGATCGCTTATCGACCTACCTCGGCAAGGACCAGGTCAACCTGGTCCGCCGAGCGTACTTCTACGCCGAACAAGCCCACGACGGTCAACGCCGCCGCAGCGGTGAGGCGTACGTCACGCATCCTCTTGCGGTGGCGAATATTCTTGCCGACATGCACATGGACCATCAAAGCTTGATGGCTGCAATGCTGCATGACGTGATCGAAGACACCGGTATTGCCAAGGAAGCGCTGCAAGCGCAGTTCGGCGAAACCGTGGCCGAACTGGTCGACGGGGTCAGCAAACTGACCCAGATGAACTTCGAGACCAAAGCCGAAGCCCAGGCCGAAAACTTCCAGAAAATGGCCATGGCCATGGCGCGCGACATTCGCGTGATCCTGGTCAAGCTGGCCGACCGCCTGCACAACATGCGTACCCTGGAAGTGCTGTCCGGCGAAAAACGCCGGCGGATCGCCAAGGAAACCCTGGAAATCTATGCGCCCATCGCCAACCGGCTGGGCATGCACGCCATCCGCATAGAATTCGAAGACCTCGGCTTCAAGGCCATGCACCCGATGCGTTCCGCGCGGATCAACCAGGCGGTCAAACGCGCCCGGGGCAACCGCAAGGAAATCGTCAACAAGATCGAAGAGTCCCTCAGCCACTGCCTGGCCATCGACGGCATCCAGGGTGAGGTCAGCGGTCGTCAGAAACACCTCTATGGCATCTACAAAAAAATGCGCGGCAAGCGTCGGGCCTTCAACGAGATCATGGACGTCTACGCGTTCCGGATCATCGTCGACAAGGTCGATACTTGCTACCGCGTGCTGGGTGCTGTGCATAATTTGTACAAACCGTTGCCGGGGCGCTTCAAGGATTACATCGCGATCCCCAAGGCCAACGGCTACCAGTCGCTGCATACCACGCTGTTCGGCATGCACGGTGTACCGATCGAGATCCAGATCCGCACCCGTGAAATGGAAGAGATGGCCAACAATGGCATCGCCGCCCATTGGCTGTACAAATCCAGCGGCGACGAACAGCCCAAAGGCACTCATGCCCGCGCCCGCCAGTGGGTCAAAGGCGTGCTGGAGATGCAGCAACGGGCCGGCAACTCGCTGGAATTCATCGAGAGCGTGAAGATCGACCTGTTCCCGGACGAGGTCTACGTGTTCACGCCCAAGGGCCGGATCATGGAGCTTCCAAAAGGCTCCACGGCGGTCGACTTCGCTTACGCGGTACACACCGACGTGGGCAACAGCTGCATTGCCTGCCGGATCAACCGTCGTCTCGCGCCGCTGTCCGAACCGCTGCAAAGCGGCTCCACGGTCGAGATCGTCAGCGCCCCCGGCGCACGGCCGAACCCGGCATGGCTCAACTTCGTGGTCACCGGCAAGGCGCGGACCCACATCCGCCATGCGCTTAAGCTGCAACGCCGCTCCGAATCCATCAGCCTCGGCGAACGCCTGCTGAACAAGGTGCTCAACGGTTTCGACAGCTCGCTGGAAAAAGTCCCGGCCGAGCGTGTGCAGTTGATGCTCCACGAATATCGCCTGGAACTGATCGAAGACCTGCTCGAAGACATCGGCCTGGGCAATCGCATGGCTTACGTGGTCGCCCGCCGCCTGCTCGGCGAAGGCGAACAGCTGCCAAGCCCGGAAGGTCCGCTGGCCATTCGCGGCACCGAAGGCCTGGTGCTCAGTTACGCCAAGTGCTGCACGCCGATCCCTGGCGACCCGATCGTTGGCCATCTGTCCGCCGGCAAAGGGATGGTGGTGCACCTGGACAACTGCCGCAACATCAGCGAAATCCGCCACAACCCGGAAAAATGCATCCAGCTCTCGTGGGCCAAGGATGTCACCGGCGAATTCAACGTCGAGCTGCGCGTCGAACTGGAACACCAGCGCGGCCTGATCGCCCTGCTGGCCAGCAGCGTCAACGCGGCCGACGGCAATATCGAAAAAATCAGCATGGACGAACGCGACGGTCGTATCAGCGTGGTCCAACTGGTGGTCAGCGTGCACGACCGCGTGCACCTGGCCCGCGTGATCAAGAAACTGCGCGCCCTGACCGGGGTCATCCGCATCACCCGCATGCGCGCGTAGCCCACCCTTCACAAGGAGTCATACATGACCAAGACCGTTATCAACAGCGACAAGGCCCCGGCCGCCATCGGTACTTACTCCCAGGCGATCAAGGCTGGCAACACCGTGTACATGTCGGGTCAGATTCCTCTGGACCCAAAAACCATGGAACTGGTCGAAGGCTTCGAAGCCCAGACCATCCAGGTATTCGAGAACCTCAAAGCCGTGGCAGAAGCCGCCGGTGGTTCGTTTAAAGACATCGTCAAACTGAACATTTTCCTCACCGACCTGAGCCACTTCGCCAAGGTCAACGAGATCATGGGCAAGTACTTCGACCAGCCTTACCCAGCCCGCGCCGCCATCGGCGTTGCAGCCCTGCCAAAGGGTTCGCAGGTTGAAATGGATGCCATTCTGGTCATCGAGTAATGTGTCTGGCGCAGCCTTGCGAGGCTGCGCCGACTGATCTTGTACAAAGGGTTCTGAAAGGATTCCACCATGCGCCACGCGCTAGCTCTCTCGCTGGTCGCCCTACTCTTGGGCGGATGTGCCAGCAACCCTGCCGACCGTGATATCAGCGGCACCTGGATCAACCAGGTGGCGATCGATGCCGCATCCAAAGGCGGCCCCCTGCGTGAAGCGCTCCAGGCCTATGGCCCGAATCTGGAATGGAACGTCAACACCAGAGCCGGTCAGGCCCGCTACACCAATGGTTTTGAAAACGTCGAAGGCAAGCTGCTGGGCGAAAAATCCGGCGCCTGGAATGTCGACTTTTATGGCAGCTCCGCCAGCGAGCTGAAGCGTGATGGCAAGCGACTGAACCAGGCTGCCAACGACAACGAGCCCGAGCAAGTCTTCGACCGTGCATCGGTCCAGGTTCCGGAAGGAGCGCCTATTGGCGCTAGTTTCGAGCGCGCGCTGTATTCGGCTTACATGGGCGGCAGCTGGAAAATCCTCAGCGGCCCGGGCGAAGGCAGCACCGTCCAGTTCCAGGCAGACGGTCAGGTCGCCGGTCTGCCCGGTGCAGATCGCTATGCCCTGTGCCTGGCGGGCGATTGCGCGTCGATGAGCGGCGGCAACGACAACATCTGGCTGCAGTTGAATGGCCAGGGCAATACCTGGATCTTTGCGCGCAAGGGCAAAGAACTGGAGATTTTCCAGACGGTGAACACGGCACTGGCGGACGAGATGCCTTCGTTCACACCAGGTGATCGCAAGTGGTTGCTCGAAAAGCAGTAAGCCGGCCCTGAGGCCAACGCAGAACCCATGTGGGAGCGGGCTTGCTCGCGAAAGCGGTGTAACAATCAACGATGATGTTGAATGTTATGTCCCCTTCGCGAGCAAGCCTGCTCCCACATTTGGTTTGAGGTGACTGGAAGTCAGCAGCGGCCTTCGAGGATCGCGGCATAACCTTCGCGAAAACTCGGATAGCGCGGCGTCCAGCCCAACGCCTTCGCCCGGGAGTTACTGCAGCGCTTGCTGCCGGCACGACGCACACTGGCATCATCGGCCCATTCGGTCACGCCCAGATACTCACGCAACCAGCCCACCACCTCTGCCATTGGCGCAGGCGCATCATCGACACCTATATACGCATCATCCAGCGCCACTCCACGCCGATCCGCCTCAAGCAGGAACGCCAGCAACCCCGCCGCGTCGTCGACGTGAATCCGATTGGCGTACAGCGGCGGATCGATCGCCACGCGATAACCGCGACGAACCTGAGTCAGCAGCCACTCTCGACCTGGACCATAAATACCGGTCAGACGCACGATGCTGGCCGGGATGCCGCTATCACGCGCCACTTGCTCGGCTTCCAGCATCAAACGCCCCGAATAACCGCCCGCCACCGTCGGCGAGGTTTCATCGACCCACTCACCGTCCTGCTGACCGTAAACACTGCTGCTGGAGACAAACAGAATGCGCTTTGGCTGCTGGCCATGTTGTTTCAACCACCCCAGCACATGCTGCAAGCCTTCGACATAGGCGGCGCGATAGCCCGCCTCGTCGTGGTCGGTGGCAGCGGCGCTGTACACCAGATAGTCCAGTGGCGTGGTCGGCCAGTCAGCCGGGCATTGCGCGCTGAACAGGTCACCCGCAACACCAACCACTCCGGCCGGCAAGCGCGACACATTGCGGCGCAGGCCATAAACCTGCCAGTGCCCTGCCAGCAATTGCGTAGCCAGACGGCTGCCGACATCACCGCAGCCGGCGATCAAAACAGAAGGCGCGGACATCAGAAGACTCCCTCAAGAAAGGTACAGACTAGCGCCCGAAATGGATAAGCAGCTAGCAATGGAAGAAAAAAAGAGACGCTATTACTTTTGTTAACAAGAATTAATTGCAATAATGCCAGCCACTTTTGTTCTCGGCCTTACGAGGCCTGGAAGAACACTTACCGTCTTTTCCTCTCAGGTCCGGCCAGCATGACACGCAATCAACTCTCCGCTTCGCCAACCAAACGACCTCGCGCCTGGAGCGCGGTAGCCGCCCTGCTGCTCAGCCTGATGCTGGCGCCGACCGCCGCATTCGCCGATGCGCAAGCGCCGGCCACACAGCCTGCGGCTACTCAAACACCAGCCGTTCAAACCGCACCTGTCGCGACCGATCCGGTCCAGGCCGTAGACGCCGCGGACATGCCGCAAGCTCTCGAAGCCGACAACTCCCTGGGCATGGCCCACGACCTGTCGCCATGGGGCATGTACAAGAACGCCGATATTATCGTGAAAATCGTGATGATCGGCCTGGCCATCGCCTCGATCATCACCTGGACCATCTGGATCGCCAAGGGCTTCGAGCTGATGGGCGCCAAGCGTCGTCTGCGCGCTGAAATCGCTCATCTGAAAAAAGCCGCCACCCTTAAGGAAGCCAGCACCACGGCGGCCAAGGAAGGCACCCTGGCCAACCTGCTGGTCCACGACGCGCTGGAAGAAATGCGCTTGTCGGCCAACAGCCGCGAGAAGGAAGGCATCAAGGAACGCGTGAGCTTCCGCCTCGAGCGCCTCGTCGCAGCCTGCGGTCGCAACATGAGCAGCGGCACCGGCGTGCTGGCCACCATCGGTTCCACCGCGCCGTTCGTCGGCCTGTTCGGTACCGTATGGGGCATCATGAACAGCTTCATCGGCATCGCCAAAACCCAGACCACCAACCTCGCCGTCGTGGCCCCCGGCATCGCCGAAGCCCTGCTGGCGACCGCGCTGGGTCTGGTTGCAGCGATTCCTGCGGTGGTCATCTACAACGTCTTCGCCCGCTCCATTGCCGGTTACAAGGCACAAGTGTCCGACGCCTCGGCGGAAGTCCTGCTGCTGGTCAGCCGCGACCTCGACCACCAGCCGCCCGAGCGCAGCTCGCAACCGCACATGGTGAAAGTGGGGTAATCGGCCATGGGCCTGCATTTGAAAGAAGGCGCAGACGACGATCTGGCCGAGAACCACGAAATCAACGTCACGCCGTTCATCGACGTAATGCTGGTGCTGTTGATCATCTTCATGGTGGCGGCGCCGCTGGCCACCGTGGACATCAAGGTCGACCTGCCCGCCTCCACCGCCAAACCGGCGCCGCGGCCAGAGAAACCGGTGTTCCTCAGCGTCAAAGCTGACCAGCGCCTGTTCCTCGGCGAAGACGAAGTGAAGACCGAAGCCCTCGGCGCCACACTCGACGCCAAGACCCAGGGCAAGAAAGACACGACGATCTTCTTCCAGGCCGACAAAGGCGTGGACTACGGCGACCTGATGAGCGTGATGGACGCCCTGCGCGCCGCCGGCTACCTGAAGGTCGGTCTGGTCGGACTCGAGACGGCAGCCAAAAAATGATCAACACGCGCCAAAAGCTGACGCGTTACAGCGGTAGCCTGGCCGTGGTGCTGGGCGTCCATGCGCTGGCCATTGCACTGGCGCTGAACTGGACGTCACGCCCGCCGATCGAGCTGCCGCCGCAAGCGATGATGGTCGAGCTGGCGCCGATGCCGGCCCCGCCACCGCCCGCACCGCCGAAGGTGATCACGCCGCCACAGCCACCGGCACCGGTGGAAGAACTGCCGATTCCAAAACTCGCTGAAGCGCCGAAGGCCGAGATTGCCGTGCCCAAGCCGGTCAAACCCAAGCCGAAGCCGCAACCGCCCAAGCCTGTGGAGAAAAAGCCGGAGCCACCGAAGGAAAAGCCTTCCGAGGAGAAGCCTAGCGACACGCAGCCAACCCAGGCGCCGACGGAGAAGTCCGCTCAGCCGGCTCCCGGTCCATCGCCCGCGCAACAAGCCGCCAAGGCCAGTTGGCAAGGCACCCTGCTCGCGCACCTGGCCAAGTACAAAAAGTACCCGGCCAGCGCACAGCAACGCGGCAAGGAAGGTTTGAACCGTCTGCGCTTTGTGGTGGATGCCGAAGGTAACGTGCTGTCGTTCGAACTGGTGGGCCGCTCCGGCAACGCCGATCTGGACCGGGCTACCCTGGAAATGATCCGCCGCGCCCAACCGCTGCCCAAGCCACCGGCCGACATGCTGAACAACGGCACCATCGAAATCGTTGCACCGTTTGTTTACTCGCTGGAACGCCGACGCTAAAAACACCGCCGCTCCCACAGGTTCTTCGGCGGTTACAAAACCTATAAAAGGCACCGAAAGGTGCCTTTTTGCATATCTGGAAACGGCAAACCTGCATTGCCCAGTGTCACTTAGCACACTCAGTCTGATAACGTGCGTCTATCGATTGCAGCCGGTATGCTTGGCCCGCAACTTCATGGACGCTTGCTATGACTCTCACAGAATTACGCTACATCGTTACCCTCGCCCAAGAGCAGCACTTCGGTCACGCGGCCGAGCGTTGCCACGTCAGCCAGCCGACCCTGTCGGTGGGCGTGAAAAAGCTTGAAGACGAACTCGGTGTGCTGATTTTCGAGCGCAGCAAGAGCGCCGTGCGCCTGACCCCGGTCGGTGAAGGCATTGTTGCCCAGGCACAGAAAGTCCTGGAACAGGCCCAAGGCATCCGCGAACTGGCCCAGGCCGGCAAGAACCAGCTGACCGCGCCGCTGAAAGTCGGCGCGATCTACACCGTCGGCCCGTACCTGTTCCCGCACCTGATTCCACAACTGCACCGGGTCGCCCCGCAGATGCCGTTGTACATCGAAGAAAACTTCACCCACGTGCTGCGCGACAAACTGCGCAACGGCGAGCTCGACGCGATCATCATCGCCCTGCCGTTCAACGAAGCCGATGTACTGACGTTGCAGCTCTACGACGAGCCGTTCTACGTCCTGATGCCGGCCCAACACCCGTGGACGCAAAAAGAATCCATCGACGCCGCTCTGCTCAACGACAAGAGCCTGCTGCTGCTCGGCGAAGGCCACTGCTTCCGCGATCAAGTGCTGGAAGCCTGCCCGACCCTGGCCAAAGGCAACGACGGTGCCAAGCACACCACGGTGGAATCCAGCTCGCTGGAAACCATCCGCCACATGGTCGCCTCTGGCCTGGGCATTTCGATCCTGCCGCTGTCGGCGGTGGACAGCCACCACTACGCCCCCGGCGTGATCGAAGTGCGTCCATTGAGTGCGCCGGTGCCGTTCCGCACCGTAGCCATCGCCTGGCGCGCGAGCTTCCCGCGGCCCAAGGCGATTGAAATCCTCGCCGACTCCATTCGCCTGTGCTCGGTGGCCAAGCCGCCAGCGCCGGTGGTGGCCGGTTAAGTCGCTGTCATGACCGAGTTGTCGCAAGTGTCGGTGACGGCACTCAAGGGTGTCGGCGAAGCCATGGCCGAGAAACTCGCCAAGGTCGGTCTGGAGAATCTCCAGGACGTGCTGTTCCACCTGCCGTTGCGCTATCAGGACCGCACTCGCGTGGTCCCGATCGGCCATTTGCGACCCGGGCAAGACGCGGTGATCGAAGGCACCGTCAGCGGCGCCGATGTGGTCATGGGCCGGCGCCGTAGCCTGGTTGTCCGTCTGCAGGACGGCACCGGCGGGCTCAGCCTGCGCTTCTATCATTTCAGCAACGCCCAGAAAGAAGGCCTCAAACGCGGCACGCGGATTCGCTGCTACGGCGAAGCGCGGCCCGGCGCCTCGGGGCTGGAGATCTACCACCCGGAATACCGCGCCATCACCGGTGACGAGCCGCCGCCGGTGGATGAAACCCTGACCCCGGTCTACCCGCTCACCGAAGGCCTGACCCAGCAGCGTTTGCGCCAGTTGTGCATGCAAACCCTGACCCTGCTCGGCCCCAGCAGCCTGCCCGACTGGCTACCGACCGAACTGGCCAGGGATTATCAACTGGCGCCGCTGGCCGATGCGATCCGCTACCTGCATCACCCGCCCGCTGATGCCGACGTCGACGAACTCGCCCTCGGTCATCACTGGGCCCAGCATCGTCTGGCCTTCGAAGAACTGCTGACCCATCAACTGTCCCAGCAGCGCCTGCGCGAGAGCATGCGTGCCCTGCGCGCGCCGGCCATGCCCAAAGCCACGAAACTGCCACAACAGTATCTGGCTAACCTCGGCTTCACCCCGACCGGCGCCCAGCAACGGGTCGGCAACGAAATCGCTTACGACCTCAGCCAGCACGAACCGATGCTGCGGCTGATTCAGGGCGACGTGGGCGCGGGCAAAACCGTGGTCGCCGCCCTCGCCGCGCTTCAGGCGCTGGAAGCGGGTTATCAGGTCGCACTGATGGCGCCCACCGAAATCCTCGCCGAGCAGCACTTCATCACCTTCAAGCGCTGGCTCGAACCGCTGGGCATCGAAGTTGCGTGGCTGGCGGGCAAGCTCAAGGGCAAAAACCGCGTGGCCGCGCTGGAGCAGATCGCGGGCGGCGCACCGATGGTGGTCGGCACCCACGCACTGTTCCAGGACGAAGTGCAATTCAAGAACCTGGCACTGGCGATCATCGACGAACAGCACCGCTTCGGCGTGCAGCAGCGCCTGGCATTGCGGCAGAAAGGCGTCGGCGGGCGGATGTGTCCGCACCAGCTGATCATGACCGCCACGCCGATCCCGCGGACGCTGGCCATGAGCGCCTACGCCGACCTCGACACCTCGATCCTCGACGAATTGCCCCCCGGCCGCACCCCGGTGAATACGGTGCTGGTCACCGACACCCGGCGCGTCGAAGTGATCGAACGGGTGCGCGGCGCTTGTGCCGAGGGCCGTCAGGCCTATTGGGTGTGCACGCTGATCGAAGAGTCGGAAGAGCTGACCTGCCAGGCCGCCGAAACCACACACGAAGACCTCACCGCCGCCCTCGGCGAGTTGAAGGTCGGCCTGATCCACGGCCGCATGAAGCCCGCCGAAAAAGCTGCCGTCATGGCCGAATTCAAGGCCGGCAACCTGCAACTGCTGGTCGCCACCACCGTGATCGAAGTTGGCGTGGACGTGCCCAACGCCAGCCTGATGATCATCGAAAACCCCGAACGCCTTGGCCTCGCACAATTGCACCAGTTGCGTGGCCGCGTCGGCCGGGGCAGCGCCGTCAGCCATTGCGTGCTGCTCTACCATCCACCGCTGTCGCAGATCGGCCGTCAGCGGCTGGGCATCATGCGCGAAACCAACGACGGTTTTGTCATCGCCGAAAAAGACCTCGAACTGCGCGGCCCCGGCGAAATGCTCGGCACACGCCAGACCGGCCTGCTGCAATTCAAGGTCGCAGACCTGATGCGCGACGCCGATTTACTGCCAGCCGTGCGCGACGCCGCCCAGGCCTTGCTCGAACGCTGGCCGGATCACGTCAGCCCGCTGCTCGACCGCTGGCTACGCCATGGGCAGCAATACGGCCAAGTGTGAGCACTGTCGCAGTTTCTGGACCCTGGCCTTAAACAAGCTGGTTATACTCCTGCAATTGTTTGAAAACGGATACAGACCATGACAGAAGCTGCCCTCGCCCCCGAAACCCCGCACGCTCCGTCTGTTATTCGGCTGCTGCTCGGCAAGCTGGGCATCGCCTACCAGGAAGTCCTCGACCATCACGGCCTGAACGCCTCACGCAAAGTGCAGGCGGTTTTGCTGGACGATGCCGTCGGCGCGCTCATGGTGCTGTTTCCGCAAAGTCAATTGCTCGACCTCAACCGCCTCGCCGAACTCACCGGCCGCCGGTTGACCGCCGTATCCACCGAACGCCTGGTAAAAATGCTCGGCAAACACAGCCTGAGCCTGCTGCCCGGCCTGCCGGCGCTCACCAGCTCGCCGTGCCTGTATGAAGAAAGCCTGCTGCGCGAACCGAAGTTGCTGATCAACTCGGGCGAGCCAGGCGTGCTGCTGGAAATCACCAGCGAAGATTTCAAAACCATGCTGACCAAGGCCAGCGCCGGCAACTTCGGCGAAGCCGTGCACAGCATCCGCCCGAACCTCGACCGCCCCGACGATGACCGCGAGGAAATCACCCAGGCCGTGCAAGCGTTCACCGCGCGGCGCATTCAGCAACGCCTGGAAGCGACCATCGAAATTCCGCCACTGGCCGAGACCGCGCAGAAAATCATCAAGCTGCGGGTCGACCCCAACGCCACCATCGACGACATCACTGGCGTGGTCGAAACCGACCCGGCCCTGGCCGCGCAAGTCGTCAGCTGGGCGGCGTCGCCGTACTACGCCTCGCCGGGCAAGATTCGTTCAGTGGAAGACGCCATCGTCCGCGTGCTGGGTTTCGACCTGGTGATCAACCTGGCGCTGGGCCTGGCCCTGGGTAAAACCCTGAGCCTGCCCAAAGACCACCCGCAACACACCACGCCGTACTGGCAGCAATCGATCTACACCGCCGCCGTCATCGAAGGCCTGACCCGCGCCATGCCCCGCGCCCAGCGCCCGGAAGCCGGCCTGACCTACCTCGCCGGCCTGCTGCACAACTTCGGCTACCTGCTGCTGGCCCACGTCTTCCCGCCGCACTTCTCGCTGATCTGCCGCCACCTGGAGGTCAACCCGCATCTGTGCCACAGCTACGTCGAGCAACACCTGCTGGGCATCAGCCGCGAACAGATCGGCTCATGGCTGATGCGCTACTGGGACATGCCCGAAGAACTGGCCACCGCCCTGCGCTTCCAGCACGACCCAAGCTACGACGGCGACTACGCCGAGTACCCGAACCTCGTATGTTTGGCCGTGCGTTTGCTGCGTAGTCGCGGGATTGGCTCGGGGCCGGATGAAGACATTCCGGATGCCTTGCTGGAGCGTGTGGGACTGACTCGCGACAAGGCCAACGATGTGGTCAGCAAAGTGCTTGAAGCTGAAGTGCTGCTGCGCGAATTGGCTTCGCAATTTAGCCAGGCCTAAAAGCATCGTCGGATCGCCGCCCGGACCAAGCCACGCTCCCACAGGACTCAGGTAATCCCTGTGGGAGCGGGCTTGCCCGCGATGAATCCCCCACCGATCTACCTGATCACCACAACCCCTGTGGCGAGGGAGCTCGCTCCCGCTCGACTGCGCAGCAGTCGCAACCCAGCCGCCGCAGTGTGTGAGATACAACCGAAGTCTCAGGCTTTAGGGCCGCTTCGCAGCCCAGCGGGAGCAAGCTCCCTCGCCACAAAAGCCTCCTCCACTCCTGACTGGATCAAGGTTCTCAGGCCTCAGCCTTCGCCTTCCTAGGCTTCAAATACTTGGTCAACCCCTGAAACCAGATCACCAGCGCCGGGTTGCCCTTGATCTGAATCGACTTGTCCTGAATCCCCTGCATGAACGCCAACTGCTTGTTCTTCGCCTGCATCGTGGCAAAGCCATACGCCGCGTCTTTAAAGGCAATCGCAAACGCAGGCTCGGCATACACGCCGGACTTGCTGGTAATGCGCTGATCCTTCACCACGAAATGCCGCGCCACCTTCCCGTCCAGGGTCTGTAGCTGAAACACCAACGCCTTGTCACCCAACTGCTGCTGAAACGCAGGATTAGTCCGACTGGCCTTACCCATCAACAAACCCAGCATCCACAGAAGAAAACGAAATTTCATGCGCACAGCCTCAAAAGAAAAATGAACGGCCGGCGCAGTGTAGCGGCTCCAAGCCAGAACGCCACTGTCGGGTTGTGTTAGAAGAAGATGAACTGCTTTTCCCGCATGATGACCGCTAAGTCACGCTTTGCACTTCATTCTGAGGGACCCGACCTACACCTAAAGAAACACATTCCTGTAGGAGCTGCCGAAGGCTGCGATCTTTTGATCTTAATGCCCTCAAACCACTCGGACATTTCCTTCAAAACGCCGGGCTGTCCGTGAACTAGGCGACCTTGGCGTTCACCGATAACCTCTGTTCGTCACCGCAAAATCGGTGACTCGGACGTGCAAGTCCGGAATCGGCACACAATCGGTTATGGCTATTCATTGAGCGTTTTCTTATGCTCCCGAATCGTTATGGCGGCTGTGTGTGGGAGACCTTCGGGTCTGCCGGTTTGCCGATTCCGGTCTTGCACACCTATACACAGCTGCCACCTCATTCGAAGTGCAAGCGAAACGGTGCTAGCTCCTAATATCGGTACTACTCAAATGATCAAGCCAACACCGAATCCCCCAGAAAACCCAGCCACATCCCCCTACGAATCCTTAGATTCCAGAAAACTCCACGAAGCCGCCGAACGCGCCCTCGACCACCATTTCGCCCCACCACCCAACGAAAAACCCAAGCGCAAAGGCAAACTCTTCACCGTCTCCCCCGACATCGACACCGAAGCCCTCCTGGCCAACGCCTCCGAAGACCTGAAGTCCATCAGCGCCATCGCCGCCGACCTGGCCGATGACATCGAAGGCACCCGCCGCTCAGTCGCCCTGGCGCTCAGCAGAATGGCGGATGGGGTGCAGTTGTTGGTGGAGCGAGCGCTGGATCATATTGATTCGCCAAATCCGGCGGAGCATCGGGCTAAGGCGTAGCGAAATCGCGGAAATAGAAAGGGGACGTTGAGTCCCCTTTCTCGATGATCTCGACTCACCACTGACAGCCTGTCTCTGGTGACGCCTCCATGCTGATATCTTGATCGAACGAATATTTCTTACCGGATTTGTAATTCGTGTAGTACATCGAGTTTACCCGAGCCCCCTGAGTCGCCCTTTCATACTCCCCCGTCACCACACCGTCAGAAACCTCCACCCAAGTCGTCGTGAACTGATAAGGCCCGTCCTCCGTCATGACTTCTTCCACAGTGTTCCGATAGACGAGAGGAATGGCCTTCTTTGACTTGCTATACCTAACCCCCGCGCCGCTCCATTGGGTGACCGAGTCGTAATAGGTTCTGAATTCGAAATTGATGTTTTTACCTTCCAGCGAACGGAAACACGAGACCTGTGTTGTGATCTCACTACGGGCCGTCAGCGGCAATACCAACAACAGCATTAAAAATAACTTCTTCACAGATCCCTCTGATCTCATTTTTTTGAAAACGATGACGTGCGAGCTTACCGCATGCCTAAAGTGAAAAATCCGAGACTTCTGCAAGCCGCCAACATTCCCCACGAACAAACTGATACTCGAAGACATAATCGGTATCCGGCTTCTGCAGGATCGCCGTGGCGTTGTTGCCCCGTTCTTCCTTGACGGTCAACGTAAGACCATCGGCCTCTCGTTTCCCGCGATCCGGGATGATTGGAAACTTGATCTGATCGCCGCTGACGCTGCGTTTTTCCATCTCAGGCTCGGGATCTCCCGCCACAGTCGTGACCATTTTCAGCGGTTGTTGGACGAAGGCTTTCTGCACGTCTGCGCGTTCGGAGAAAGCTGAGAGGAACGTTGAAAAGTCGGTCGAGGGGCAAGAGTCACTGGCCGCGTCACCATCGGCTTGTAGTGTCTTCTGACGGTTGCCCTGACCCAGTTTTGAATTCGCAATCATCTTTGCATCCAAGTCTGCCAAGCGCTTCTTAATGCTCGCCGCATCCTTGTAAGCACACTCGACTTCTACGTCATCTTCCAGATTTAGACCGTCGCGGCAGTTCTGCAACTCAGGGTCTGGCGGGTCACCGCGAAAAAACTGCAAGGACAAGTGATCGCCGTCCTTGAAGAGCGGCAGTTCCAGCACCGAATAGGAATCACCTTCGAAATGGCTGTGCGAGACTTTGTGTTTTGTCAGAACAAACATGGACTTCCCCGCTCGCTCAGGGAATTTGCGCTCGAAGAAGAACACCGAAGCAATTTGTTCGCCTTCGACCTTCCACACATAATTCAGCGAAGGCTTCACCGCATTCATGGGGGCGTAGAAAATTTCAGCATCAGGCACATGCACGCCCCCAACCTGACCTTTAAGGTTGTTCTTCAAAAAGAACACCGTGATCTTTTGATCACCCAACGAAGCAACCACCGGCGGATGCAGCTCGCCTATGGTTTGTAGGTCACTTGCCGATGCCGGTTGAGCCGACAAACCGACCATGCATCCGAGCGCAGCAATAAAACTTAAGAGCCTGGCCAATTCCACCCACTTCCCTGTTGATCAATCTTCAAATATTTACACTGATGGTTTCACGCTGCTTCAGGAGCGCCGCACTTCAGTTCTTTGATTTGCTCATTCTGAATCGGAATCACGCAGGCGAGACGCTTCTCTCCGTCCCCACGAAGCTCGAACAAGCTGAGCGTCAGGTGTAAACCATCGGCAGCAAATGCATGATCCTCAAACAACGCACTGGCATAGCCATCCCAAAACGATTTGCCGTCAAAACTGCAAAACCGCTTGGAGGAAAGCACTCTCCAACCGCCGTTAGGCGCCAAAATCTGAACCGTCAAACAAGGGCTGCCAAAGGTGCTGACATAACGCGCCACGACATCGCCGAAGCGCTGGGAGCCGGACAGGAACACCTTGTTGAGATCAACCACATTACCCGGCTCATCAGCGACGATAGTGTCCAGATAAGCCGCACGCTCCAGGCTCATTCTGGCCACGCAGTTGTTGATAGTCGTAACATGCAGCGCCACACCGGGCTCGCTTTCCGTGGCTTCGAGCGGGCACGTGGTGTCGCGCAGCTTGATCCACGCGCGCTGGGCCTCTCTGGCCATCGCCATCAACGCCTTGCCCTGTTCAGGGTCGCGCCGCTGCTGAGACTCGAACCGCGCTAGCAGTTTCTTGTAACTAGCATTGAGCTGTACGTCGGCTTCTTTGCGTGCCGCTTCCACGCACAGATCGATCTGCCAGCTCACGGTGGTCTCTTTGCATTCGTCCTTGGCCATCGCGATGGAGGCAAACAGGCATCCAAAGGACAACGCGATACAGCGCACAAACATATTCAATTTTTCATTCCCTGAATTACAGATCGCTCAACTACACGTTGCGTAAGACCATAAAAACGCATAAAAACGGGGACAGACTACGTTTTTCAGATCATTATTGAAACGTGGCCTGTCCCCATTTCACTCAATATAATGACCGGCGAAACTTACTATAATAAACGGGACAGATCTATTTAAGCTCCCCACCATGACCAAAGCCATTGAGCGCAACAAATAAATCCACCCCCTTTACTCAGAAGAGATTAAGGATTGTCATATTCAACTTTCTGCGCAAACCGACTCTCGTCAACTAGATCCCTCTCCTTAACACCATACTTGTTAAGCAAGTCCTCATAAGATCCGGAAGTATCAAATAACTTATATGAGTTACTAAAAACATGATAAATCAGCTTTCCTTCCTTTGAATAATAACCGTGCCACTCAGGGCAAGAGCCGCATCCACCAAAACCACCTATAGACACCACGCTTTCTTTGCTGCCTTTAATACAAGCCATAGAAACTACAACATTTGATAAAGACTTAACTTTTCTTCCGGAGTCTGTAAGCTGAGAGACCTTATCAATTTTACGACGATTTTCTTTACCATTTATTTTAATAACTTGATCTGTACATACAGGCAGCCCCCCATGCGGCTGGGATATCTCTACCGTATCTTTCTGGCAACTCGACACCAACTCAACTTTAATTCCTTCACAATCCATGACATCTTTTTTTACATACGACTCAGCACCTGGAGAAGACACAGCAATGCCTGACGATAAAAACGACAGAAAAAAAACAGCAGTTCTATTCTTGAACATCCGCAAATACTCCTACTCTATAAGATCTGAAATAGAACCAATTTTCAACGGCAAATCGCTTTCACCAGCGAGCTCTTGCTCCACCAGTTCTTGGTACGACCGCAAAGTGGCATCGAGCTCCATCGTGGGCTGATCATAATTCGATCCAGGCAAACTCGCCCACTCATCCTTGCACAAATTAATCGCTGCCTTGATATCGCCACGCATTATCTCGGCAAGCGCCTTTCTGCGATACTTCAGCACCACGACACAATACCGGTCTTGCATCTCAGGTGAAAAACTCGTAATTCCGTATTTTTCCCGTAGCTTGATCGTGCCCTTATCTTTCCACACATAAGCCATGACTTGGTAGGCACCGGCTGCGCTTGACCATATTTTCTTCCCTGTTTTTTTAACGGTTTTTTTCATCATTAAATCAGGGTGATCAGCGAACGTTTTTCCATAGTCCCTAACAAACGATTCACCACCAAACAAATGCTCGTACCCTATCAGACCGGTTGTCCCCTCCCCAATCTTTAACATCCTCAAGAAAGCACGTATGCGGGCCTCTTCAAGAGTAAGGACGTGAATCTTCTTTAAATTATCGATAAATGCTATCGGATGAAAGTGATAAACGGACTTTGGCAACGCAATCTGCATGCCCCCCGCCAATTCGTCCCAGAAGACAAGTTTATCAATCCTTTCTTGCTCGAGCTTCAGCACTGCGGGAGTTTCTAAAAGGATTTCCTTCAGTCGTGCCCACTTCGCTTCAGAGGATTTTGCCTGCCACTCCGTGGGATGATAGGCAATAAGCTTAGTCCAACGACCACGGAGTTCTGTGTCTCGAAGTCCCGCCTGCAATTCCTCAACAGTGACATTACCGTCAGCCACTCCCTTCTTATCAATTTCGGAGTAAATTGTCTTAAAAAAATCCGGCATAGCTTCAACATCTAAAAAACCATCAGCACTTTCATTACTTTCTTTGACGACACTGAACCCCAACTTCTCCCAGTCATGCTGACTAAGTACCGTAGCACCTTCTTTTCGCAAGAACCCTTCCAATAGAGAAGGCCCGTCTTTTATTGAGAGCCCATACCACTCTTTCCCGTCTGAATCTTTAGCAATCTTCGCCTTACTTGCAGGAACAATAATTTTTTTTGTAAGAGGTGATTGCTTTGGAGAAAATGATATCTTTCCACCAGCTTCAGACTTTCCATATAGGTCCATACCAACATCAAGAACAATGTGTTGATTCCCACTCGTCAACTCTTTCGGATTTTTTATAATACTAGCGATATCATCGCTACTAAAAACCTCAATGTGAACCTGATGCTTACTTGATTTTCCTCCAGCGGGGCCTGCCAACACCTCATTCAAACCAAGGTACCCAATCGGATCTCCCGCCTTGATTGCGGTATTTGTGATCACCACGTTGTCAAAATCTGTAGGTGTTACAGGAGCCCAATCAACAAGATGGTTAGATTTATCATTTTCCACACACGCCCAGAAGGTAGGTGGAACTGAACCACCTTTTTTCAAGCCAGTAGGTGGTTCTGAATTACTTGGCACAAAGGTGCATTCAGCCATTTTTAGCAGCTTATTTTTTATTTTTAAGTTTAGAACTTTTTCGCTATCAAACTCAATAACACTGGAAGTGCACAAAACCATGTCAGCGCTTATTGGATCACCTGCCTCCGCACCATTGACTTTTGACTCTGGCGGATTACGCAGCTGTAAACCTTTCGCAGTAACCGTGGCCCGAACTTTGCCCTGCCAGTATACAGGCCTCAATCTCTCAACCTTGCCATCTGATGGATAGTGCGAATAGGGTAAAAGATGCATATAAAGACTGAAGAAAGTCATTATATCCTCTGAGGCCGCACTACCTTTTTCGCCAGACTTTCCAGGCACCTTATAGTCATGCCTAACCAAGCAAAATGAACTTGAATAACTTAAATCCAGCTTGACTCCGCTCCCATCGAACTTTGAATTGACGTAATTTTCATTTAAGCGGTAGGCAACCACAACTCCATCAGCAATACATCGAACAGGCTGATCACTTATACATTGGGGCGCACTCAGCTCGCTTATATGAATCCCACCGTGCCAAAAATTGTGCCCCCCCAACAAATAGTACCCTGATACCTCTTTATCAAGAACCGAATAGATCTCGTCTGAGTTTTCATACTGACTTCCATCTGGCTTCCGAATGGGATACTGAAAACTCATGATTGGCGCTGGGCTGGTCGGCTTAGCTTCCGTAGCTGGCTCTGGAGCCTGCGTCTCACCTGTTCTAAACTGTTCTTTCGCTCTTAAGAATTTTGTTGGGACAGGCCAATAGTATGCTGGCGGCTTACTACCAAAAAACGCCTCGGAGGGTCCGTTCTTAGATTGTGCACCGAAGATCTTTCCGGCTCCAGTCTTGGAGTTAAACTCCATAACTATGCCAGTATGAAAAAGAGGTTTATTGCTTCCCTTGAGCGGAAGTATGTTGATCCAAAGGGCTATATCACCCTCCTTTACGTCCTCAGGCATTACTTCAGTATAATAATCTGAGGTCTCCATTACTTCCGTTTGTTCATATGGAATTTTATAACCAGCGCCAGTAAGCAACAGGTTCACCATATGAGAACAGTCAATCTCTTTTTGCCCAGCAGCATTCGTTTTTAGACCGGTACCGCCCATCAGGTAAACGTAACCGCTATTGATGTATGGATGTCTTAAATCAAGTGGTTCGGTCATTTTTGCTTCCTGCAAATCAATAGCAATAACTGGATTTGGTGGCGTCAGTACTTTGCTTGTTCAGTCGTTTCAGGTTTCTAACAGCGGTGTCGTTACCCTTGTCGGCGGCGAGGCGATAGCACGCTATTGCTCTCGACATGTCTTTGGTCACAAGCACCCCATCTTCAAAGGAATAACCCAAGTAGTTCAGGGCATCAGCCGAGCCCATCGATGCAGCCCGAATGAGCTCCTTTTCAGCCAATTCCGGATGTTGGCACGGACCTTCCGGTACGGCGTTATTCCCATAACAGTAAAATGTTGAAAGTGCAGCGGCACCATCAGCAAGGGTGGTTGCCGCTGCTTTGAATAAGATCTCGACCTTCTCCGTCTCCAACTGCGACGCCATTCCTGAAAGGCTCAAACTCGCTGCATTCAAACTAGCCTGTGGATCACCAGAAGCTGCCGCGCACACATAATTTTCCAACGACGCTTCGAAAAACTCTCGAGTCAGCCGGTATTCACCAGCCCCCAATCCACCAAATGCTTCTGCACGCTGATAACAAAAATTCTCTGCAGTACTCATGGTCGGAGAGCTCGCCACAACAAGGTCCTTCTCGCTGACAGACCAATCCTCAACGCCCTCCAGAACCCAACACGCCTGGCGAGAAAAGTTGAAAATCTTGATGTTGCTGTTGCCCGCTCGCTTATCCACTACGTTGAAATGACTATCGTCGATCGCTTCGACCTCAACACCCTCAGTCTTGTCTGTGCCCACAGGCGCCATTAGCGGAAACGCCAAATTGGAGCTGTTAACTCCCGTCGTTTGTGGCTCAAAAACTCCATGCTCTCCCACCGGTTTCAAAACCAGCGACTTCACCGTCATCGCAGTCAACCGCTGCTGAGTTTCAGCATTCGCAGAGAACGCCGGAAGGAACTGGGAAAAATCTTCGGACGGGCATTCATCCGCATAAGCGCTGCCATGAAACAGGCTCAGCAGCGAGGCGGTGAAAACCGCTAAAGCGAAGCCATTGCTCTTCTTCAAAACACCATTCATGTCGATCACTCAGAAAACACAAAAAAAGCCTTCGGTTTAACCTTCTCAGGCGGAGCATTCCCCAACGCCTGATCCATCAAACTCCCCGCCTTATCCTTATCCGCCGCCCCCGGCAGCACCGGTGGCTTAATCCCAATCCCGGTCCCCGAGCCTGCAGATCCACCGGCATTAATCTTCACCACCGGCCCAACCACGGTAACCCCACCCGCATCGAGCTTGATGAAGCTCCCTCCCGCCTTTACGGTCAGCTCCATCCCAGCCTCGATAACAATCTTGTCCCCAGCCTTCAGGTGAATCTCCTTCCCGGCACTGGTCAGCTGCGCAGTCCCCAGCTTGACGTGCTGGTTCTGCCCCACCGTCAGGTGATCATCCATCCGCGCTTCGGTCTTGCGATCAGCAATCGTGGTGCGGTGCTCTTCGGCCTTCAGCTCGGTGTAGGTGTTCTTCACCACGGTGTCGTGGCGTTCATTCCCCACCCGAATCTTCTGGTCGTGCTCGATGTTTTCATCCCAATCCCGTTGGGCATGAATAAAGATCTGCTCCGCCCCTTTCTTGTCTTCGATCCGCAGTTCGTTGTACCCACCCCCCCCTGGTGAGCTGAGGGTTTTGAAGACGGTGCGGGTTTTGTTCGTCGGCAGGTCGTAGGGAACCTGGTTTTCCTTGTGGTACAGGCAACCGGTCACCAGCGGTTGGTCGGGGTCGCCTTCGAGGAAGGTGACGAGCACTTCCATGCCGATGCGCGGGATGGCGATGGCGCCGTAGCGGTCGCCGGCCCAGCTCGAAGAGACGCGCATCCAGCAGCTGGTTTTGTCGTCGGCCAGGCCTTCGCGGTCCCAGTGGAATTGCACTTTGATGCGGCCGTATTGGTCGCAGTGGATTTCTTCGCCTTTGGGGCCGGTGACCATGGCGGTCTGGCTGCCGAGCACGCGGGGTTTTGGGTGTTCCAGGGCCGGGCGGTAGAACACGTTCCACGGGGTGGCGAGGAAGCGGTTGCGGTAGCCCTGGTGGAAGTCGTCTTTGTTGTCGGTGGTGTCGCTGGTCACCGCCTCTTCGAGCACTTGTGGCTGTTTGCCTTCGTGGACGATTTCGGTGAGCAGCCAGAGGTCGTTCCACTCGGTGCGTGGGTGGTCGGACATTTCCACGAAGTGGCCGCTGACGAGGGTGGTCTGGTCGCCATGGCCTTCGGCTTGTTGGTAGTCGGCGCGGTGGCGTTCCAGGGCGCGCTGGCTGAGGAATTTGCCGCGGGCACGGTCGAGGAAGCGGCCGGGGTAGTCGTAGTCTTCGAGGTCCGGTTCGGTGCTTTCGCCGTCGGGTTTATAGCCGGCTTCGAGTCGCAGGTTGGGCTTTTCGAAGTCGTAGTCGCGACGGGTGACGCGGCCGGTGCGGGTTTCCAGGCGCAGTTTGAAGCCTTTGATCACCGGTTCGTCGGCGACCATGCCGCTGCCTTGGACGTAGGCGGTGGGCTGGCCGAGTTTGGGGAACACGGTCTGGTCGTCGCCGAACACCAGCAGGTGGGCTTTTTCGCTGTGCTGGAAGTGGTAGTGAATGCCTTCTTCTTCGCACAGGCGCTGGACGAAGTGCAGGTCGGTTTCGTCGTATTGCACGCAGTAGTCGCGGTCCGGGCACGGCTGGCTCAACTGGAATTTGTAGGCGTTGCCTTTGATGCCGTGTTCTTCGAGGATCAGGGCGATGATTTTCGGCGCCGACATCTGCTGGTAGATGCGCTGGTTGGTACGGTGATGCAGGTATTGCAGGTGCGGCACCAGGGAGATTTTGTAGCGGGTCAGGCGCTTGCCGGCATCGCCTTGGGCGACGCGGTAGATCTGGCCGTGGATGCCACTGCCTTTCGGGTCGAACGCCAGGAACGCCTGCTTGTGCAGGAGTTTTTCCAGGTCCAGGTCCGGGTTTTCGCTGACCAGTTCCAGGTCGAATCGATACGGCTGGCTGATGCCTTCGGTGCCGGTGAACGACAGCACTTGCAGGTTGCCGACGTAGTCTTCGACGGTGAGGCTGAAGTGCGTTTCGTTAGCTGAGTTGAACATTGCTTGCTCCCTGTTCGGTAGTCATCCGTTACGCCCGCAGTCGCAGGCGTTGCAGCAAAGACGAAGTGGCGCCCAGGGCGTCACGCAATTGGGCGGCGGTGATGGTGCGCTTGGCCGCATCGAAAGCCAGCGCCGTTCGCAGGGCTGGCCAGCAGTGTTTGGGTAGATTCCGAGGTGCGTGCAGCTCGCGGTCGAGGCGCCCGTCGCGGGCTTCCGTCGACGGCAAGCGGCGGAACGGGTGTTTGCCGCCCGCCAATTCATAGAGCACGCAGGCCACGCCGTACACGTCCGCGCTGGCCGAGAGTGGCTGGCCTTCAAGCAGTTCGGGGGCGGCGTAGCCGGGGGTCCAGGCGTTGAAGCGGTCGCGGCTCAGGTGCGGCAGGCCGGGCAAGATGCCCTCTTCGGCCTGGCCGAGGCCGTAGTCGAACAGACGCACGCCCTCTTCGCTGAGCATCACGTTGCTCGGTTTCATGTCGCCGTGCAGCACGCCGCGGGCGTGGGTGTAGGCCAGCGCGTCGAGCAGCGGCAGCGCGATGTCGCGCAGCTCGAACCACGGCAGGCCCAGGGGCCGCTCGCAGAGTAATTTGTCCAGGGTCAGCCCACGCATGAGTTCCATGGTGATGAAGGCACGCTGGCAGTCGGTGTCCACTTCAAAGGTGTGCAAACGCAGCACGTTGTCGTGGCGCAGTCGTCGGGTCAGGGTGAACTCGCTGTAGAGCAAGGCACTGGCGTCCGGCGATTCGGAAAATTCTTCGCTGAGGATTTTCAGCGCAATGTAAGGGTCGGGGTCGCCGAACTGTTCGCGCAGCAGATCCCGCGCACGGTAAACCGCGCCCATGCCACCGGCCCCCAGCAGACGCTCGATGCGGTAACGCCCCGCGAGCACGTCGGGCAGTTCACCGATGCTGGCCCGGGTCGGCGCCAGCGCGGGTTCGGCCTGATGCGGCTTTCCGTTTAGAGGCTTGGCGAACGCGAAGTAAGTCAGGTTATTGGCTTCTTCCTCGGTCACCAGCAAGTCGTCGATCGGTGGCATGAGTTCAGTCATTGGCGGATCACCACGGCAGTCAGGTTATCCCGGGCCGAGCCACGCAGAGCGCCGTCGAACAGACGCTCCAGCGCAACGTGCGGCGCGGTCAGGCTCAGGGCGTTGCCCAGGGCATCGCTGGTCAGCCCTTGATACAAACCGTCGCTGCACAACAGAAACGCATCGCCGGGATAGACCTCGAGTTCCAACACATCCAGCGTCAGTTGCTCGGCAGCGCCGACCGCACGGGTCAGCGCATGAGCGGCAGGATGCGCGCGAGCGTCTTCGACGCTCATGTTCTGTTCGTCGATCAGTTGTTGTTGCAGCGAATGGTCCTTGGACAGCTGATACAAACGCTGGCCGCGCCACAGGTAGCAGCGGCTGTCGCCGGCCCAGATGCAGGCCGCGCGATTACCTTCCACCAGCAGCGCCACCACGGTGCTGCCCATGATGCTGTCGTGACGGCCGGCGGTGACGGTCAACTCCTGACCCAAGCGGCGGTTGAGCCAGTGCAAGCACTGGCGAATGCCTTTGAGTCGTTCGTCGAAGTCGTCCTGCACCGGCAATTCCGCCAGGCTGGCGACGATCAATTGGCTGGCGATGTCGCCACCCTGATGACCGCCCATGCCGTCCGCGACCACCCACAGCCCCTGCTGTGGACAGTCGAGAAAGGCATCTTCGTTGCGCGCCCGAACCTTGCCCGGATCGGTACGCGCAGCGCTGCGCCAGGGGCTGGCAACCAGCATCAGAGCTGCACCGGCATACGGAAGGTGCGCAGCACGCCCATGTCGAACGGGTTCGGTGTGCGTTGGCTCGACAGCAAGTAGTTGGCGCGCAGGCCACCCACATCAGCCTTGAGCACCAGCACGTCGCGACCGGTCAGGTACTCGGTCTGCATCAGGTCGAACAGACGGAACAACGACCATGGGCCGGTGTTCTTCTCGATGCCGATCGGGCGGCCAGCCATTTTGTCGAGAACCAGGCTGGTGCGACCGTCTTCGGCATCGGTCGGCCATTTGAACGACACCGGCACGATCGGGCCGTGGCGGTATTCGATGGTCTTGTCGCCAAACTTGAACTCGGAACGGCTGACCGCCGGGTCGAGGGTGTACGGCTCCAGTTTGAACTGCACTTGCGGCTCGGCCGGGTTGATGGCGAAGAAGCTCTGGCGGATCACTTGTGCCGCGGCCATCTGGTCGAGGTAGACCTTGGAGATCGGCATGCTGTGACCGTCAATGCTGCGCAGGCGGTAGTTGCCTGGGTCGCCACTGACGAATGGACGCATGTAGGTATCAAAGAACCGATCGGCGATGCCCTGGGCCTTGAAGAACTCGCGGAAATCGCTGATCGCGACGTCGCTGGTGCTGTGGGCGCTGAACGGGTAACGCTTGTTGATCGCCTTGCCGTAGAAGCTGTACAGCTCGCTCTGATAACGCTGGTTCAGGTACTGATAAGAATCGTTGAGCACCAGACGCCAGGTGTCTTCGGCCAGCACGTTGAACCACACGCTGACAGGGCGCGGCAGACGGTTCGACGCATTGCGCAGGGTGCTCAGCGCATCACGCTGGCCGCTCATGCGGGTCTTGGCCATTTCGAACGCGGCCTGCTCCGGTGAACTGGCGCGGGCCAGGCTCGCCATTTGCATTTGCAGGTCGTTGAGTGCTTGCAGGGCCGGAGTCAAATCAGCGGCCGGGCCGTTATTGTCATCCAGCAAGCGGTGCAGCGGTTCGAAGCGACGTTGCAGGGATTTCTTCGCGGTGTCCGGCAGGTTTTTGGTCGCGGCCATGTCAGACGCCGCGTCCGCTGCGGCCGACGCCAGTTTGCCCAACTTGCCGAGCTTGCCCTTCTGCTCGCCCAGTTTCGCGGCGGCATCGGCGGCTTCATCAACCGGTTCGGCTTCCGCCGGGAAACGGGTGTTCTCGCGCACTTCCACCAGCAGTTGCAGCACCGGGGAATTGGCCGACGTCAGGCCCGCCAGTTGCTCGGCACCCTCACTGAAATCGCTGATCGCGGGCAGAGCCACCTGGCCGACCGCTTCGCTCCAGAAGTTGGCGTAGTCGCGGAAGTACAGCTGCTCCAGCTCGACCATCAGGCGACGCAAGTCCATGCCGCTGATGCCCGAGCCTTCGCCCAGCACCCAGTTATCACGCAGGATATCGGTGACCAGCGCAGCGCCCTGGACCGAGAAATACTGCTGATAGCCTTGCTGGGTGTAGAACCCCGGAATCACGTAATCGGTGCCGACAAACAACGAACCCTGCGGGCCGATGTGTTGGCTCAGGCGGTATTCCGGCAGGCTGCGAGCCTGCTCGCGCAGCATCCGGTAAACCACGTTGGCCAGCGACTCGCTGCGCAGCACCTGACGCGCCTGCGCCACCAGTTGTTCGTTGAGCGGGTAGATAAACGGCTGTTTGAGCAAACGCTCGAAGTGGGTGTTCAAACCGTTCTGCACCGCGGTGTTGCCGGCGTAACGCTGGGACCATTCGGTAGCGACCCAATCCTTGAGCCATGCCGCATCGCGGCGATCTTTCATGTTCAGCATCAGGTATGCGCGCAGGCTGTTGAGCAGGCGTTCGCGGTCCTTCATGTTGGCGCGGATCTGCCCTTCCAGCAGCGTCGCAACCCGTGGCAGCAGTTGCGCTTCGAGCTCACGCTCGTAGGCGCTCTTGACCACCGGATTGGCGTCTTCGCCCTGGTACAGGCCACCACGTTCGTGGTACGACACGTCACCTTTGTTCGGGAACACTTGTGTCGCCGCGTAGCTGGTGTCGAGGGTCTTGAGCACCGCCATGGAATCATCGCGCGCAGTCAGGGCCGAGCGTTGCTGGTTCCAGGTTTGTGCCAGGGAACGCAGGTTTTCCAGACGCTCATAGTTGGCCGAGAAGCCGCCCGCCCAGAGCATGCCGAACAGCGCCAATGCCGCCAGTGCGCCCACGTACAAGGCACGTTGACCCCAGTGGATGCGGCTGCGCTCGCGCTTGTCCAGACCGGCCAGGTCGGCCTCGGGGAAGATCACCCGGCTGAGCAAATGGTGAATGAACCGCGAACGGCCGCTGCGCAGGGTTGGCAGCATGCCGGCGCTCATGCCCAGGTTGGCGCCGATACTGGCGGTGGTCTGGTCCATCTGTTGAGTCAGGTGCGGTGCGCTGGTCAGGTAGAAACCGCGCAACTGGCTGACACGCTGGTAGCGGTTGCCGGTGAACGCCAGGTCGACGAACAGGCACAGGCGCTCGCCGATCTGCCCCAGTTGATGCGGGAAGTCGAGGATGCGGCCACGGCGCTGGGTGTCGCGCTCCTGGTGCATGCGCATGATCACCTGGCTGTTGAGGCGACGCAGCAGCTCTTCGAACTCGGCGCGCAGCACGGCCACATCGGTGCCGCTCTGCTCTTTGCGGAAGCTGGTGCCGAGGACCTGATCGCTTTCTTCGCGGGTCAGTTGATCGAAGAACTCGTCGAAACCGAGCAGGCGATCGGCCTTGCTCAACACCAGATAAATCGGCACATCGACGTGCAGTTTTTGATGCACGTCTTGCAGGCGCGCACGCACCTGGCGGGCCAGGGTTTCGAGGTCCTGCTCGCTGCCGCCCAGCAGGGTTTCCACCGGAATGGTCACCAGCACGCCGTTCAACGGGCGGTTGCGGCGACGCTTGCGCAGCAGGTCGAGCAAGGTGCTCCAGGCACTGCCATCGACTTCGGCATCCGGCTGGGTCAGGTAACGCCCGGCGGTGTCGATCAGCACGCCATGGTCGGCGAAGTACCAGTCGCAATGCCGCGTGCCGAGGGTGTCGCGGGTGAGTTTGCGGTCGATCTTGTTGATCGGAAACTCAAGGCCCGAGAAGTCCAGCAGGCTGGTCTTGCCGCTGCCCTGCGGGCCGATCAGCAAGTACCACGGCAAATCACTGCGCCAGCGTTCACTGCGGCCGCGATACAGGCTCGACGTCTTCAGGGTTTTCAGGGCGTCCTTGAAACGCACCTTCAACTCTTTCTCTTCTTCGTCGATCAGCTCTTCACGGCGAATGCGGTCCTGGCCGTCTTCGGTGGCTTCCACAGCCTTTTTGCGCACACCGGCGCGCCAGCTGACGAAGACCATGGTCAGGCCCCAGATCAGGAACAGCACACTGATGGTCAGCAAACGGGAGGTCGAATCTTCCCAGAATTTGTAGTCATTGACCGCCAGCAGCGGCCCGACGAACCACACCAGCAGCGCAACGAACAGCACCAGCAACAGGGTCCATACCCAGGTCTGGCGCAGGAATGCGCCGACTTTCTTGAAAAACTTTTTCATCACACGTCCCTGTTTACGGCTTCGACTGCGGCTGAGCCGTGGCCGGATCAAGCTGCTGATAAGGTTGCAGAACGGTTTCGCGTTGTTCGCCCAGCACCCAGGCAAAGCCCGAATACATCACCACCAGGCACACCACGGTGAACAGCACCACCATCCACGCTGGCACGATGCGCACCAGGCTGCGACGCTGATCGTTCAAGCCTTCCCAATGCGGCGACAACTCGCGAGGCACGTCGCCGCGCAGTTGGCGAATCTGCCGATACAAAGCGTCGCGGATGCCTTCGAGTTCGAGCATGCCGCGGGCTTGCACGCGGTACTTGCCTTCGAAGCCGAGGGACAGGCACAGGTACATCAGCTCCAGCATCGGCAGGTGCTTGACCGGGTTTTTCGACAGGCGATCCAGCAGTTGGAAGAACTTCTCGCCACCGAAGGTTTCGTTGTGGAAGCTGCTGAGCAGGCTCATCTGCGACCACTCGCTTTCGTTGCCCCACGGCGTGGTCACGACGGCTTCATCGACCACGGTGCAGAGCACGTAACGGGCGGCCATCACCTGGCTGCTCTCGGCGCCATTGTGCAGCGCCCGCACTTCAAACAGTTTCAGCCCGGCGGTCAGCCGCTCGTTGAGCGCGTACAGGTCTTCGCGGGTGTCGCTGTGTTTGAGCCGCACCACTTCCGACAGCAGCTCGGACGCCGCCGCCACCAGCGAATTGAGGCTGATGTTGAACGCTTCGGCCGGGCGCAGGCGCGCGGCATAGATCATCCGTTCTTCCAACTGTTCAAAACGCGGCGGTGCCGCGAAGTCAGTCAGCGGACTCGAGGCCGGGCCGTGGCCCTGGCGGTCGAGCAGGACGGTTTTGTCGTCCTGGGTGTGTTCCATGTCCTTGATCATGTCGGTCAGTTCCTGATGGCCCAGAATTTCAGTTCAAGCTCGGCGAATTCGCCGGACACGTGGAACGCGAAGCCGCCGGAGCGTTCGAGTTGCGCCAGGTCTTCGGAACTGAGTTCGAGGATGAAATAGGTTTTGTTGGAGTGGAACGCGATCTGCCGTGGGGCCACCGGCAACGGTTTGACCTTGATGCCCGGCAGGTGCAGGTTGACCAGTTGGCGGATGCGCTCCACCGGGCCGACCTTGAGGTGCGCCGGCAGGCGATGGCGCAGTTCTTCGGAGTCGCAGTTGGCACTGGCCGCGAGCACGAACGAAGCCGAGCCCAGCAGTTTGTGGTCGTGCAACGGCGACACGATGATTCCGTACTGACGCGCTTGCAGAACCAGTTCGATGGCGTGCTGTTCGAGCACCATCGACAGCACCTGACGAATCGCTTCCATCAGTTTGCGGAAGCTCGCGCCCTGGTCGCTGTGCTGGTAACGGCTGTCCAGACGCGGGCGTTTGCTGTCGCTGGAAAACGTCGCCAGATCGCCGAGCATGGTCAGCAGCGTGCGGTACAACTCTTCCGGGTGAACCTGTTCCAGGCCGAGGTAATGGCGCAGCAACAGTTCAGTGCGGTTGATCAGTTGCAGCATCATGAAGTCGCCGACTTCCGCGCCGCCGACCTTGCCGTTGGAGCGGATCCGGTCGGCGATGGTGTCGCCCCGGTGGCCTAGCATGCTGATCACTTCTTTGAGGCATGACAGCAGGTAGCTGGACGAGTGCGCCTGAATGTAGGTCGGCACGAAATCCGGGTCGAGGCTGATCACGCCGTCAGGCGTGGTGTCGAGCACTTCGCAGATCTTCAGCTTCACGTAGGCCTGATCGCTCTGCTGCTCGCCGAGCAATAGCTTGAAGTCCGGACGGGCGCAACTGACCTGGCTGGCGGAGTCGTCGCCGGCGTTGGAGTCGGCCACTTCCGCTTCATACGCGGTGTAGCGCGCCAGCACGTCGGATTGCTCCGGGCGGCGGGCCTCGATGTGGTTACCCGTCACCAACGGCAGTGCCAGGTAGATCGGCGTATTGCCGGTGTTCGGCGGCACGTCCAGGGCCAACGGCTCGGTGTTGCCGCCCAGTTCGAACAGGCTGCCGTCGGGCAGAATCCCCGAGGCCTGGCTGATCACCAGTTTGCCCATGTTGAGGAACTGCAAGTCGATTTCCAGGTTGAGGAAGCCCCAGGTGTAGCTGCCCAGCAACTGGGTGCGGGTCTTCATCTGGTGGTCGTAGTAACGATCGTTGTGCTGGAAGTGCTGCGGACGCAGCAGCATGCCTTCCTGCCAAATGACTTTATGGGCATTCATGTTCAGTCATCCGCCTTGGCGAGCGTTTCATGGGTGTTGCGGATGCCGGCCTGATCGAGGGTCAGATCAGCCGCGGTGACTTGCACCGGAGTGATTTGCACGGTGTAGCGCCACTTGGTTTCCGGCAGGTCGCGGTAGGCGGCGAGCACACCAACGTAACGGCTGCCCTCTTCCACACTGAGCTTGAGCTCGACGGTTTCGCCTGGGCGCAGTTCCAGTTCTTCGCTGGCCACCAGGTCCGGGGCCAGGGATTCCTTGGCGCGTTCGTAGAGGCTGAAGAAATCAGCGTTCTCGAAGGCCACCGGGTGCTTGAGCTCGAATAGGCGCACGACGATCGGCGACGGACGACCGTTGAGGTCCGGGTTCAATTGATCGCTGGCGGTCAGCTTCAGGTTGAGTTTGGTCACGGTGGAATACGGCGACAGCGACGAGCAACCGGCCAGCAGCACCAAAGCAGCGAACGCAGTCAGCATCTTGAAAAAAGCGGTGGAACAGCGAGACATGCGCATCATCCTTGGTGGTCGGTGTGAAGGGTGGAAATCAGGCGGATCTGTTCTTCGTAGGCCTGGGCGAAGTCGCGGGCCAGCAGGCGCTCGCTCCAGTCATCGTCCTGACGCAGGGCCTGGTGATAACGCCCATAAGCTCTCCAGCGACTGCCGGAGGTGGCGAGCAACGGCTTGTTGTCGCGCTCGAAACGCAGGGTCAGCTGTTGCGGCGAGAAGTGCTCAAGAGTGCCGCGAACAGCGGCGCGGCTGGCGGTCAGCAAGGCCACCTGATGCGCCTGCAAATCGCGGAACGCACGGGAGATCGCTTGCTCGGCCGGCAATTGACCCGGCTTGTTGCCCTGCAACAGAATGCCCAGCGCTTCACCGGCATCGACGGCGAATTTCAACGGGTTCTTTTGGCTGCCTTGTACGGTGGTCTGGGCTAGGCGCAGTTCGTTTTTCAGCTCGCTTCGGGTGCGCAGGCTCTGCTGCAAACCGCCGACGCTCTGCTTGAGCAGGCGTGCGGCGTTCAGGGCCAGGGCTTCGCGGGCATCGTGGTCGAGGCCTTTGAGGTCCACGCCCAACGCCGCACCGAAGTGCTCCCAGAAACCTTCGCTCTGACGCTCAACCGCTTTTGGCAGCGGGGCTGGCGCTGGTTCTGCCGGGGCGGCGATCAGCTCCGGCACCATCAGGCTTTCCATGTCGATGCGCGCGTAGTCGGCGCGCTGACGGGTGTCCTCGATCACCGTGCTCGGGGAAATCAGCTCCTCGATCTCCGAGTACACGCGTTCTTGCTGGTCGAGGGCATTGAGCGGGTCAAGGTCGAGGAACGCATCGTCCGGGATGATGCTGCCCGCGGCCTGCGGACGGCCGACTTCGACGTCGAACGTCGCCGGGTCGCGCACCAGTCGCGCGCGAATCTCGAAGTCACCCAGCACATACACGCTGCCGTGTTCGATGCGCATCGGCTCGCCCTTGCGCAGGCGCGCGCCGCTTTCGCTGTCCTGAATCCCGTTGCTACTGGTATCGGTCAGGAAAAACGTGCCTTCGCGGTAGCTGATCACCGCGTGGTGGTTAGACAGATGACGCTTGCGGTCGGGGATGATCCAGTCGCAATCCTCGCCCCGGCCGATCACGCCACCGGCCTGTTTGAAGGTCTTCTGGCACAAATCCGTGGGCACGAACTGCTTGGTGTTCAGCATTTCGAAAACCAGTTCCATGATGATGCTCCTTGCGGTCACTTGCCGCGATTGACCGCCTGCGGATCACCCAATGGGCGATAGGTGTTGTCGTTGTATTTGTAATTGCCGCTACAGCCGCCGAGGCCGCATAGAACGACGAAGGTCAGCAGGACGGCTTGCCAGTGACGAACAGGCATCAGAGGGTCTCCAGAGGTAGACAAAGCACAAAGCGCCGACCCTTTCGGGTGGCGCTATCAGAAGCAGATGAGGTGGATTCGAGCGCTCCAGCCAGAGGCCTTGCGCATCGCCTTTGTGGCGAGGGAGCTTGCTCCCGCTCGGCTGCGAAGCAGTCGTAAAACAGAGGGTGCGGTTTGACTGCCACACCGCGGCGCAGGGTTTTGGGGCTGCTGCGCAGCCCAGCGGGAGCAAGCTCCCTCGCCACAGGGAATTCGCCAGCCACAGGGGGCATTCCAACCTGAGTGGTCGGGTTGTAGAAATCGAGATCAGCCATCGAAATCACCCAAATTGATATTCAGCCGCCCGAGGCGGTACAGCAGCGTGCGCCGTGGCAGCCCGAGTTCGCGGGCGGCGAGGGTCTGGTTGCCGTCGTTTTTGCGCAGGCAGTCGAGCAGCAGACTTCGCTCGACCTGCTCCAGGCGTTCGCGCAGGTTCAGGCTGCTGTCTTCCGGCATGGCTTCCATGCGCAGGGAGAAATGCTCGGCCAGCAACTCGCCGCCCTCGCACAGCAGCACTGCGCGCTCGACCAAACCCTTGAGTTCGCGAACGTTGCCGGGGAAGGCATAACCGGACAGGTGATCCAGCGCCGCGTCGGACCAGCGCACCGCGTCGCGCTGCAAGAACGAGCAAGCCTTGTCGGCGAAGTGCCGCGCCAGGTCGAGGATGTCGCCTTCGCGCTGACGCAGCGCCGGCAGCTCGATCGGGAATTGCGCGAGGCGGTAGTACAAGTCCTCGCGGAACTTGCCTTCGCTGACCAGCACAGACAAATCCCGGTGCGTCGCGGCGATGATGCGCACGTCGATTTTGTGGGTGTCGTTGGAACCCAGCGGGCGGATCTCGCCCTCCTGCAATACCCGCAGCAACTTGGCTTGCAGCGATAACGGCATATCGCCGATTTCATCGAGCAGCAAGGTGCCGCCGTTGGCCGCATCGAAGAGCCCGGCACGGTCGCGATCAGCACCGGTGAAGGCGCCCTTGCGGTAGCCGAACAGCTCGCTTTCCAGCAGGTTCTCGGGGAACGCCGCGCAGTTCTGCACGATGAACGCCTGGGACCGGCGCGGGCCGCAATCGTGAATCGCCCGCGCGACCACTTCCTTGCCGGTGCCAGTCTCACCGCGCAGCAGCACGGTGTAGGGGCTGTGCAGGACTTTGCTGATCAGCGAATAGGTCTGGCGCATGGCCACGCTCTTGCCGATCAGGCCATAACCGCTGGCGCTCGGGACGTTGAGCGGCGCCGGGCGTGTATCACCGTTCGGCTGACGCAAACGCTGCAGCAAGTGCAGTTGGCCGAGCACGAACGAGCCCAGTTGACCGAGGGAATCGGCAAAGCCTTGCAGGTCGATTACCCGGCGACTGGCGCACAGCAGCAAACCTTCGACAGCCTTCTGCTGATTGACCAGCGGCACGCACAGTAGCGACTGCCAGGGCGTGGCCTGGGGCGGCAGGAAGCTGGTTTCGTGCAGGCTGCCGCTCAGCTCGCTGAGGCACACCACGCGGTTCTGGCACAAGGCGAATTGCAGCAGTTGTTCACCGTTGTAATCCGCCGGCAGGCTGGCCCCTTCCCGGGGTTGCAGAACGCCGTTCAGGCACTCGGCGTTCATCCCCAGGCAAGTGTGGGTCGCATCCAGCAGGTACAACTGCGTCAGCTCGCAACCGCTGAGCTCGGCCAGGCCGCGCACGAAGTCACCCAGCAGCACAGCGCTGTCCGCCGCCCGCGACAGGCTGGCGAACTGCGCCAGCAAGGCTTCGGCATAGACCAGCGGTTGCGGCACTTGAGTGAACATCACACCCACCTCAGGCGAACTCGCACGTCACGCTGGCATTGCCGTCGAGCGTCGCATGCACGCGCTTGAGGCTTTCACCGGTGGCCATCGCATCGAGCAAACGGTCGGCCACCAGCGGCAGTACATGCAGGTCGAGCAAGTGGTCGATCAGGCGCGCACCGCTGTCGCTTTGAGTGCAGCGTTCAGCCAGGTGATCGACAAGGTCCTGGGAGTAAGTGAAATCCAGCTGACGGCGGTTCAGGCGCTCGCCCAAACGACCGAGTTTGATTTCGATCAGCTCGCGCAGCACCGGGCCGCCCACCGGGTAGTAAGGCACCACGCGCATGCGCGCCAGCAATGCCGGCTTGAAGTGTTTGCTGAGCACCGGGCGAATGGTTTCTTCGAGGACTTCGGCTGTCGGCCGCGCGCCGTTTTCGCAGAGCTCGCTGATGCGGTCGCTGCCCAGGTTCGAGGTCATCAGGATCAGCGTGTTGCGGAAATCGATCTCGCGCCCTTCCCCGTCGTTGGCCACACCTTTGTCGAAGATTTGGTAGAACAGGTTGAGCACGTCCGGGTCGGCTTTTTCGACTTCATCAAGCAACACCACCGAGTACGGTTTCTGCCGCACGGCTTCGGTGAGCATGCCGCCCTCGCCGTAACCGACATAGCCCGGCGGCGCACCGATCAGACGCGACACGGTGTGCTTCTCCTGGAACTCGGACATGTTGATGGTGGTGATGAAACGATCACCGCCGTACAACAAATCAGCGAGGGCCAGTGCGGTTTCGGTCTTGCCGACGCCGCTCGGGCCGACCAGCAGGAACACGCCGACCGGGGCATCCGGTTTGTTCAGGCCAGCGGCGGTGGCGCGCATCGAACGGTCCAACGCATGAACCGCTTGCTCCTGACCACGAATGCGCGTGCGCAGGTCGGTGGCGAAGCTTGCGACCTTGGCGTTGTGTTCGCGAGCCAGTTGCGCCAATGGCACACCGGTCCAGGCGCTGATCACTTCGGCCACCAGACGCGGGCAGACTTCGAAGCTCACCAGGCGTTCTTTGACCTGAAGCTCGGTCAGAGCTTTGTGAGTTTCGTTGAGCGCGGTTTCCAGGGTTTCAACGCTTTGCGCTTCGTCCACCGGCAACGTTTCGATCACGGTGCCTTCGGCGTCTTCTTCAACCGTGATGCTCGGTTCGACAGCAGCGGCTTCGCGAGCCTTGGCCAGTTGCTGACGCAGCTCCAGCAGGCGCTCGGCCAGTTCTTTCTGCTCGGTCCACAGCGTTTCGAGGGCGACCTTTTCGTCTTCGGCATCAGCCAGGCGATCTTCCAGAGCGTCCAGCGCTTCGTGATCGATCAGCAGACCGGCTTCGGCGTCACGACGCAGGGCCTGACGCTGACGGCCACCTTCGGCCAGTTCGCCACGCAGGCGTTCCAGGCTTTCCGGGGCGGCGGCGAGGCTGATGCGTACGCGGGCGCAGGCGGTGTCGAGCACGTCGACAGCCTTGTCCGGCAGCTGACGACCCGCCAGGTAACGGGCGGACAACTCAGCCGCGGCAACCACCGCGTCATCGCGCAGGTAGATGCCGTGGCTCTTCTCGTAGACCTGAGCCAGGCCACGCAGAATGGTCACCGCTTCGCTGACGGTCGGTTCGTGCAGTTGCACCGGTTGGAAACGACGGGCCAGGGCCGGGTCTTTCTCGAAGTATTTTTTGTACTCCGCCCAGGTGGTGGCGGCGATGGTGCGCAACTCGCCACGGGCCAGGGCTGGTTTCAACAGGTTGGCCGCGTCAGAACCGCCGGCGTTGCCACCCGCGCCGATCAGGGTGTGGGCTTCGTCGATGAACAGGATGATTGGCTTCGGCGAGGCTTTGACTTCGTCGATCACGCCTTTGAGGCGACGTTCGAACTCGCCCTTGACGCTGGCGCCGGCCTGCAACAGGCCCATGTCCAGCGACAGCAGCTCAACGCCTTTCAAGACTTGCGGCACTTCACCGGCTGCGATGCGCGAGGCCAGGCCTTCGACGATGGCGGTTTTACCGACGCCCGCTTCACCCACCACAATCGGGTTGTTCTTGCGGCGACGAGCGAGGATGTCGACCATCTGACGGATCGCGCCATCGCGGCACAGCACCGGGTCGAGTTTGCCGTCGCGAGCCTGCTGGGTCAGGTTGTGGGTGAAGCGCTCCAGCAGTGATTCGCCGGGCACGGCCGGTTTGCCGGTGGCCGGTTGTTCTTTCTGCGACAGGGCGAATTCTTTCAGGCGCTCGATGTTCAGCTTGGCCAGCAACGACTGATAACGGCTGCCGGCATAGCGCATCGGGTTGCGCAGCAATGCGAGGATCAACGCGGCCTGCTCGACCTGGCTCTGGCCCAGTTCGAGGTTGGCCACCAGCAAGGCGTCCTGCAGCCACTGCACCAGTTCCGGGGCGAACACCGGGTTGCGCGAGGCGCTGTGCTCGACCCGCGATTGCAGCGCGGCGCTCAGCTCGCCAGCGTCCACTTCGGCATCCTGCAACGCCCGGGCGAGCAGGCCTTGCGGACGCTCCAGCAGGCCCAGCAGCAAGTCTTCGACGAGGATCTTGCTGCCGCCACGGGCGACGCAGCGTTCGGCAGAACTTTCCAGGTCACGACGGGTTTCGGCGTCCAGCGCCTGGATAAGTTGTTGCAGGTCTACGTTGATCATGTGTCATCTGTCCTTAATGAATTTTGCTGCCCAGGGTCACCACGCCGTCCGCTTTTTCGCGGCCAAGCCAACTGGTCCACCCCAGGCGACAGGCGTTCTGCTCACCGATGCGAAGTTCGCGGATTTCTTCCTGGCGCAGCACCAGGCGAATGTCGTAATCGAGCGGGTCACGCAGGGTGAACCTCACCAGCGCGCACAGCGGCTGGTAGCCGAAACCGATCGGCAGGAATTCGTGGAAGCGTTGCCAGTCGAGCTCGCGGATGTGAATGCGGAATTTGCCGCTGCGGTCGCGCACGTGCTCGCCCAGCACCAGGTCTTCGCCGAGCATGCTGTTGCCGCGACCGAGGCGATTGCGCTGCTCGTCGAGGATTTCGACGCGGCGCTCGATGCACTGTTCGATGGTCAGCTCGGCGTGCTTGAAGTAGTAGCGCAGCACCGCTTCGATCAACGCCGCCGAGTGCGCCCGCAAGCTGAGCAGGCCGAGGTAAGGCAGCAGGCGTTTCCAGTTCAGCTCCTGGGCCTTGCGGATCTCTTCGCCGCCGAGGCCGATCAGGGCAAACAGCTGCGCCGAAAACGGGTCGAGCGCGCCACTCTGGAAACTCGCGCGGTAGCGATACTTTCGCCAGATCGGCAGCATCAGCCGTTGCAGGCGATGGTGAAACAGGTCGAGAAAGTTACGGGTCGGGTTGCCGTCTTCGCTGTCACCCAGCGCCTGTTCGCCGTAAAACGCAGGCAACGGCGAACCGGAGCCGACCAGGCCGATCAGGTTGAAACGCAGACGCGCGCGCCTCATCCCGTGTTCTTCGAAAAACTCCACGCGATCGACGTCGCTGCCAGGGAAACCCAGGCTCGGGTTGGCCTGGAATTCCAGCTGGTCGTACAGGTCGTCTTCGCTCAGGTGCGGGTGTGCATCGCGCAGCCGGTCAATCACCAGCAGCACGGCCTGAAACAGCGAGTACTCGCGTATTACCCGGGTCAGCCCGCTTAAAGCAGGGGCTGCAGGCCCATACGTGGTGTCCATTGGTACACCTCTCCCTGTGTGCTTTTTACCCGCAGCTCGTGGTACGAATTGAGACTGGCGTAAAGCGCGAAAAACTCGTTAAGAACCGAAGCGAACACGAACAGGTCGCCCTCGCCGATATACCCTTCCGGGTCGATGGTCAGCTCGGTGCGCAACCCGCGAACCGGTAACCCTCGGTGCAATCTGTCGACATGCTGGTGCTTGATCGACTTGAGCCCGCCCAGCAGGCGTTTGCTGACTTTTTCCGCGTGTTGGTCGTAGTAGCGCGGCAGGTCGTAGGTTTCGAGAATCACCTTCAACGCGTTGACGTCGGCCAGCGACAGATAGTTGAGCGACATGTTGCTGATCAGCTTCCAGAGGAAGTCGCGGTTCAGCGGCGGCGCGAAACTCGAGGTAGCCGGGGTGATATTGCGGAAACTCAAAAACTCCGGCGTCTCTTCGCAGGCCATGCGGATGTCGCCGAGCTTGAGCTTGCGCGGCAGGTTCTGGTTGGTGCACATCAGCTCGATCGACAGGGTTTCGTGGGCTTCGGTGTGGCGGATGCCGAAGCTCAGGTAGGTGTCGAGGCCGTCGTGCAGCAACGACGAACGCTGGCGGATGCTGTAATGCGGACGGCTGTTGGGCACGTCGAAACTCGGGTCGTGCTCGAAGGATTCGAATGGCACGTACTCTTGATAACCGAGGCCGCCGGGCTTCCAGCCAGTCACGGTTTCCACCGAAAACACACCGCAGTTTTCCAGGTCGTATTCGGCCGGCAACAGCAGGTATTCGTCCTGTTTGCCGTCGAGGCGAATCGGCAGTGCATCGTGCTCGAACAGGTTGACGATCGGCGTGCAATAGAGCTTCACGTTGTCCAGGGTCGGACGCATCCGCATGATGCCGCTCTTGCGAATATCGAAGCGCAATTCAAGGCCGCGCATTTGCTTGAGGGTGTCTTCCGGCAATGCCTTGAGCAGGTCCAGACCGTTGATATCAACGAACAGGAATTTGTCCTGGAAAGCGAAATACTCCTGCAGGTAGCGATAGCCGCGGAAGGTGTTCAGCGGATACGGGATCAACGCTTCCTCTTCGGCAAAACCCACCGGCTGCACACGGTCGCCGGGCATCTTGAACGCCATCGGTTGACCGCTTACGCCGTTGATGGGCTTGCCGGCGCCGTCCAGCGGGATCAGCTCAATGCCTTCGAGGTTGCGCAACAGGCTCAGGTAAAGCATCTGGCTGATGTAACGCTCACCGGCAAAGTGCAGGCGCAGACGACTCAGCTCCAACTCGCCGAGGTGACCATCCGCGCTCATCTCCAGGCGCAGGCTCAACAGCGAACCGTCACCCTTTACCGAGTAATTCAGCGCGGCCAGATCCAGCGGCAACACCTCGGTCGGGTAGCACGTACGGAAACGGCAACGCACATCATCGACCGGCACGCTCTCCACCGGCGTATCACGCTCGACCCTCAACGCCGGCCCGGAACGCTTCAACGGATCGAACTGCAAAATGCTGAACGCCGGCAGCGGCCGCATGTAGTTCGGCCACAGCAACTGCATCAGGGAATGGCTGAGCTCCGGCAACTCGTCGTCGAGCTTTTGCCGCAGACGACCGGTCAGAAAGGCAAAGCCCTCCAGCAACCGCTCCACATCCGGATCCCGCCCGGCCTGACCAAGGAAAGGCGCCAACGCCGGGCTACGCTCGGCGAAACGACGACCTAACTGGCGAAGTGCGGTGAGTTCGCTTTGGTAGTAGTGGTTAAAGGACATGGATGGGCTGCCTGGTTTTGAATTTGGGTGAGCTAGATACGTGTTTTTGCTCAGTGGTCATATTTATGCGGGAGGCAAATTCAGGAAATAGGTGCCAATGCCGTGCATCACCGGTATCGCCATCAAGACAATGAACGTCAGCAACCTATGAAGCTTCGAGTTACGGCTTTTATTGCGTAGCCCAGTCAGGGCTAGAATCAGCGATAAAATGGCCAACGTACCGAATAGGTCACTGTCAGCTAATACGGCCAGATAACCGCTCATCCCTTACATCCTCTTGAGTAAAACTTCCGTTGTAGAGCAGCAGCAGTTTCAGTGCCAAAACACCACAGAAAAAAGTCTGCATTCACGCAGGCGGTAAGTTGGCATAATAACTGCCAACCACTTCGAGCAATGTAATGGACACCAGACACAAAAAAGTCAAAACTCGGTGCCACTTTGAGTTTCTAACCCTAACAAACAAATTACCAATCGCCGCAAAAAAACAAAAAATCGCCAAAGTTCCAAACAAATCACTATCAGCCAACACTGCCAAATAGACGTCAAAACTCATTTTTTATTAAACCCCATGAAATTCCAACGATACAATTGGAAGTTTTTCAAAAAGTCTTCATCCGTAGAGCCTTTAGCCATATTTTTATAATCCCACCCAACAACCGCCTTCTCATAAAATCCTTTTTCAATCGACATACCCGCATATCCATCATTCTGCGGATCAGCCATGTTAGAGCCAATCAATCTCTGAAATGTTGTATTAGGGCGGGTACTCCAACCACTAGTATTACCCTGCCTGATGTCAATTCTGGAGGTATTAATTCCGACTACGACTTGGATATGGTGCGCAACATCTCCAGGACGATCAAGAGCCTGCGCAAGGATGTCCCCGGGCATCAGGCTTTCTACTGCATCCACAGCCAGAGTATTTTCACCCACTTCCTGCATATCCGGAGCACCATAGGTCAACATGACCATTTCGCTAAAGCCGTACATATTGGAAGCGTAACGATCATGCTGCGCTGCGGTGTAATTCTCCATATTCCGGTAAGTTCTAACACCCGTTTTCAGCTTTACCGGCAATCCACGCTTAGACGCAAATTCGCATAAAACCCTCAGAGCAAAGTCTTCACACGTAAACTTATTATTTTTTACAGCGCCGTTTTTATCCCAATATTTTTCATTGATCAGTTTTTCCGCAATCAATGGTGCTTCGTCGTGATAAGCAGCAATATCTGCATCCGTCCAGAAAGCAGTCGTTTTCCAGAATACTTTATAGGTAACTTTTTTCCCGACGGGATCTGACTTTGGAGTTAACGCAATTGACCGCGCCATCAAGGTAGACAAAATTTCGGCACTCATACCGACGCTCCATCAATTGCGGCGTGAAAGTCAAAAGTTTCACCTTCTTCCCCCCCTACCAACTGGGTTCTGCCCATTGCATCACTTTGCCCGGAGATAACTTCGCCTTTGGCGGTTGTAATCTGATAAGGAATATCCTGAAGTGGATTTCCATCCTGATCTTCCATCACAACATGCTGACAATGGGAAAACAGCATCAATGGAACCGGCGGAATAAACGGAACCGGCGTGTGAGAGTTCCCGATAATCACCGTCGAAGACCCGGCCGTAACTTTATTGCCATGAGCACCAACGGAGCCCACGGTCGCCGCCGGTTTACCGTTGATCAAAACAGTCGTTGCAAGATCGCCAACCATCGCACCACCACACGCCGAGGCATCGCCTTGGCGGGCGGCCGCGAGGCCGTCGAAGAACACGTCGCCGGAACCGGCGGCGATCGGGTTGGTGCCGTGGCCGGGGAGCGGGCAAGCGGTGGGGTCGGATACGCGGGCTGCTGGTTTGCCGGACATACGAATCTCCTTAGTTGACCTTTACTTGACCGCTGCCATCCAGGCGCGCGGCGAAACTGACCTGGCGCTTGAAACCATCAACTTCCAGCAGGCCTTCGATGCTGAAGGACAGGCGAAGCTGATCGTTGTCACGCGGCAGGGAGATGACACGCACGTTGCTCAGGCGCGGTTCGTAGGCTTCGATGAAGCTTTCGATGGCCCGGCGGGCCTGACTCAGGGAGTCGTGCAGGCTCAGGCGCATGTCATTGAGATCGGGTAGCCCGTAATCGGACAGCGTTTGCACGCTGCCCGCACGGGTGCTGAGCATCTTGGCCAGATGGGCAGCCACCGACGCCATGGCGGAAACCTCGCGGCTCCAGCCGACGCGTTTGTCCGCGTCGCCATTCAGGCGTTCGAAAAGGCTGCCGTATCCAGTCATGAGTCGCTCCGTTTACTCTTTGTCCAGCTTGCCAACCAGCGACAGGGTGAAATCAGCACCCATGTACTTGAAGTGCGGGCGCACGTTCAGGCTGACGCGGTACCAGCCCGGCTCGCCTTCAACATCGCTGACGATGATTTGGGCAGCACGCAGCGGACGACGGCCACGAACTTCGGCGCTCGGGTTTTCCTGGTCGGCCACGTACTGGCGGATCCACTTGTTGAGTTCCAGCTCGAGGTCGGTACGTTCTTTCCACGAACCGAGTTGCTCGCGCTGCAGCACTTTCAAGTAGTGAGCCAGGCGGTTGACGATCATCATGTACGGCAGTTGGGTGCCGAGCTTGTAGTTGAGCTCTGCAGCCTTGCCTTCAGCGCTGATGCCGAAGAACTTCGGCTTCTGCACCGAGCTTGCGGAGAAGAACGCCGCGTTGTCGGAGCCTTTGCGCATGGTCAGGGAGATGAAACCTTCCTCGGCCAGTTCGTATTCACGACGGTCGCTAACCAATACTTCGGTAGGAATCTTGGTTTCGATTTCGCCCATGCTTTCGAAGTGGTGCAACGGCAGGTCTTCAACCGCGCCACCGCTCTGTGGGCCGATGATGTTCGGGCACCAGCGGAATTTGGCGAAGCTGTCGGTCAGCTTGGTGCCGAACGCGTAGGCCGTGTTGCCCCACAGGTAGTGCTCGTGGCTGTTGGCGACGGTTTCTTTGTACACGAACGATTTGACCGGGTTTTCTTCCGGGTCGTACGGGTTACGCAGCAGGAAGCGCGGCACGGTCAGGCCAACGTAACGGGAGTCTTCCGACTGACGGAAGCTCTGCCATTTGGCGAACTGTGGGCCTTCGAAGTGATCCTTCAGATCTTTCAGGTCCGGCAGGCCGGTAAAGCTTTCCAGGCCGAAGAATTTCGGGCCGGCGGCAGCAATAAACGGCGCGTGGGACATGCAGGCTACGCTGGACACGTACTGCATCAGTTTCACGTCCGGCGAGCTTGGGGACATGTAGTAGTTGGCGATGATCGCGCCAACCGGCTGACCACCGAACTGGCCGTATTCAGCGGTGTAGATGTGCTTGTACAGGCCCGACTGCATCACTTCCGGCGAATCTTCGAAGTCATCCAGCAGGTCGTCCTTGGAGACGTTGAGGATTTCGATCTTGATGTTTTCGCGGAAGTTGGTGCGGTCGACCAGCAACTGCAGGCCACGCCACGACGATTCCAGGGACTGGAAGTCCGGGTGGTGCAGGATTTCGTCCATCTGGCGGCTGAGCTTGGCATCGATCTCGGCGATCATGCGGTCGACCATGGCCTTCTTGACCGGCTCACCGTTGTTCTGCGGCTTGAGCAGCTCTTCGATGAACGCCGACACACCGCGCTTGGCGATGTCGTAGGCTTCGTCATCCGGGGTCAGGCGGGTTTCGGCGATGATGCTGTCGAGAATGCTGTATTCGCCGTTCTCGTTGCTCTTTTGCTGTGCTGCGCTAGTGCTCATTGTGTTGGCTTCCTTGGCTGATGGGGGCTCAGGCGTCCTGGGCTGCGGCGTTCAGGCCCAGCTCACCGAGTACGCGACCGCGGGATTCGTCGTCGGCGAGCACGCCTTCGATGGCTTTGCGGAACGCAGGCGCGTTACCCAGCGGGCCTTTGAGGGCCACCAGCGCGTCGCGCAGTTCCATCAGTTTTTTCAGCTCAGGCACTTGCTCGACCAAGGATGCCGGGTTGAAGTCCTTCATCGAGTTGACGCGCAGTTGCACGGCCAGTTCTTCAGTGTCGCTTTCTTCCTGAAGACGGTTCGGTACGCTCAGCGTCAGGCTCAGCTCTTGCTTGGCCAGCACTTCGTCGAAGGTCATCTTGTCGATGCTGATCGGCTTGCGATCTTCGACTTTGCGTTCGTCCTTGCGGTGGGTGTAGTCACCGATTGCCAGTAGTTTCAGCGGCAGTTCAATCTCTTCCTGAGCACCGCCGGTGGCGGGTTTGAAGGTGACGTTGATGCGTTCCTTGGGGGCTACCGAGCCTTCTTTGGCCATGGCTTTTCTCCTTGCGGTTGTGGCCCTGGGGCCTATTCGAGTACCACTTCGAGATCGAGGTGGCACAGCCTGCGATAAATCTCTTCCTTGCGTTCACGCACTGCATGGTTCTGCGGTAACAACTCGCAGCAGCTATGCAGCAAATGCAGCACTTCCAGCGCAAGATCGGGCTCCCAGGCGTGCAGGCCTGAGTCCTGTAATGTTTGGTCGAGGGTTTCGAGTTGGGTCTTGGCCAGTTCGTATTTCTTGGCCATGAAGCACAGCCGCGCGAGGGCGAACTGCCAGAAGAACCGAACCCGCCCGCCGTGGGCGCTTTGCAGGCCCTGCTTGAGAATCTGCACGGCGGCCTTGAGGCCGTCCTTGCGCAGAATCGGCATGACTTCTTCCAGGGCCAGTTCCCAGGCCGGCTGGGTATCGGCGACTTCGACCTTGCGCGGCGCACTGGCGCTTTGCAGGTGCGGCATGACGTGGGCGCTGATCCAGGCGCGGGTGGCCGGGTCGGCGAACGGCGCGCCGTCGTGGAAACGCAATTCGATGATGCCGGGCAGGCGCTGAACCAAAAGCGCGAAGTGGATTTCCACTTCGCGCATGGCCATCTCGGCGTTCAGCCCCTGAAGGCATTCCCAGACCATTCGCTGGCCATCGAACCAGAACGGCGCCTTCGCCAGGCTCGCCTCCAGCTCTACCAGCAGATCAGCGTATTTCCCTTGGTCGAAGCGGTCCTGATAGGCCTTGAGTTTGTCTGCCGGCACGCCACGCAGGACGGTGATCTGCTCGGCATTGCGCTCGGGCACCGCGTCGATGGGCAGCCACAGCAGCGTACGATTGAGGCGCAGGGCGCGCAGGTCGGTGGCTTTCTGCTTGAGCCACCAGGCGCACAACGGACGGGCGCTTTCCTGCTGAGCGCGCAGGGCCTTATGGGCTTCTTTCTCGTTGTCGATCGGTGCGCCGGGGGTGAACAGCTGGGTCGCAGCCTGCTTGACCTGGGCCACTGCGGCGCCCACCACACCGGGCTCCGGCTGGTTGTCAGCGGCGCGCTGAACCATGTTTTTCAAGCGGCGGGAGATCGGCAGCAGCAACGGCGCGTCATCGCCCAAGTGCTCGGTGCACGCGGCGTCGAGGCCTTCCAGATGCTCGACCAGCCGGCGGAACAGCGGCAGCTGCTCTTTGATCGCAACGTTTTCGTTCAGCACCTGTTCAAGACGCGGCACCAACCAGCTGATGGAGGCGGAGCGGGTGCGGGCCTTGTTCGGGTGAACTTCAGCCCAGTGGTTTTCGCAAAGATGGTGCAACAAACCGAGGCCGGCCAGCAGCCCCTGGAAGGATTCACGTTGGTATAGCGCCCAGGTCAGCCACGCGCCGACACGCAAATCCTTGGATTGAGTGCGCAGCAGGTTTTCGCTGTTTTCACGGATTTTCAGCCAGTCGATCTGACCACTTTCGTGCATGGACTGGGCTTTGGCCAGTTCGCTTTCCAATGCCTCGTATTCGCTCGAAAAGCGAACATCCTCGCCCGCGAAACTCTCTTGGGAAACAGAGGCTTTTGCGAGTTCAAGGTAATGGGCAGAAAGTTTGCTTGAGTAGGACATCCATGGCCTTTAATTAGGAAAACGGTCATGCGGCCATTGCAGTTGCAATGGCGCCGGACAGTATCAAAGAGCTGCGATGAGTCTCATCCAATTGAGTTCGTGCTCTTTCAAGTGCGCGCATCCTAATCACAATGATGGCCATTAGCAAGCACCCAAATAAACAATAAAACGGCGGTTTCTCTATTGCATGTAGGAGAAATCCCTATATGTGACAGGGGATTCCCTGACGCTGGCTTTAACCCTCCCATCTCGACGCATTGCCCCCGAAACCATTGGGCCAGAGCGGTTTATCAAACCAGTGGATAATCACTGAACATTCACGCCCTGAAGCGGAACCCAGCATGACAAAAATAAAAAATGAAAAATGTAGGAGGTTTCCGAAAAGTTACAGTCATCTATGGACATAGCAGTGACAGACAATAAGCAATACAAGGCTCCGTCAAAATGATGGCGCCTTGTATTTGATCCATTTCTCTCCATATACATATTCCGTTCACCTCAAATTTCTTACAAAAGTATCGAAGCCCTTCGCGCGTTGCTGACGCAACATTCTGAAACGCGGAAAACTCTGACGTACTTTCTGGAGGCGTCCGACATCATTCTTTTGTTCGCTTGTAAGCGTGTCGGGTAGTTTGCGCTTGCTCCAACTCGGCATCCCCTATGGAGGCTGGCAGGGATGTAAATTGGCGTTGAGCAGAATGGCGGACAATCCGCAGTTGCTGGTGAAGCGAGCGCTGGATCATTTGCCAGCGCAGGAGATGGCGGCGCATGGCGCCCAGGCGTAGCCAGTACAGATCATTCCCACGCAGTGCGCGGGAATGATCAAAGCCCTACAGAAAGCTCAATCAAACATTCGGGCAAGGTACCGGTGCCCAGTCGCCCAGGTCCGGGTTCTTGCACATGCTGTTGACCTGAGAGGTGCCTGCGCTGGCGACTTGCTTGCTTTCCGCCTGTTTGGCTTGTGCGGTTTGCAGGGTTTTCTCGGTGGTGACCGCTTCTTTCGGCACGGTTGGCAGCACCGGTTTTTTCGCCGGTTTCACCGCTTTTTTGCTCTTGGTCGGGGTCACGACCGGTGTGGTGTCGGCGGTCGCCACGGTGACCACGTCAGTGCGCTGCACGCCTACTTGCTGCAGGTCTTTTTCGTAGGCCTGGGTGTAGTTGTTCAGGTCTTCGCTGGCTTTACCGTTCACCGCGACGATCAGGTCGTTGGACTCTTTGAGGCCGGCGACGATTTCTGCCAGGCGCTTGCGGCCCTCGGTGTCGCTGACGGTCTTGGCCTTGCGGTCGGCGACCAGTTTGGTGAACGCGCTCTGGTAGCACTGTTGCGAAGCCTTGGCGTACGCGGTGCTGCGGTCGATGTCGGCGGCGCTTTTGTTGACGTCGGAGGCGTAGGACGCGATGCGCTGGTTGTCATCGGCGATCTGCTTCTGACGCTCGTTGTAGTAACCGACCGCGCCGCCCGCCAGGGCACCGCCTGCTGCACCGATGGCGGCGTTGCGGCCACGGTTCTCGGAATCGGTCAGGGCGCCCAACAGTGCACCGCCGACAGCGCCGACAGCCGCACCGGTAACCACCGACTTGGTCATGTTCGAATCGGTGGCGCGCAGGTGCTGCACCGGCTCGTAGCAGTTCGGGTAGTACTCGACCTTGGTGCTCGAGGCGACCTTGGACGTCGGCGACGTAGCGCAACCGGTCAGTACGGTGCTGAAGCCAACAGCGATCAGCAGCAAGTGACGCTTGGAAACCGAAGCAAAAGCTTTACGGGAGGAAAGCATAGTTGTGTTCTCGTTTAAGTTTGACCAGCTCAGCACGGCCCATCGCCGCCTGAGTCCCTTCCAAGCTCGCTGTACAACGAACGATCAAGACCGCTGAGCGTTCGATGCGAGCAATTCCTTCAATATCGCCGCCGGGTCGGCTCGTCGTTGCTGACGATAATCACCGACATGGCGAACGAATAACGTCGCGCGCGTCACCAGGCTCTTGCCCAGTACCGGCTTGCGCTCCAACTCTTCCTTGATGCGTTGAAACTGCGCCTGGATCACGGCATCGGTGTAGCGCGTGCCAGTCGCCAGGTTGTCGATGTAGATCGCCACCGCGCCGTCCAGCGCGCTGCGGCCGTTGTCGATGGCCATGGCGAACAGCTTGGCGCTGGCCTCGTCCTTGGCGTCCACGGCCTGCTGGCGACTCTTCTGCAAATTGGTCAGGCGAATGTTGTAGTTGTTGACGGTCTCGGCCACCAGGGCCGCCGACTGGATCAGGTTGCCGGCCGCTTCCTCGCGCTGTTGGGCGATGAGCGAGACGTTGCGCTTGAGCTCTTCGTTGACCAGCCCCAACTCGGCTTGCAAACGCGGATCGACGCTGGCGGCAATGATGCTGTCCAGGCGTTTGGTCGGGTCCTGGGCGTCATCGATGGCATCGGTCAGCGAAGCCAGCCGACCTTCTTTCTGCCATTGGGCAAACAGTTCCTTGTAGCGCGAACGGGGCGCCGACAACGCGCCAACCGCGACCCGGAACCCGGTGGTTTCGTTGTTTTGCTCGGTGCCGTCGGCGGCGAACAGCGGGTACTCGCGGCGCATCCCGGTAAACAAGGTGCCCTCGCCTTCCAGGTAATTGCCGCCCTTGACCACGAAGCCGCCGTAGGTTCCCTGGCGCCGTCCGGCGTGCACCAGCTGGAAGGACTCCTGGACCATTTCGGCGGCGTTGCCGATCACGTCGAACAAGCCAATGGGGTTTGGCAGTTTGGTACCGATCGGCATCAACCGCGCGGCCTGACCAGTGCCGCCGGCGACCTGATTGAAGACCGCCCAATCGGCCAGCGGTCCGTCGCTTTCGCTGCCGTCCAGGCGCCGGGGAAACAGGCGCCCTTCCAGGTCCTGACGGCTGACGGCCTGCCCGCCACGGGCAGCAAATTCCCATTCGACTTCGGTCGGCAAGCGCACAAAACCCAGCCCGCCCTCCTCTGCCGAGGTGCCGCGACCGCTCACCGGCAGCAGGTCCTTGTGGTATTTCATCAGCCAGGCGCTATACACCGCCGAGAAGCGTTCCGCCTCGAATCGCGACAGCTTCACCTTGGGCAAACGCCCGGCCATGCCTTGCGGAATTTCAGCCTGCAACGCCTCGCAGGCTGGCGCTGGTTCACCGCTGGCCAACGATTGCGCCTGGGCCATGACCTGCGCGTATTGGCGGGCGGTGACTTCGTATTTGCCGATGAAATAGAGCATCGGTTTGAGCGGGGTGTTGGCGTCGGTCTTGGGCATCAACGGGGTGATGCTTTTACTCCAGTCCTTGGGCAGATCCTTGAGGGTGAACTGGCCATTGATGAAGTCCCGGCGATAACCGGAAATGAACGACTGCTGATAGCCGGCCTCGCCTTCGCTGAACGGGTAACCGAGGCTGATCTCGCGGTCGTCCAGACTGCCCTGGGCCAGGATGTAGACGTAACGGAACACCATCTGCCCTTCGCACGGCAGCGGCAGGCTGACGTCATCGGGCAACGGCTTGGGGTTGTCCAGCTTGTCGGTGCCTTCATCAGCCCAGACCATGCCGGCCAGGCTCAGCGCCACGGCGGCGCCCAGTAACTTATACATCTCGGATTCCTTCACACGCCTGGATACGCGCCACTCGCCAGCCACCACAGAGCGCCGCCACGGCGCTGACGCCGAGCACGGCCGCCAGGGCCAACGCGTAGTGACGCGCCAGCAGATGGCTGGCGTACTCGCCCGGCATCTGCGCAAATAAATGGTTCAGGCCCGATTGCGCCAGGCCATACAGCCCGGCACTCAACAGGGCGGCAAGGCCGGCGCTGTACAGCGCCTGCACCACCACAAACAACAGCAACGCTGCCGTGGAAAACCCCAGCAAGCGCAGCACCGATAACGCTCGACGCTTGCGCTCGACCGCCGCCAGCGCCCCGGCAAAAATCGCCGCGAACGCTCCCGCCACGGCTAATCCGGCGATGATCCAGAACACGATCGACAGGTTGCGGCTCAGCGATTGCACTTGGGCGATGGCCTGGGCCTGGGTCGAGACCAGCAGGTTCTGTGCAGCGAAGTATTGGCGCAGCGGTTCGACATCCTGGAGGCTGCGGGCGTACAGGCGAAACGCCGGATATACCCGCTGCTCCGTCGCGCCCACCGCATCACCTGGCCAATCGAACGCAGGCACGGCGCGGCCGTCCCGGTAATCTTCAGCCGCTTCCAGTAACGTCAACGGCGCGAACAATCCGTCCCGGGCGAAGGCTTCCAGCGGCAGAACCTGCAGCACCTGAACGCGAGTGCGCTGCGCCTCGCCACGACCGGCCACCTGCCGGCCAAAACCGGCCTGTAACCAATCACCGGCCTTGGCCCCAAGCTTTTCGGCGGCGGTCTGGCTGAGCAGCACCTGATCCAGCCCTTGGGGTACCGGCAGACTGCCGAGCAACGGATCGTTGGTGGCGGTGGGGATCATTTCCACAGTCACCGTCGAAGCGCCAGCGGTCAGATCCGCTGTCGCGGCAATCTGCCGGGTGCGCGGCAAGGCGAACGACACGTCGCCGCGCTGGCTCAACTGCTCGATAAACGCGGCACTGAACCGGCCGCCACCCAGGGGGATGATCTCCCGGGTGGCCGGGTCGTTTTCCAGGCGCTCGGTCAAACTGCTGACCAGGCCGAATTTCAAACCGAACAGCACCAGCAGCGGTGCGATCACCGCCACCAGCGCCAATACCGAGCAGGCCGACAGCCAGGCATCGTTGCGGTAATCCTGCCAGGCCAGGGAAGCCACCAGCGCGCCGCGCATCAGCAGGCCTCCCCAAGGGTGGCGGTGACACCGCCATCGACGTCGCGATGACAACTGATGCGTCGCACCTGCAAACCGCTGGCGCGGGCCAGTGACTCGTCGTGGGTGGCAACGACGCAGCACACCCTGTGTTCACGAGCCTGGGTCACCAGTAACTGCATCACGCGTTCCGCGTTCAGCGGATCGAGGGCAGCGGTCGGTTCATCGGCCAACAGCAGGCGCGGCCCATGAGCCAGGGCGCGGGCACAACTCACCCGTTGCCGTTGGCCGACGGACAAGTCGCACGGTCTTTTGCCCAGTTGATCGATGATATCCAACGCCCCGGCCAGGCGATCGACGCTGCCGTCGTCGTTCAAGCCGAGCAGTTGGCGCGACAGGTCGATGTTGCCGCGCACGTCCAGAAAATCCAGCAGGCCACCGGTTTGCAGCACGTAGCCCAAGTGCCGGCTGCGCAGGTTCGCCAAGGCACTTTGCGCATCTGCGCGCCACAGCCCGGCAATGTCCGTCGTGGTTTGGCCGGACGCAAAATCAAACTGCCCGGCCTGATCCGGCGCCAGCACCAGCGCCAGCAAATCGAGCAACGTGCTTTTGCCGCAGCCACTGGGACCGACCACCGCCAGTTGCTCACCGGCACGCAGTTGCAGCCGTGGAATAACCAGGCTATAGCGTTGGCTGCCGGCGCCCCGGCTTTTGTGCACTGCGCTCATGTTCAGCATCACGGCAGCGTCGACAATGGAACGCGGTACAAGGCATCACCCGGTTCGGCATCGCCGAAACGCACCCAGTTGGCCAGGTCGTTGTGGAAGGTTTCGTAGAGGCGGATTTTCGAGTCCAGCTCGTCGATAAAGTCCTCCTGCTCGGCCACGCTCAGGGAAAGCCACAAATCCTGGGTCATGTTCAGCGACTTGCTGCGATAAGGCAGTCCTTCCAGGTACTCCCCCAAAACCCCGCCATCGGCCAGATTGCCGCCCTTGCGCAAGGCCGAGGGATCGCGGCTCATGTAAGCACTGGCACTGGCGATTTCCTGGAAGAAATTCTTCGGTGAGGTCTGGGTCTTGCGGGCGGCGTCAACGATCAGTTTCAGCGATTGCTGCAAGTCGTTGAGCTGCAGTTTGGTCAGCATCACGCACACCTGGAACGCCGGCAGTGCCGGGTTGGTCAAGTCGCGGTCGGCGGTCCAGGCGCTGACCAGTTGCGGCGCCTGGCTGGCGGCTTTTCGCCCCAGGAAGTCCATGTGCATCGCGTAGCCGATGGCCGCCGATTTGTCGGCCAGGCTCGGCGCGGCGCTCAGCAGCGGCACGGTTTGCGACTTGTTGCTGCGCACCTGATGCACCAGGTCGGCAAACACCGAACCGATCTCGTCCACCCGTTCACCGAACTTGCGCACATCGGCGCCCGGCACCGGGATGTACAGATCGCCGATCTGCGGGTTGGCGTCGGCGGTCAGGGTGCGATACTGGCTTTGCGCACCGCCATGGGTTTTCTTGCCGGCATCGCTGAGCAGGTGCAAGGCGTAGATTTTGATCTGTTTGCCCAATGCGGCCTGACGCACTTCGGCCTCGTTCATTTGCGTGGCGGCATACGGGTCGTTCTTGCGCAACGCACCGGCATCGGTGACCAACAGAATCAAGCGTCCGCCATAACCGGACCAGTCCATGCCCTCGACCGCTTCCATCACGCCGGCAAACGCATCTTCGTTGAACGAATGGCTCGAGACCGTGGACGCCTTGACCTGCCGCGCCAGGTCCATGAAGCGCTGTGGGTCGCGGCCCTGGTCCAGGGTGATCAAGGTTTTGGCGACGTATTCCAGGCCAGGGGTTTTCTGGATGCTGTTTCGAAACCCCACCAGGCCAAAGCTGACACTGTCCAGCTCGCCCCGCTCGGCGATGCGGGTTTGCAGTTGGTGCACCACGTCGCGGACCTGATCGATGTAGGGCTGCATGGACACCGTGGTGTCGACGACCAACACCACAGCGGTACGAAATGCATCGGCATTGGCGGCGCTGATCGGAGTGTTGCCGACAGTGGCCTTCGGTGCATTGCCGGGGTCGATGGACGCCACGTTCAGCAACTGCACCGGCTGGCCGTTTTCATCGAAGCTCTCGCGCGAATCAAAGATCGGCAACAGATAAAACTGGTTCTGCGGCACCGCGCTGGCGGCCGGTTCCAGGGCCAGCACCTGCTGATTGTCTTCACGGTTCTGCTGGGCCTTGAGCAACAGGTTTTTTGCAGCCGACGGATCGGCCAGCAGCCGCTCCACTTCGCCGGGCTGACGCAGGAACATCACCGGCGCACGACCGGAGCGTTCGGTGAACTTGAGCACCAGGCTTTGCTTCCAGTCGCTGACTTGCTCGGCTGGCAACCAGCCGTCACTGCGCCCGTCGGTGGCGGCGCCGACGCGTAGCCACGGGCTGCCGGCCACCTCTTGGCGCTGATAGACGTACAGCACGGAAAACGCCGGCAAGGCCTTGTCAGGTGCTGCCCCCGGTTCACTGGCGAGTTTCGCTCCCGGCTTGCTGAGCACCCGCTGGAACAAGGTTTTTTTGCCGGCCATCAGCAGCGGGCGCTGACCATTATCGACGTCTGTCGCCACAGGGGGGTTCACCGGTGGCGCCACGGCTGGTGGTGGTGTTTTGACTGGAGGCACTGAAGCCACTGGCACCTTGGCGTCCGCCTCGACGTCACCGGACAGCCACCAATAACCCGCGCCGCCCAAGGCCAGCACCACGGCTACCGCAACAGCGGCAAGCGCGAACACCGGTCCCTTGCGCTGCTCCGAGGCCGGGGATTGCGGCGTCGACTTCGCCGTCGGCGCAACAGGCTTGGCTTGGGGTTGCGGCTGTGCGGGGCTCGTCGGAATGTCGATAGACACCGGCGTCAGTCCCGCCAGGTCATTGCCCACCGGAAGGGGCAACGGCCGGATCGTGGTCGCTTCAACCGATTCCCCGGGCAGATTATCCAGCGCCTGCAACAACGCCTTTGCATCCGGGAAACGCTCGGCCGGATCCTTGGCCAACAGCTTGCGCAGCACCTCTTGATAACGGCCGTGGTGCACCGGCAGCTCCGGCAGCGGTTCGGTCAAATGCGCCAGGGCCGTAGAGAGCGCGTCGTTGCCGGTGTACGGCAGTTTGCCGACGAGGATTTCGTAGAGCACCACGCCCAGGGCATAAAGATCGGCCCGGCCGTCAATGTCCTGGCCGCGCGCCTGTTCCGGGCTCATGTAGCTGGGCGTGCCGACGGCGAAACCCGCTTGGGTGAACTGGGTGCGGTCGTCCAGCGACTTGGCGATGCCGAAGTCCGAGAGCACCGCTGTGCCATCGGCGCGGAACAGAATGTTCGCCGGTTTGACGTCGCGATGAACCAGCCCCAGCCCATGGGCATAGCCCAGCGCCGAGGCGATCTGGCGGATGTAGATCAGGCCCTGCTCCGGCGTCAGGCCGGCGGCAATGCGCTCCTTGAGCGTGCCATTGGGCAGGTATTCCATAGCCATGTAATACAGCTCACCGACATTGCCGATGTCATGGATGGTGACCGTATGCGGGTGAGACAGGCGCGCCAGGGTTTTGCCTTCGCGCAGGAAGCGCTCGCAGAAACTCGGATCGGCTGCCAGCGCGGCGGCCATGACCTTCAACGCCACCTTGCGCTCCAGCGAGCGTTGGGTCGCCAGGTAAACGCTGGCCATGGCGCCCTCACCGATCTCACCGTCGATGTCGTAGCCCGGGATCAGAATGTTCGCGGTGAGGTTCATGAAGGCACCTTCACGACGATGACGGTGATGTTGTCCGGAGCGCCGCGCATCAGGCCCAGGGACACCAGGCTGCTGGCGATTTCCCCTGGCTCGTCGTGGCCCAGCACCTCGCGGATCTCATGATCTTCAACGGTTTTGTTCAGCCCGTCGCTGCACAACAGGTAACTGTCGCCGGGCTTCAACAGCAACTCGACCATCGCCAGTTCCAGCTGTGCCTGGACCCCGATAGCGCGGGTGACAATATTGGACCGCGGGTGCACCCGGGCTTCGGCTTCACTAAGCAGGCCGCTGTCCTGCAGATCCTGGACGTAACTGTGATCCCGCGAGATGCGTTTGAGTCGGCCGTCACGCAGGCGATACAAGCGGCTGTCACCCGCCCACAGACACACCCCACGCAAGTCACGCGCCGCCAGCACCACCACCGTGCTGCCCATCATGGTCACGCCGCGGTTGGCGGTTTCTTCACGCACGGCGGCGTTGACCCGCAGCAGGTCGGTTTTCAACGCCGCGACGTATTCATCCAGCGAACGGCCCACAGCAATGCTACGCAAACTGTCGACAATCAGACTGCTGACGTAGTCGCCCGCCGCGTGCCCGCCCATGCCATCGGCGACCACCCACAGGCCTTTTTGCGGCAGGTCCAGGCAAGCGTCTTCGTTAACCTGGCGGACCATGCCGACATGGCTTTTGCTTGCAGACTTGAGGGTCCTTCCCACGTTTGAACACATCTACACAACACCTTCTTGGCCGAGCAAAAATTGCGCAAAATCAGCGGCGGCCGGCAGGCCCTGGCACCGCAATAAACCGGGGGCGATGCGCTCCGAACCCTGGCCCCACCACACACTGGCCCCTTCGCAGGCCTGTTCGGCGAGGGCGATCATTCGCGCCTGCGGATCAGTGACATCAAAGCGGTGCAAACCGGCAAAACGGCCGCTCGGGGTGCGTCGCAGATAAGCCGGGCTGCCCAGCGCCTCCAGTCCTGCACCGAAGGCCTCGAAGCTTGCCTCCACGTTCAAGGTGCTCAACAGCAATTGCTCGACCTGTTCAAACCAGATATCCGAACCGCCTATCACCGACGCAGGATCAGCGTCGTGATCCAGCAGCACCGCGACGGTCAGCGGAAAATACCGGCCAACCCGATCAATGCTCGGCATCACCACCCCCACGGCGGCCTGCGGCCCACACACACCGGGCGCAACCATAAAGCGCCACAGCGGACTGACCAGATAGGCATTCAGCCAACGGTCGCCAAGGCTCTGGCTGGCGAGCAACCCCGCCGCCAGCCACGAATCCCAAGGGCCGATAAAACTCTGCGGCAAGCCACGGCTGACAAAGTCCCCGCGACTGGCCAACTTTCCATAGAAGCCCGGCGTGCTCATAAGCGCTCCGGCAGGCTGAAACCGCTGAGCACACGGCTCTTGAACGGGTTGAAGGCGCTGTTGGCCCGTAGCTCATAAGAGGCACTGGCGCCGTCGACCCGCAGCCGCAGGTTGAAGCGGTCCGGCGAGTTGCCGGCGGTGAGGTCCGATTGCTCGAGCAGGCGGAACCAGGCCCAGGGCCCGTCCAGGGTGATGCCGGACCGACCGCTGGCCGTGGGCGGCATGATCGAGATCCGCACCACACCGATGCTGCCGGGGTTGGGCCATTGCATGGCGGTCGGACGGCTAGGTCCGTGGTCGTAGCTCAATTGCTGGCCGTCGAGGTCGAGCAAAAACTGGGTGATGGTGGAATCCATGGCCACGGGCTTGAGTTCGAAGCGCACCATCGGTTGGGTACCGCCGGAACGGAAAAACGCATCCCGGATGGTCGCTGCCCGCTGGAAGGTTTGCAGCACGCCCGGGGCGATGCCGAGCTTCTGCGCGGCGCCCGGTTGCCAGCGCCAGGCCTGGGTCGAGGTATCCACGTAGGGCTGCAGGTATTTGCGGAAGTAGTTGTCCATCACCCCGCCCACGCCGAAGAACTGACCGAAGTCGTCGAGAGTCGCGTCCCGTGCACTGCCTGGCGACATCGGATAACGCCCGGCCAGGGACTGGCGATAGATGTTCACCACTTCGCTGGTCCAGGCCGCGTTCAGTTGATTGCGTACTCCACCCATCATGCTGTTGGTGGTGGAGTTGACCACCGACTTGACCAGGCCCTGCACCAACGCCGGTTGACGCTCGGCGTTGAGGCTGACCCGCGTCGCCGCCGCTGCGGCCTGGTTCTTGGCTTCGCCAAGCAAGGCGTCGCCGCTGGCACCGACCATGGCGCTGACCTGCACATACAGGGCGTTCATGTCGGCCAGCAGGCCGTCGATGGCTGCCGGCTCGCCTTCGTTCTTGCTGACGATGCGGTTGAGTTCGGCAAAATGCGCGGTGACTGGATCGTCACTGGCCTCAGGCGTGTTTTGCATCGCCTGCTCCTGGCCGAGCAAAGTGCCCAAGCGCTCTTTGAGCTTGTCGACCCCGCCCTCCACCGGCGCGCCCTTGGCGGCCAGCACGCGTTCTTCCTGTTGCAGGTCGGTTTCCTTCGCCACCGCCACCAGCAGTTTTTTCAACGGTGAAGTCGGCCCGGAAATCACCCGCAGCACATCGGCGGCCTGGGCCACGCTGGTGATCGGCACGAAGTCGATATCAGCCAACAAGGCGTCCCACTGGCGCTGGTAATCCTGGAAATACAAACGGCGTACATCGGCAGCCAGGCTGGCGACGTTCTGTTGTTCTGCCTGATCGCGACCGAGCACCCACTGCTCCTCGGCCAAGGTGCCGGTCTGGTTCAGGCTGGTGAGCAAAAACCCTTGGCGGTAACCCTTGGCCGTGAAGAAGCCACTCAAGGGGTCGCCCAGCGGCTTGCCGCTCTTGCGGCTGAACACCAGCGCAGCATCGCGCCCGGCCGCTTCGTTAAGACGAAAGTCCGCAATGCCGTCCGGCAGTTTCTGCCGTTTGATCCGGTCGTAGACACGCTGGGCCACCGGCAGCTGTTGCAACTGCCGGCGTAAATCGTCGATCAGGCGTGGGTCGAGACGCGCAGTGGGCGGATGGCGTTCGAACAGCGCCTGCAAGTGCTCACCGAGGGCTACGCGCTGCTCGGCCGGCAAGTCGCGCGGCAGGCTGCGGTCCCAGTCCAGGGCGATCCACGCCTTGATGAAATCAGCATCGTAATGCTCACTGTCGGCGAGCATCAGGTAGGCCTTCAAGCCTTCGTAAAGGAAGTCCGAATTGCCGCCGCCGTGCAGTTGCTCCTCGATACGCGTGAGCAAGCGCGGTGCGAAGACCGCGATCAACAGCTTGCGATAAACGCTGCCGGACTCGGCTTCAAGCATGTCGCCCTGATATAGACCCAGGCCTTCGGCCCAGTTCGGCGCATCATCGGCCAAGTGCTTCACTGCGTTGAGCAAGGGCAACACGGCGAGCACGTCCCGCTGGGCCGGGCTGAGGTTCTGCACGGCCTGGCCCAGGGGCACGACTTTCTGATCGACTTGCGCGATATACGCCTGATTGGCGCGGTAGCTGACCCACCACAAGGTCCCGACCACCAGCACCAAGGCTACGGTCGAGGCCAGCACGCCCTGGGCGATCCACTTGCGTCGACGTTCGACTTTCGGATTGACACCCACCAGCCCACGCTCGGCAAAGGCCACGGCGCTGAAGAGCTTTTCGATGAAGTAACTGCGCCCGGTGCCGTTCTGGCGCACCAGGTGCTGGCGGTCCAGGTTCATGCTCTGGGCCATGGAGCCGATCAGCCGGTCAATCGGGCTGCCTTCCTGGGTGCCGCTGGTGAAATACACCCCGCGCAACAGCGCCCGCTCTTCAAAGGCGTTGGGTTTGAACACGCCCTCAAGGAAGCTTTGCAGGCAATCCTTCAACGCGCCGAACTGCTGTGGAAAACCGTAGATCAGATCGCGCCGCGCCGGGTCGCGTTCCTGCTGCAAGCGCTCCACCAGCCGATCGTTCAGGCGTTGCTCCAGACCGGCGAATTCGCTTTGCAGATGGGCCAGCGGGCTGTCATTGCTTTTGCCGTCATCCAGAGCGAAGGTCATGCCCCAGACCTGGGCTCGCTCTTCCTTGCTCAGGGTGTCGAAATACTCCATGAACCCAGGCACCAGATCGAGCTTGGTCAGCATCAGGTAGATCGGGAAGCGCACGCCCAGTTGGGTGTACAGCTCCTGAATGCGCAGGCGTATCGCAGCGGCATGGGCGGCGCGTTCGGCATCGCTGCCCAGCAACAGGTCGGAGAGGCTGATGGCGATAAATGCACCGTCGATCGGGCGACGGGCCCGCTGTTTTTTCAACAGCCCCAGAAAGCCCAGCCATGCTGCCTTGTCGACCGTCGCGTCGCTGTCCTGAGTGGTGTAGCGGCCTGCGGTGTCGAGCAGCACAGCCTGGTCGGTAAACCACCAATCACAATTACGCGTACCGCCGACGCCGCGCACCGCACCGGCGCCCAACTGCGCGGCCAACGGAAAATGCAGACCGGAGTTGACCAGCGCCGTGGTCTTGCCCGAACCCGGCGGGCCGATGATCACGTACCACGGCAATTCGTAGAGATTGCGTCGTTCGTCGCCGCCCAGCTTGGCTTTCTTCAACAGCGTCAGGGCTTCGTCCATACGTTGACGCAGGGTTTCGAGCTCTTCGGCCGTAGCGATGCTGGTCGGGTCCGGCGGGGTTTGCGCCGCCAGACTGCGCATGACTTCGGCGGCCTGACGGCGGGCCTGGATGATGCGAAACACTCGATAGGCGATCCACACCGCGAATACCAGAATGATCAGCGTCCAGCGCCGGCCTTCGGGCACCAGGAGTTCAAGCAGCGGCCCGACAAACCAGATGATCAGGCTCAGGGCGATCAGCCCCAGCAACGGAATGACCCAGCGGGTCATAAAACTGAAAAACGCCTTCACTCGACCCCCTCCGCCAACACTGTGATTTCGACCCGACGATTGCGTGCGCGGCCCTCGGTCGTAGCGTTCGAGGCCAACGGTTCGGTGTCGCTGCGGCCTTCGGCGCTGAAGCGCTCGGGCTGGCCGGTCTTGGCCGAAAGGATTTGCAGCACCGAAGTGGCCCGTGCCTCGGACAACGCCCAGTTCGATGGAAACCTCAAGGTGGCAATCGGGCGATTGTCACTGTGACCGGTCACCCGGACCTGCCCCTTGACCTTGCGAATGGCATCGGCGATGCGCAGCATCAGCGGCTGGAAATTGTCGACGATACTGGCGCTGCCCGAGGCGAACAGCTCATCGCCACGGATGGTCACCACTGAACGGTCAACGGCATCTTCCACGGCCACCCGGCCGGCCTTGATTTCATCAGCGAGAAAACCGGCCAAGCGTGGCCGCTCGACCAGTTTCGGCTGCACCACCGGACGGTCGATGGCCTGCACCGGGATCTCGCCCAGCGCATGAATGTTTTTAAACACCGGCTCGGCATCGGCGGCCAGTTTCAAGCGCAGGCCGAACACCAGGGCCAGCAGCAACGCCACACCGATGGCCACCGCGATCCATGGCGGCATGAATTGCGCCAGTCGATCGCGCGCCACGGTCACGCCGCGCCAATGGGGCGACAGTTCACGCTCATATTCGCCACGGGCGCTGCGGATAACCGCACTGGTGCGCTCACGCAACGCCTCCAGTTGGCTGCGACCATCATTCATGACCCGATAACGCCCTTCGAAACCCAGGCACATGCACAGGTACAACAGCTCCAACAGATACAAACGTTCGCGGGGGCTTTGCAGGCAATGTTCCAATAGCTGGAACACCTTCTCGCCGCCCCAGGCCTCGTTGTGCACGGTGATCAGCAGGCTCTGCTTGCCCCAGTCGCCGGTGCCACCCCACGGCGTACTCAACACCGCTTCATCCAGGGCGGTGCACAAGGCGTAACGGGCCAGCAACACATCGTTGCGCACCACGCCGGCGGCCTCGGCGCGCTCCTCGAACTGGCGCAGGTAGGCCAGTAGTTGCGCCCGCAGACTCGCCGGTGCCGGGTGGGCAATGGTGTTGCGCAAGCGGGTCAGCAAAGCCAGCAGCGGGCCCGCGGCGCTCTCCAGGGGGTTGAGACCTTCGGCTTTGCCGGTCAACAGCGGCGCGGCCGGCATCGACAGTGGCGCGGGCTGGGCGCGGCCAGGGTCCGGGCGGGCCGGCTCGGCGCCACGGCCACCGGGTGTCGGCATGAACTGGGTACGATCGTCGTTATTCATCGCGGTTTATCCTCGGATCGCCCAGAAAGCCAGGTTCAACCCCGGGAACTGACCCGCGATGTGGAACGCAAAACCGCCGGAGTTGGCCAGTTGTTGCCAATGCTCGCTGCCCCGGTCGAGTTCGTAATAGGTGGAGCCGGCGTGATAGGGAATCTGCCGTGGCGCCACCGGCAGCGGCAGCAGACCGATGCCCGGCAATTGCAGGTTGACCATGTCGCGAATGTGTTCCACCGAGCCGATTTTGCTCTGCAGGCCGAAGCGGCTGCGCAGGGTCTCGGCAGGTACATCGGCGCGCACCACCAGAATAAAACTGGCGTTGTCGAGCAGGGTCTTGTCAGCCAGCATGGCCACATGAATGCCATAGGCTTTTTCGACGATCGGAATCGGCGTGGCCTTGCTGTCGATCAGCATCGACAGCGCTTCACGCAGGGCTTGCATCACCGGCGCAAAGCTCAGCGCGAGGTCATCATGCTGGTACTGCGGGAATTCCTGCGGTCGCCGCCCGGAAGCGGTAAAAGTCGAGAATTCCCCGGCCAGGCTCACCAACTCGCTGTAGAAGCGCTCGGGATGCAAAGGGCTCAAGTGGCTCAAGTGCTGGATCAACGGCTGAGCACGGTTGACCAGTTGCAGCAGCATGAAATCGGCAATCTCCGAAGCACCGCCGGCACCGGACGCCACCACCCGCCCAGCGAGCGCTTCTCCGCGTTGATGAAGCAGGCCCAGTAGCTCGTTGCGAAACGCAGCCAAGGGCGTGGAGGCGACCACATCCAGCAGCGGCGGGATGTAAGTGTCATCGAGCACCAAGGCGCGGTCGGCGCGTTTCTCCTTGATTCGCACCAGGCCGATGGCCGCGTAGTCGCTGATGCCATCCCGGGCGACCAATAATCGCAGTGCCCTCGACCCCACGGCCACCGGGGCCTGGTTTTCGAACGGCGCGTTGTCGTCCCGCACTTCGCGCACCTGACTCACATAGCGCGCAGCACCCAGGGCCTCGCCTTCGTCAACGGTGTCACGCGCGCCGGCGCGCTTGAGCGGCAAGGCCAGGTACACCAAACCATCGCGCAGGTTGTCATCGATATTCAGCGGGCTCGGCGCCAGGTCATCCTGGGGAATGTTGAATGGCGTGCCGTCTGGCAACAGGCCCCGCGCCGAGATGATCGCCAGTTTGCCCTGGGCCAGCAGGCCCTGGTCGATCAGCAACTCAGAAAACCCCCAGGCACCGGCCGACAATGGGCGACTCCGGGCGTCGATGAGATTCTCCAGGTAACGGTCATGCTGCTGGAAGTGCTGCGTTCCAATGAACATGCCTTCCGACCAGACCACGCGATTGTTCCAGGACATGGGGGGCTCCGATTGTTTATTGGGCAGGGCTGGATGGGGGAACCGCGACGGCGCTGCGCACGGCTCGCACGTCGAGGCTGATCTGGTATTCGGTGTATTGGCGCGGCGGGACGTTCATCACCGTGCGCCACAGCGACTGATCCAGCTCGCGATACCCCACCAGCACGCCGATATGGCGGGTGGCCGGATCGAGGTCACGCTGCAGACTCAACTGCTGGCCAGGCTGGATCAGCACTTCGTCCTGGTCGATCAGATCCGCACCGAGCGTCGCCTGGGCTCGTTCGGCCAGTGCGAAATAATCGGAACGACCGAAGGTGGCAGCATTCTTCAATTCGAAAATGCGCACCCGGACCGGGGCCGGCTGCCCAGTGGCTCCGGGGTTGAGCCCGGCGATGGCGTGAAAGTGCAACTCGACGGCGGCCGTGTCGGCCTCAGCCTCTTCGGGCTGGGGTTTGGTGGCCTCCTTGGCACACGCGGTCAGCAGAAGCGCGGTGGCGACTGCGAGTAAAAACCTGTGAATCATCCTGCGTCCTCAATGACGTTTCAGCTATCCGTTGTTCCGTTCTTTGCTCTGAATGCCGTTATGCAACGGCCACGCTCAGCGGCGGCGTTGCCTGGTACTGTGTTCTTCGTAGGCACGGCTGAATTCCCGACCGAACAGGTCCTGGAAATCCTCCTGGGCCTCACGGGAAATATTGCTGTAGAGCTCGGTGAACTGCTGCCAGTACTGGGCCTGTCGTGAACCATTGAAAATGCTCGACAGGCCACCGGGCTTGCCCATGCGCTCTTCCAGTTGTGCCGGCTCGAAACGCGCCAGCAGATGCTTGATCGCCGCTTCCACACCGGCCATCACCGCCAACTGGTGGGCACGCAAGTCATCGAAGCTGTCGCGCACCGCCAGGTCCGGCGCCATGAACGCCTGATTGGTGTGGCGCAACAGCAGCAGCAAGGCCTCATCGACGTTGGGAGCGAATTTCAGCGGGTTGTTTTCCACCGGCTGAATCATCGTCTGCTGAATGCGAAACTCGCCCTTGAGGCTGCTGCGGGCGCGCAAGACATCGATCAGGCCTTCGACCATCAATCGATAACTGCGGCCTATGCTTTCCATCTGCGCTTCGGCCTGGGCCTTTTCCAGGCGCACTTGATCCAGCCCGGCGCCGCGCAGAAAGGCTCGTAACAGGTCGGGTTGCGAATGGTCGACCGGGCTGACCGGATTGACCGGGGGCTCAACGATAGCCACGGGCGGTTCGCGCAGGGGTGCCGGCTCGATCGGTACGCTGATTTGAGGTACGGGTGGTGGCGCAACTTCTGCAACAGGCAAGGGGGCGACAGGCAGGGGGGCAACCGCCACTGGCGCGGGCTTGTCGCTGAACAGGTCCCAATCTTCCGGAATCACCGGCGCTGGGGCTGGGGCCGACGCCAGCGGCACAGGCTCGGCCATGGGCGTCGGGTTGGGGATCGGGGTCGGTGGGCGGAAGTCGTGCTGCTCAGCCGGGACATGGTCGGACTGGGTGGCCGGCGGGACGGTGGTCGGTGCCAGAAAGTCGAACAAGTCCGGCAGCGTGTCCATGGCCGACACACCCTGGAAATGTGCAGGTGGTGTCATGGGCGACGATGTCGGCGTAGCCACGCCGGCGCCCTGACGCCCCATCAGAGCCTCGAAGCTGTTGGACGAATCGGCAAAAGGGTTGTTGTCAGTCACCGGCAGATTGAAATCGATACGCGCCTGGATTTCATAATCACCTATGCGGATAACTTCCCCATCTTGCAATGGCTCGCTGTTTCCTTTGCGCAGACGAATGCCGGCCTTAACCAATTCCACACCATTAGTGCTGTTATCGGTTAAATAATACCGGCCATCTTTATATTGAATAACGCAATGCTTTCCGGAAACCAAGCGCTCTGGATCGGGCAATACCCAGTCATTATCAGAATTACGGCCAATTGCCATTACTCCCTGATCCATGGATTTTTCAGAGCATTGACCAGGGGTAATCTTGTGATAACTAGTGATAGTCAAACACAGCGGCATCTTGCCTCCTTGCTGCACACTTTGCGCGCCGGCGAATGAAGGGATCAATCCCCGCGAAGCTCGCCGACAAACCTTGCAAACAACCTAAAAAACAGCTTTTTACCAGCACATTTGCTGATCTTAACCGGTTTACGTGACAAAAAATCTGCGTCAGTACCTTCTTGGACCTACCGGTCGCGAGGGTTGTTAAGCACCTCACATCTGTCACACAGGAGAAATAGCTTACCTTGACAAGCCATAAGTACTACACCAAAAATGAACAACTTTCTTGAATACAGTGATGGCACTTTAAGATCACAGAGGATCCAAAGGGCCATTACACACAAGGAAACATGCGAAGTTCCACTTGGAACTAACGTGTGAACTGCCCGTTTCTGTCGCGGGCGATAGGGAGATCAATTTCAGTGGAAGTGCCTTTGCTGCTCGCCGCCGTTTCCGCGACTTCGCCTTGTGGCGAAGATCTGGAATACGACGCTGACTTTTTGCGCCTGGAACGCGATTCCCAAGGCCAGCCCGAGCGCAGCATGGGCGATTCGATATTGCCTGCCGAACCGCCTGAATGGCGCAGCATCCAGCAGCAAAGCCTGGATTTGTTGCAACGCAGCAAAGACCTGCGTATCACCCATTTCCTTTTGCAAAGTTCCCTTGCCCTGGAAGGTGTCCCCGGCCTGGCCCGCGTCCTGACGCTGATCAGCGAATTGCTCAAGCAATACTGGGCCGACCTGCATCCACGCCTGGATGCCGAAGACGACAACGATCCCACCGTGCGCATCAATGCCCTCGCCGGCCTGGCGTCCGATGCCACCATTCGCCTGCTGCGCGAAAGCATCCTGGCCCGTTCGCGAACCTTTGGCGCTGTCAGCCTGCGCGCCGCCGCCAACGCCAGCGGTCTGCAAAGCTTCCCTGACGAAAACCTCGGCGCCGAACAACTCGCCGGAGCGTTCCTCGACAGCGATCCCGAACAGTTGGACATCATCCGCAAAGCCTTGCACGAGGCCCGCAGCGCCGCCGAGACCATCGAGCAACACGTCAGCGAACAAGTCGGCTCCGCCCAGGGCGTTGACCTTGGCCCATTGAAGCAACCGCTCAAAATGGCCTTGCAGATTCTCGGCCAGTTCGCCCCGCAGAGCGGCGACAGCCCCCAGCCCGATGCCATCAGCGACGACAGTGCCGCGCCGGTTGAATACCCCACCGCGCCAAGCGCGCCGCGCAACGCCAACGCCAGCAGCGGCGAAATCAACAACCGTGACGACGTGCTGCGCAGCCTGGACCGGATTCTTGCGTATTACACCCGTCACGAGCCCTCCAGCCCCCTGCCGGTGCTGTTGAATCGGGCAAAGAATCTGGTGCACGCCGACTTCGCGGCGATCGTGCGCAACCTGATTCCCGACGGCATCAGCCAATTTGAAAACCTGCGCGGACCAGACAGCGAATAAAAGCGTACGGATCACGCAGTCACGTCACCGGCACCGCCGATGACGCCAACACCGTCGCTTGAGCGACCAGGAGCAGCAACGTGGCGAAGCAAAGTTCTCAGAAATTCATCGCGCGCAACCGTGCGCCTCGAGTGCAGATCGAGTACGACGTCGAGCTTTACGGCGCCGAGAAAAAGGTCCAGTTGCCCTTCGTAATGGGCGTTATGGCTGACCTCGCCGGCAAGCCCGCCGAGCCTCTGGCACCTGTGGCCGATCGCAAGTTCCTTGAAGTGGATGTGGACAACTTCGACTCCCGCCTCAAGGCCATGCAGCCACGCGTTGCGTTCCACGTGCCCAACGAGCTGACCGGCGAAGGCAACCTGAGCCTGGACATCACCTTTGAAAGCATGGACGACTTCAGCCCGGCCGCCGTGGCGCGCAAAGTCGACTCGCTAAACAAGCTGCTCGAAGCGCGCACTCAATTGGCCAACCTGCTGACCTACATGGACGGCAAGACCGGTGCCGAAGAAATCATCATGAAGGCCATCAAGGATCCGGCGCTGCTCCAGGCACTTGCCAGTGCGCCCAAGCCCGCCGAGCCTCAGGCTTAATCAGGACGAATGATCATGACCGATCCAGTACGCGCAAGCGCCCAGACACTGGGCACCACCGAAGAAGCCAGCGAGTTCGCCTCCCTGCTGCTGCAAGAATTCAAACCCAAGACCGAACGCGCCCGTGAAGCCGTCGAGACCGCCGTGCGCACCCTGGCCGAGCAGGCCCTGGCGCAGACCGACCTGGTGTCCAACGACGCCATCAAGTCGATCGAGTCGATCATCGCCGCCATCGACGCCAAGCTCACCGCCCAGGTCAACCAGGTCATCCATCACCCGGAGTTCCAGCAACTGGAAAGCGCCTGGCGTGGCTTGCACTACCTGGTCAACAACACCGAGAGCGACGAGCAGCTCAAGATCCGCGTGCTCAACATCTCCAAGACCGACCTGCACAAGACCCTGAAGAAATTCAAGGGCACCGCATGGGACCAGAGCCCGATCTTCAAAAAGATGTACGAAGAAGAATACGGCCAGTTCGGCGGCGAACCTTACGGCTGCCTGGTGGGCGATTACTACTTCGACCAGTCGCCGCCGGATGTCGAATTGCTGGGCGAACTGTCGAAAGTCTGCGCCGCCATGCACGCACCATTCATTGCCGCCGCATCGCCGACCGTGATGGGCATGGGCTCGTGGCAGGAACTGTCGAACCCGCGCGATCTGACCAAAATCTTCACCACCCCGGAATATGCCGGCTGGCGCTCGCTGCGTGAATCGGAAGACTCGCGTTACATCGGCCTGACCATGCCGCGCTTCCTGGCACGCCTGCCGTACGGTGCCAAGACCGACCCGGTGGAAGCCTTCGCCTTCGAAGAAAACACCGACGGCGCCGACAGCTCCAAGTACACCTGGGCCAACGCCGCTTACGCGATGGCGGTGAACATCAACCGCTCGTTCAAACACTTTGGCTGGTGCTCGCGCATTCGTGGCGTGGAGTCTGGTGGTGAAGTGGAGAACCTGCCGGCGCACACCTTCCCGACCGACGACGGTGGCGTGGACATGAAGTGCCCGACCGAAATCGCCATTTCGGACCGCCGTGAAGCGGAACTGGCGAAGAACGGTTTCATGCCGCTGCTGCACAAGAAAAACACCGACTTCGCCGCGTTCATCGGCGCCCAGTCGCTGCAAAAGCCGGCCGAGTACGACGACCCGGATGCTACCGCCAACGCCAACCTGGCTGCGCGCCTGCCCTACCTGTTCGCCACCTGCCGTTTCGCCCATTACTTGAAGTGCATCGTGCGCGACAAGATCGGCTCCTTCAAAGAGAAGGACGAAATGCAGCGCTGGTTGCAGGACTGGATCCTCAACTACGTCGACGGTGACCCAGCGCACTCCACCGAAACCACCAAGGCCCAGCACCCATTGGCGGCGGCCGAAGTGATTGTCGAAGAGGTGGAAGGCAACCCGGGGTATTACAACTCCCGGTTCTACCTGCGCCCGCACTATCAGCTCGAAGGTCTGACTGTGTCACTGCGCCTGGTATCCAAGCTGCCTTCGGCCAAAGGCGCGTAACACCGCCCTTGATGTGATCGTTCCCACGCTCAGCGTGGGAACGATCAGAAAAACACAACGTGGTAGACACCACACAGGGAGAGAACATGGCTGTTGATATTTTCATCAAGATCGGCGACATCAAGGGCGAGTCCATGGACAAGGCCCACAAGGACGAAATCGACGTCTTGAACTGGAGCTGGGGCATGTCTCAGTCCGGCAATATGCACGTGGGCGGCGGCGGCGGAGCCGGCAAGGTGAACGTCCAGGACCTGTCGCTGACCAAGTACGTCGACAAGGCTACACCCAACCTGATGATGCACTGCGCCAGCGGCAAGCACATCGACAAGGTCAAGCTGACCGTGCGCAAGGCCGGCGGCGAAAGCCAGGTCGAGTACATGATCATCAACCTGGAAGAAGTGCTGATCAGTTCCCTGAGCACCGGCGGCTCGGGCAGCGATGATCGTCTGACTGAAAACGTCACCCTGAACTTCGCCAAGGTGCTGGTGGACTACCAGCCGCAAAAAGCCGACGGCACCAAGGAAGGCGGGCCGATCAAGTTCGGCTGGAACATCCGCCAGAACGTCAAGGTGTAATCGAACGTGCCCCCGTCGTTATGCGCCGGGGGCATTTTGGTGCTTGCTCGAATCCAATCCTTTCCCATCCGGTGTCTGAGTCATGGCCAAGCCTTCGTTTGTCAATTTGTGGAAAGCCTATTCCGACCTTCTGGTTACGTATCCTGACGCCAAGCCCTGTGAGGGCCCTTGGGAAAACCAGTGTGCTATCCGCATGAGCGCGACACTCAATGCAGAGCTGACCATCAAGGTCAACAAATCCACCTATACCGAACCCAAGTGTGCACATGAGCACGCCCGGGGTGCCGAGTCGCTGGCGAACTGGTTGTGGAAGCATCATCTGGGGCGGCCAACCATTCTGGGTAACAGCGCCGAGGAGCGTCGCACGTTGATGGGCAAGACCGGGCTTATCTTCTTCAAGGACTGTTTCCAGCAGTCAGGGGAGTCGGCGGACAATCGTACTGGCGATCATATTGATCTATGGAATCGGGGCCTGACCCAAACCGGCGACCTCTTTTACAGGTCCAGAGCTGTCTGGTTCTGGGAGCTCGCATAATGAAAAATCACCGGCTCGCCATGTGCCTGGCGATAAGCCTGACCAGCCTGAGCGCATGCGCCGAACATGCCCAGATGCCAACAACCCAGGCCGTCTTTGTTGGGCAGCAACTCAGCCTGATTGACGACCAGGGTCAATGCACGCTGGTCAAACCCGACCAGAGTCGCATGAAGCTGGACATGGAATGGCCTTGCAGCTTCAGCCTGAATAAACAACAGCAACTGCGCGTAGAAACGTTCAACAACATCCCGATATTTTCGGTCTGGCGCAGCGAGCACATGCCTGCGCCCAGCCGCGACTGCCTCAGCAAAATGCAGGCTATCCGCCAGATCCCGGGAGGGCTGGAGGCGGGAGCGGTCAACACGTTTGCGTCCTGCGGCACGGGAGGGGACCAAAAAATGTATGTAGCGCCATTTACGTGGTAACCGACATCGCCACCCGTGATCGCCTGCAACCGTCCCTGCTGGATCGGTTGACCGACGACGACCCAGGCAACCTCAAGGAAAGCGCCGACAAGCGCGTGCTGTCCCTGACCCAACTCAAAGCCTCGGTGTTGCGGGACCTGGCGTGGCTGCTCAACACCACTTCATTGCTCAGCGCCGATGCGACGCTGCACACACCGGCCGGCACTTCGGTGGTCAACTTCGGGCTGCCAGCCCTGGCCGGCAACAGTGCATCGAACGTCGATATCGCGGCGCTTGAAGCACTGATCCACCAGGCCATCGCCACGTTCGAGCCGCGAATTCTGCGCCATACCCTGCGCGTGCGGGCCCGGGCATCCGCCGAGATGAATCACAACGCCCTGAGTTTCGAGATCGAAGGCGATCTCTGGGCGCAGCCAGTGCCGCTGCGCCTGATGCTGCAAACCGACCTGGACCTGGAATCCGGCCATGTGCGAGTGGTCAACGCCGACCAGCGGAGACACTCATGAACCCGCGCCTGCTGGAACTGTACAACCAGGAATTGCACCACGTGCGCGAAAGCGCGGCGGAGTTCGCCCAGGAATACCCGAAAATCGCCAGTCGGCTGACGTTGTCCGGCATGGACTGCGCCGATCCGTACGTCGAGCGCTTACTGGAAGGGTTCGCCTACCTGACGGCGCGGGTACAGCTCAAGCTCGATGCCGAATACCCGACCTTCACCCACAACCTGCTGGAAATCGCGTACCCCCATTACCTGGCGCCAACACCGTCGATGACCGTGGTGCAATTTCAGGCAGACCCCGATGAAGGCTCACTGAGCAGCGGCTTCCCGTTGCCCCGGGATACGGTTCTGCGCGCAGCCCTGGGTCGCGAAAGCCAAACCTGCTGTGAGTACCGCTCCGCCCATGCGGTGACGTTGTGGCCATTGCAGGTCAGCCAGGCCGAGTACTTCGGCAACCCGTCCGCCGTGCTCGGGCGCCTGGCCGCCAGTGCCCCCAAGGCCAAGGCTGGCCTGCGCCTGACCCTGCGCACCGGTGCCGAACTGCCGTTCAACAGTCTGGCCCTGGACAACCTGCCGCTGTACCTCAACGGCGCCGACGAACAACCCTTTCGCCTCTACGAACAGTTGCTGGGTAACGCCTGCGCCGTCTTCGCCCGTCAGCCCGGCGGCGATTGGGTAGAACGCCTGCCCCAGGATGCACTGCGCTCCGTGGGGTTCGACGATACCGACGCCGCGCTGCCCGTGGTGTCGCGAGCCTTCCAGGGCTATCGCCTGTTGCAGGAATACTTCGCCCTGCCCCGCCGCTTTCTGTTTGTCGACTTCACCGGGTTGAGCCGGGCGGTCAAACGCTGCCAGGGCCAGGAGCTGGAATTGATCGTGCTGTTCGACCGTCACGATCCGAGCCTGGAAGGCAGTGTCGGTGCCGCACAGTTCCTGCCGTTCTGCACCCCGGCAATCAACTTGTTTCCCAAGCGCCTGGATCGCATCCACTTGTCGGAACGGGTGAATGAACACCATGTGATCGCCGACCGTACCCGGCCGATGGATTTCGAGATTCATTCCCTGACCGCCCTCACCGGCCATGGCACCGGGTCGGAACAGCCTTTTTTGCCGTTCTACGCCGTCCGCGATCCGTCTCGCTACGGCCGCGATCAGGCGTATTACACGGTGCGGCGCGAACCCCGCATGCTCTCCAGCGGCCAGCGGCGCAACGGCCCACGTTCGACTTACATCGGCAGCGAAACCTTCGTCAGTCTGGTGGACAGCCAGCAGGCGCCCTATCGTCACGACCTGCGCCAATTGGGCGTAACGGCGTTGTGCACCAACCGCGACCTGCCCCTGTTCATGAGCGTGGGCAACAACAAGACCGACTTCACCCTGGCCGACAGCGCACCGGTAGCCGCGGTACGCTGCGTGGCCGGCCCGAGCCGCCCACGCGCCAGCCATGCCCACGACGCCAAGGCCTGGCGGTTGATCAGCCAGCTTTCGCTCAATTACTTGTCCCTCAGCGAGCAAGGCCAGGGCGCCGCCGCCCTGCGCGAGCTGCTGCGCCTGTATGGCGACGACAACGATGCAGCCTTGCAATTGCAGATCGAAGGCCTGCGCGAAGTCAGCAGCAAGGCCTGCACCCGACGTTTGCCAATGCCGGGCCCGATCGTGTTTGGCCGCGGTCTGGAGATCACCCTGGAATTCGATGAGAACGCGTTTCGTGGCACGGGCGTCTTTTTGCTCGGTGCAGTGTTCGAGCGCTTCCTGGCACGTTACGTGTCGATCAACAGTTTTACCGAGACGGTGATCCGTACCACCGAGCGCGGCGAGATCATGCGATGGAAAGCCAAACCCGGACGTCGTCCGACCCTGTGAATACCCTGGACGCGATGCACCAGGAGCCCTGGGAATACGACTTCTTCCAGGCATTACGGCGCATCGAGTGCGAATCGCCTGAGCTTCCGCGCCTGGGTCATTCGTTGCGCCTGGCCGATGACCCCTTGCGCCTTGGGCAACAAGCCGATTGCACCTTCGCCCCCTCGACCCTGGCCTCGGTACAGCCGGGCATCGACGGTTCGCCGGCACGTCTGGAACAATTCTTTTTTGGCCTCGGCGGCCCCAACGGCCCGTTGCCGCTGCACCTCACCGAGTATGTGCGTGAACGCCAGCGCAACAACGCCGACAGCACCAGCAAACGCTTTCTGGATGTATTCCACCATCGCCTGCTGAGCCTGTTTTACCGGGCATGGGCCGAAGCGCGACCGACAGTCAGCCATGATCGCCCGGACGATGACTACTGGTCGGCACGTCTGGCAGCGCTGAGCGGTCGAGGCATGCCGAGCCTGCTCAAACAAGGCCTGATACCCGACACGGCGAAGCTGCATTACAGCGGTCATCTGTCGGCACAAACCCGCTATCCCGACGGTTTGAAGGCAATCATCAGCGAGTACTTCGGCCTGCCGGTGGAGATCGAAGAGTACGTCGGCCAATGGCTGGTGCTGCCGGAGCGCAGCCGCGTGGGCGTCAGCGCCCATCAATTGGGCGTGGATTTTTGCCTGGGCCGCTGCGTCTGGGATCGCCAGCACAAATTCCGCATTCGCCTGGGGCCGCTCAAGCTGGACGACTACATGAGCATGTTGCCCGGCAGCCCATCCTTCAATGAGCTGGTGGCCTGGGTGGCCGAATACCTGGGCCATGAACTGGACTGGGATCTGAACCTGGTTCTGAAACAGCCCGAAGTGCCGACGCTGCAACTCAATGGCCGCTTCCGCCTGGGGTTCAATACCTGGGTGGGCAAGCCCGCAAAAGATGCCAAGGACTTAATACTGGCCCGGCATTACGCCGAGCAAGCCAACACCTCACAGATCTCAAGGAGCCAAGAGCATGGGTGAAATCAGTCGCGCCGCGTTGTTCGGCAAACTCAACAGCGTGGCCTACAAAGCCATCGAAGCCGCCACCGTGTTCTGCAAGTTGCGCGGTAACCCTTATGTGGAACTGGCCCACTGGTTTCATCAGTTGCTGCAATTGCAGGATTCGGACCTGCACCGACTCATCCGCCAGTTCAATATCGAGCCGGCGCGCCTGGCCCGGGACCTGACCGACGCCCTGGACCGTTTGCCACGAGGCTCGACGTCAATCACTGACTTGTCTTCCCATGTGGAAGAAGCCGTGGAGCGTGGCTGGGTCTACGGCAGCCTGATGTTCGGCGAAAGCCAGGTGCGTACCGGTTATCTGGTGCTGGGCATCCTCAAGACCCCAAGCCTGCGCCATGGATTACTGGGACTGTCGGCAGAGTTCGACAAGATCAAGGTCGAGGCCCTGAGCGAGCGTTTTGACGAGTACGTCGGCGACTCGCCGGAAAATGCACTCAGCGCCAGCGATGGTTTCAACGCCGGCAGCGTGCCCGGTGAAGCCAGTGGCGCCATGGCCCCAAGTGCCATGGGCAAGCAGGAAGCGCTCAAGCGTTTTACCGTCGACCTCACCGAACAAGCGCGCAGTGGCAAGCTTGACCCGATCGTCGGCCGTGACGAAGAGATCCGCCAATTGGTAGACATCCTCATGCGTCGTCGGCAGAACAACCCGATTCTGACCGGTGAAGCCGGCGTCGGTAAAACCGCCGTGGTCGAAGGTTTTGCCCTGCGCATCGTCGCCGGTGACGTGCCGCCGGCGCTCAAGGATGTGGAACTGCGCAGCCTGGACGTCGGCCTGTTGCAGGCCGGCGCGAGCATGAAAGGTGAATTCGAACAGCGCCTGCGCCAAGTCATCGAAGACGTCCAGGCCTCACCAAAACCGATCATCCTGTTTATCGACGAAGCCCACACCCTGGTAGGTGCCGGTGGCGCCGCCGGCACCGGGGACGCGGCCAACCTGCTCAAGCCGGCCCTGGCCCGGGGTACCCTGCGCACCGTGGCCGCCACGACCTGGGCCGAGTACAAAAAGCATATCGAAAAAGATCCGGCCCTGACCCGCCGCTTTCAGGTGGTGCAAGTCGCCGAACCGTCGGAAGACAAGGCGCTGCTGATGATGCGCGGCGTGGCCTCGACCATGGAAAAACACCATCAGGTGCAGATCCTCGACGAAGCCCTGGAAGCCTCGGTCAAACTGTCCCATCGCTACATCCCCGCGCGCCAGTTGCCGGACAAATCCGTGAGCCTGCTGGACACCGCCTGCGCCCGCGTTGCCATCAGCCTGCACGCCGTGCCGGCCGAAGTGGACGACAGCCGTCGGCGCATCGAGGCGTTGGAAACCGAGCTGCAGATCATCGCCCGCGAGCACGCCATCGGCATCGTCATCGGCGCCCGCCAAACCCAAAGTGAAAACCTGCTGAGTGCCGAACGCGAACGCCTCGCCGAGCTGGAAAGTCGCTGGGCCGAAGAGAAAACCCTGGTAGACGAATTGCTCGCCACCCGCGCCACCCTGCGTGAACGCGTCGGCGTGGTGGACAGCGAGGACGGCAGCGAGACCAGCCACGCCTTGCGCGAAAAGCTGGTGGACCTGCAACAGCGTCTCAGCGCCCTGCAAGGCGAAACCCCGTTGATTCTGCCGACGGTCGATTACCAGGCCGTGGCCTCGGTGGTCGCCGACTGGACCGGGATTCCGGTGGGCCGCATGGCCCGTAACGAACTGGAAACCGTGCTCAACCTCGACCTGCACCTGAAAAAACGCATCATCGGCCAGGACCACGCCTTGCAGATGATCGCCAAACGCATCCAGACCTCCCGCGCCGGCCTCGACAACCCGAGCAAGCCGATCGGGGTATTCATGCTCGCCGGCACCTCCGGCGTGGGCAAGACCGAAACCGCCCTGGCCCTGGCCGAAGCCATGTACGGCGGCGAGCAAAACGTCATCACCATCAACATGAGTGAATTCCAGGAAGCTCACACGGTGTCCACCCTCAAGGGCGCGCCACCGGGCTACATCGGCTATGGCGAAGGCGGCGTGCTGACCGAAGCCGTGCGGCGTAAACCCTACAGCGTGGTACTGCTGGACGAGGTGGAAAAGGCTCACCCGGATGTGCACGAGATCTTCTTCCAGGTCTTCGACAAAGGTGTGATGGAGGACGGCGAAGGCCGGGTGATCGACTTCAAGAACACCTTGATTCTGCTGACCACCAACGCTGGCACCGAGCTGATTGCCCAGGTCTGCAAAGACCCGCAAAACGTGCCGGAGCCCGAAGAAATCGCCAAGGCCCTGCGCCAACCACTGCTGGAGATTTTCCCGCCGGCCTTGCTGGGCCGGCTGGTGACCATTCCGTACTACCCGCTCAGCGACGAGATGCTCAAGGCCATTACCCGCCTGCAGCTCAACCGCATCAAGAAGCGCGTGGAGAACACCCACAAGGTGGCCTTCGATTACGACGACGCGGTGATCGACCTGATCGTCTCCCGTTGCACCGAAACCGAAAGCGGCGGGCGGATGATCGACACCATTCTGACCAACAGCCTGCTACCGGACATGAGCCGCGAATTCCTCACTCGCATGCTCGAAGGCAAAGCGCTGGCAGGGGTACGGATCAGCGCCCGGGATAACGAATTGCACTACGACTTCAGTGACGCCGCCTAAGCGGTCCTCCTCAGTAGGAAGGAACCGAGCAGTGACAAGGGATAACTGATGCTATTCAAGCAACTCTCACGCCTGGCAAAGATCACCAGCCCCCTGGGGCCGGATGTGCTGTTGCTCAAGGACATGGGCGGAGACGAAGAATTGGGGCGGCTGTTCAACTATGAGTTGCAGCTGCACTCGCTGGACAACGCCATCGACCTCAACCAGTTGCTCGGCAAACCCATGTGCCTGAGCCTGCAACTGGACGGCGGTGGCGAGCGTCATTTCCATGGCATCGTTGCCCGTTGCAGCCAGAACGTCGACCAGGGCCAGTTCGCCAGTTACCAGGTCACGCTGCGGCCCTGGCTATGGCTGTTGACCCGCACGTCCGATTGCCGGATTTTCCAGAACCTGACCATCCCGCAGATCATCAAGCAGGTGTTTCGTGACCTGGGTTTCTCGGATTTCGAAGATACCCTGAGCCGGCCCTATCGCGAGTGGGAATACTGCGTGCAGTATCGCGAAACCAGCTTCGACTTCGTCAGCCGCCTGATGGAACAGGAAGGAATCTACTACTTCTTCCGCCATGAACAGGGTCGTCATGTGCTGGTGCTGGCCGATGCCTACGGCGCCCATGCCAACGTGCCCGGCTATGCCTCGGTGCCCTACTACCCCAAGAATGAGCAGCAGCGCGAACGCGATCACATCTACGATTGGCACCTGGCCCAGCAAGTCCAGCCGGGCTCGCTGGAACTCAACGACTATGACTTCCAGCGCCCTGGCGCGCGGATTGACGTGCGCTCGGCCATGCCCCGTCCGCACACCGCCGGCGATTATCCGCTGTACGACTACCCCGGCACCTATGTGCAAAGCGAAGACGGCGAACACTACGCACGTACCCGTATCGAAGCCTTGCAGACCCTGCACGAACAGGTCGAGCTGGCCGGCAACGCCCGAGGCCTGGGGTCGGGTCATTTGTTCAGCCTCACCGGCTTCAGCCGCCAGGACCAGAACCGCGAATACCTGATCGTCGGCGCCCGCTACCACATTGACCAGGAAAGCCTGGAAACCAGCGGTGGCGTGGCTTCGGCGCAGTTCGAAAGCAGCCTGACCTGCATAGATGCACAACAAAGCTATCGCCCCCTGCCCAACACCCACCGCCCAATCGTCAAAGGCCCGCAGACCGCACTGGTGGTCGGCCCCAAGGGCGAGGAAATCTGGACCGACCAGTTCGGCCGGGTGAAGGTGCACTTCTACTGGGACCGTCACGACCAATCCAACGAAAACAGTTCATGCTGGATTCGCGTGTCGCAATCCTGGGCCGGAAAAAACTGGGGCTCGATGCAGATCCCACGAATCGGCCAGGAAGTCATCGTCAGCTTCCTCGAAGGCGACCCGGATCGGCCGATCATCACCGGCCGCGTCTACAACGCCGAACAGACCGTGCCCTACGACTTGCCGGAAAACGCTACCCAGAGCGGCATGAAAAGCCGTTCGAGCAAGGGCGGCTCGCCGGCCAATTTCAACGAAATCCGCATGGAAGACAAAAAAGGCGCCGAGCAGTTGTACATCCATGCCGAGCGCAATCAGGACATCGTGGTCGAGGTGGATGAAAGCCACTCGGTGGGCCACGACCGCAACAAAAGCATCGGGCATAACGAGACGGTGACCATCGGCAACAACCGCCTGCGCATCGTCAAGCAGGAAGACATTCTGTCGGTGGGCCAGCGCAAGACCGACAGCATCAGCCAGAGCTACGTCATCGAAGTGGGCGAAAACCTGCGGCTGGTGTGCGGCGAAAGCATCCTGGAGCTCAATGCCAGCGGCCAGATCAACCTGACCGGCGTGCAAATCAGCTTCTATGCCAGCGGTGACGCCGAGATCAACACCGGCGGCGTGCTGCACCTGAACAACGGCGGCGGCCCTGGCGCCACGCCTGACGGCCAGGGCGTCAAGGCCAGCATCGACGCCAATATCAATGCCGCATTCCCCAAGCCCAAGGGCTAACCACGAGATTCAAGCGCCATGACTTACCGCATCAATGAGTTCCAGTTCCAGCTGCCGGCAGGCGAGCTGCAAGACGCGACGATCAACATCCTCAAGTTCCCCGAACTGGGCACCTCGCTGATTGTCAGCCGCAGCTTGCTGGCCGAGGGCGAAACCCTGCAAAGCAACTTCGACGACCAGCTCAAGCGCCTGGAAAAACAAGTGCAGGACTTGCGTTTTCAGCCGGGCGTCGCCGTGCGCCTGGGCGCCAGCCAGGAGGTCGAAGGCATCGAGTTGCGCAGCCAGTTCAACAAGGGCAACGACAAAGTTTTCCAGTATCAATTGGCGCTGGTATTGCCCGGCACCCGTAAAATGCTCGCCCTGAGCTACGTGAAGGCGGAAAAACTCGGCGATGCCGAAGCCGCGCATTGGGCAACCATCAAGAGTTCGCTGTTGTTCGACGTTCCGGCCTGATGAGCACCCTGCATGTCTGACGCACTCTGGGCCGCCCGGCTGGGCGATGCACTCGACCACACCTCGATGATGGCCGACATTCTTGGCGGCGTGCTGGAGGTGGCAGCGAACATCGCGATCACCGCGGTGGCGACGGCTGCCGTGGTGGCGGCCACGGGCATCACTGTCGCCACCGGCGGCCTCGGCTGCTTCCTGCTCGGCGCGGTGGTGGGCACCATCGTCGGCCTCGCCATGAGCAAGACCGGGGCCGACAAGGGCTTGAGCAACCTGTGCGAGAGCTTCAGCAATGCGCTGTTTCCGCCCACGGTGCAGGCGACGATTCTCACCGGTTCCACCAACACCCTGACCAACAACATGCCCGCCGCCCGGGCCGCCGGGGCGATTCCGTCCCATGTTGCGCCGGCCGGCACCGAGCTGGAGGCACCCGAGCCCGAAGCCGAGCCCAGCTATCTGGACATCGCCGAGAGCTTCTTCTCGCAGATGTGGCGCCCCACCGTCGCCACCCCGGCGCCCGGCGCAGTGCCCAAGCCGCTGGATCTGGTCACCTGCATGAAGCATCCGCCGATGCCGCCGCAGTTTCTGGCCGAGGGCTCGGACAAAGTCACCATCAACGGCCAGCCCGCCGTGCGCAGCGGCGACCGCACCACCTGCGACGCCAAGGTCGTATCGTCCGGGCTGATCTCATCGAACGTGACCATTGGTGGCGGTTCGGTGGTAGTACGTGAGATCCGCAGCGGCAAGACCCCGGGCGTGGGGCTGGCGGTCACCGCGTTGCTGATGCTCAAGGGCGGCAAGGGCAAGTTCTTCAGCAAATTGCCGTGCATGCTGATCGGCGGCGCGACGTCGATGGCTGTCAGCAGCGCCATGGGCGCCATGGCCAACGCCGCCATGGGTTCGTCGAACCCGGTGCATGCCGCCACCGGGGCCAAGGTGCTAGGTGGGGACGAAGAGCTGGATTTCGTGCTGCCGGGCATCTTGCCGATCGATTGGCAGCGCTTCTACAACAGCCGTGACGAACGCCGCGACGGGCTGTTCGGCGCCGGTTGGAGCGTGTCCTACGAGGTGTGTGTTGAAATCCTGCCTCACCCGGAGGGTGGAGAAACGCTGGTCTACACCGATGAGCAGGGCCGGCGCATCGATATGGGCTCGATTCCTCTGGGCGGCGCGGTGTTCAGTGCGGGTGAAGGGCTGAGTGTTCGGCGGCACGTTAATGGACAACTGTTGATCGAAAGCGATGACGGCATGTACCGCTTGTTCAATCCGACGCCGGGCAATACAGCACTGCTGCGCCTTGATCAATTGGGCGACCGCAATGACAACCGTATCCACCTCGACTATGACGAAACCGGACGGTTGGCGCGCCTGCGGGATACTTTCGATCTGGTGCAGGTCGAGCTGATTCAAGAAGGCGGTCGTGTGGCTCGGGTGGAACGTCTGTACCCCGATCAACACCGCGAAATACTCGTCAGCTACGGTTACGACGCAATGGGCAATCTGGCCGAAGTGCGCGATGCCATCGGCCAGGTACAACGGCGCTTCGCCTACGACGCCGGGCGGCGGATGGTCGAGCATCAGTTGCCCACGGGGCTGCGTTGTTTCTATGAATGGGCGTTGGTTGAAGACCTTGAATGGCGCGTGGTCGGGCACTGGACCGACGAAGGCGACACTTACCAGTTCGACTATGACCTGAAGGCCGGTGTCACACGCATCACCGACGGCTCACAGCGCATCAGCACACGACGCTGGAACACCCAGCACCAGATCACCGAATACACCGACAACCTCGGCCAGACCTGGCAGTTCGAGTGGAACGACGAACGCCAATTGCTCAGCGCGACCGACCCGCTGGGCGGACGCTACGAATACAGCTACGACGACGCCGGCAACCTGATCGGAGAAACCGACCCGCTGGGCCGCAGTGACTCGACCTTATGGCTCGAACACTGGGCCTTGCCGCTGGTGGAAACCGATACCGCGGGCAACAGTTGGCAATATCGCTACGATCAGCGCGGCAACTGCATCGCCGAAACCGATCCGCTGGGCCATGTAACGCGGTACCGCTACGACACCCAGGGCCAGGTCGTCGAGATCATCGACGCCACCGGCAAAAGCAAAAGGCTGCGCTGGAACCCGTTCGGCCAACTGGTCGAACACATCGATTGCTCGGGTTATCCGACGCGGTTCAGCTATGACAACCGGGGCTATCTGCAAACGATCACCGATGCCCTCGGCGAACGCACCCAATTCAGTTACGACGCCCAGGGACGGTTGCTCAGCAGCCAATTGCCGGACGGCCGCACCGAGCAGTATCAGCGCGACGTCAGTGGCCAGTTGACCGGTTATACCGACCCCGCCGGGCACACCACCCTGTATCAACACAACCGCCGCGGCCAGGTGCGTCAGCGTACCGACGCCCATGGCCGGCAGGTGCAGTTCGGATATGACCGCTATGGGCGGCTGCAAGCGCTGACCAATGAGAATGGCGAAAGTTATCGCTTCGCCTGGGATGCAGGGGATCGGCTGACCGAACAGCAGGATCTGGATGGCAGTGCCAAGCGCTACACCTATGACCTGCTGGATAACGTCGCGGCGGTCACGGCTGTGCCGGCGCCTTACGGCAACGGCCTGGCCGTCGTCCCCGAGTCGCCCCCCGCTCCCATCGTTCACCGACTGGAACGCGACGCCGTCGGCCGGCTGATCGCCAAAGTCACCGACGATGGCCGCACCGACTACACCTACGACTCACTGGACCAGCTCACCGCCGTCACCTTCACCGACCACCAGGGCCACGCACAAACCCTGAGCTTCGCCTACGATGCCCTCGGTCAATTGCTCGAAGAACAAAGCGCGGCCGGCAACCTGCACTACCACTACGACGAACTCGGCAATCTGATCCAGACCCAACTGCCCGACGGCCGCTGGCTCAATCGCCTGTACTACGGCAGCGGCCACCTGCACCAGATCAACCTCGACGGCCAGGTCATCAGCGACTTCGAACGCGACCGCCTGCACCGCGAAGTGCTGCGCACCCAGGGCCAGATCAGCACCCGCAGCGAATATGACCGTAGCGGCCGCTTACGCTCACGCCAACGCCGACACACCAGCCAGCCATCGCTGATGCCGGCGGCCGTGCAAAAGCACTTCGAGTACGACCCCGCCGACAACCTGATCGGCAAACTCGACCAGCAACCCGCCACGCAACACCGCCAACTGCTGCACTACGACGCCACCGGCCGCATCATCGCCAGCCAGGACAGCCTGCACGGCCAGCGCGAAACCTTCGCCTACGACGCCGCCGCCAACCTGCTGGACAGCCCACAACCCGGCGCCGGGCTGGTGGTGCACAACAAACTGCTGACCTACCAGGACAAGCGTTATCGCTACGACGCCTTTGGCCGGATGATCGAAAAACGCAGCGCTAAACGAGGCCTGCAGCGCTTCGGTTACGACGCCGAAAGCCGCTTGATTGAAGTGCGCAATGAAAACGGCAGCGTGGTCAGGATGACCTACGACCCACTGGGCCGGCGCATCGAAAAAACCGTACACGACAGCAAGGGTTATCCACTGGGAGAAACCCGCTTCACGTGGGACGGCCTGCGCCTGTTGCAGGAACATCGCCATCAGCAAACCAGCCTCTACCTATACGAAGACGAAGGTTACGAACCCCTGGCCCGCGTCGACGGCACCGGCCCACTGCAAAAAATCCGCTACTACCACAACGACCTCAACGGCCTGCCGGAACAGCTCACCGAGGCGGACGGCCACAACGTCTGGCAGGCGACTTATCGGGTGTGGGGCAACACGTTAGAAGAGGTGCGCGAGCCGTATTACATTGAGGAGCAGAATCTGCGGTTTCAGGGACAGTACCTGGACCGGGAGACGGGGCTGCATTTCAATACGTTCAGGTTTTATGATCCGGATGTGGGGCGGTTTACTACGCCGGATCCGATTGGGTTGGCGGGGGGAATCAATCTTTATCAATACTCACCTAACCCATTCACTTGGATAGACGCTCTGGGCCTAAGTTGCTCGAGCGATGCTAAAGTTCTTGGAAGCCGTTTGGGTAAAGCGCCAAACTCGAACTATCGAGCCCACCATATAGTAATGTCCAATTCGAAGGATGTGCGTATGCGCTGGTTGAGAAGACGTATGGACAGACTTGGCATTGACATAAATCAGAAAGAAAATGGTATATGGCTGCCTGTAAACCCACAGTCCCGTTTACCAAATACAACAGCAACCGCTCATGCCGGGGAAGGAGTACATGGCAATGCGTATAAACAACACGTATGGGAAACCCTAAAAGGGGCGAACACAAAATCTGGATTCGAGTCGGGTTTAAATAAACTCAACTTGGAGCTCAACGGTGGAAAGGTTTTCCCATTAGCAAAGTAGGAGATACCCCATGAAGGACTTTTTATATGCACGACTCAATGAATATAAGGATAAATATTCAGAGCTTATATCGTCTATGGAGAAAAACTACAAAACGACAATCTGGGGCATGGGGATCATGCCTTCCTATTCGCCGGCCCCCTATATGTCGGAGCTCCAGGGATGTAAGTCTGGACGTTTTTTAAAAAAAGATTCCGAGCCAGCCAAAAACAGGCAATGTTATTTCTTAAATAAAGATAACAAAATAATAGGCGAGTTAAAATTTGCAAAATACGTAACAATTAAAAAGCAATGGATTGTTTATAGAAGGTTTTTTTTGCATGAGGCCGATCAAATCCTTGAGCTTACATTCGGCAGTGAGCTAAACGGCAACCTAGAGGCCAACCTTGATTCGGTTTCCCTGATTAAGTTTCTGAATGACAAAGCTACAGGGCATTACTGCTTGAACAACACGGGAGAATACTTCGAAACCCTTTATAAATACAACGCCGATAAAATCACTTCGATTACTGAAAAAATATGGCGAAGCACCTTCACGGAAAGGTCTTATGAGATCAATCACGCAGATGATTCCCTAACCATTTTTGAAATACTTACGGACAATAGCAAACTGAAAATTTATCCTGAGGAATGATTGACAAAATCAATCTCTTGACGAGCAAGTGTTTACCCACACTTGAAGACTCAGAGCATTCGAGAGGCGGTCGTACTCTAGGGTTATTTATTACCATCCAAGATGGCGGTTCCATCCAGCCCAACATTCACGGAAACGATTACTGGAAAGTGTACAAAGCCAATAGATCTGGAGAAGATATTGTATTTGGTAGAATTGGACATGGCGGGTTCAAAAATTACGATCTAATAAAAGACTCTCCAGCCTATGTTAATGGCACGTTAATGAACGGTGGAACTTGAACATGATTGACTTTACAGCAGATATCAATTCCAAGCACTCAGCAGCAGACATACTATTAGGGGAAAACATTTCCAACTATATCGATGAGCTATATAAAAAACACAACATAAAAATAAAAAACTATAATCTGCCGGACGGGGAAACGAGGGTGGCCTATGTGGTAAACGACACGATCACCATAGCAACCCTTTCTGACGGAGCTATATTCTCAATTGGCTGCAATGTACATTACAAAGGACTTTACAGAGGTATGCTTTCTACAGGGATGTCTTTTGGCCAAGTAAAAAAACTTACAAAGCGTCCACGAATCTTTAATGGCTCAATAATTCTTGATGATGATTTCGGATTTTCCTATGTATTACCCTCCCCTTATGACGAGATAGCCGATAGCATTGAAGATATACCTCTAGATTTGATTTTAAATGAAATATATATTTCTGATTTCTCTTCTTGGCTTAGTCCGAGTTAACCGTACCAGCATGAAAAAACAATTATCGGTTGGAAAAACTGAAAAAGTTTGAATTAGGCCCGGCGTCGTAGTATTCGTAGCGCCCGCCCTGCAGGTCGGTGGCGCTGAGCAATTGGCGTTCGTTTCGTGTCGAGAAAAAAGGCCCGAACGGAAAGTGGAAGACATGCGGATAGCGTTAAATGGACATATTCAATCTCCTTTCATACAAGCTTGAGAGTTTCCTGAACATCCGTCCATATCCGAAAGAGCTGGGCGTTGTTTTTTACCAAGAAGACGAGCCTTCACTGCTCTCTGTCGCCGCCAGAAAACACAACGGTTCGACCTTCTATGTGAGCCGCTGGCACGATTTGTTCTCCATAAGCGCCTTCGAAAAATCCATGTCAAAAAACGGCTTCACGGAACCGGACTGCTATACCCTTCTCTTGATCCTGTCCCGCTTTGGCTATCTACTTGACATCGACAACCGTCAACGAACCAATAAAGACTATTTTATTTTCTTCTTTCTGATCCAGTTGATCAGTTTGAAAAACAGTTCTCTCGACTCGGATGCACAGCTCAGAAACTATATACTCAGATTCCTGCTTTTCGAATTGAGCATTGACGACGAAGCGTATCGTCGGTTCAGCATCAAGGATAATCAGCTGGTAATGGCTACCGACACCCGGGGGCCTGTAGCTTTTTTGGATGTTATCAACCTGGTTTACAAAGCGATAAAATTTGATAGCAGAAAAGAACATGTATTGCTAAGCACGTTGAAAAACTATCAAACAAGCCTCGTCACATTATTGACCGAACCCGGCGACACAAATTACCGTTTCAGGCTAAATGATCGCCATAGCGAATTCATGTATCCCGATGTATTTTTGCAGGCATACGCTAAAGACAAGAGACAGATATTTAATGTTTTAATCGACACGATCAACCCCCTTCAGTCTACGGAAAATCTGTTTGTCTCAAATATTATTTTGATGAACTATTCCTTTTACATCCTGAAAAACAAGCCTCGCGAAATTCTAAAGCTTAAAAAACACGTCAATGATGAGGCACTGTTCATAAAGCTGCTGGAAGCAATAATCACTCGTCGAATGGCAATCAATAAATCATCATTCGAAAAAGCATCTATAGACCAGGATCTGTCCTCGATAAAAGACAATTCAACCTCATTCTACAATATTTTGTACAGCCTATAGACGCTCTCACAAACGAGAGAGCCGCGCTGATGCGCATGCTGTAACCCACAGGGAAGAACGAACATGAGCGCGTTAGAAAAAGCGTTGATAGAGCTGCGCCGTATCCACAAGAAGTTTCAGTTAGAGGGCAGCTTCGAAAAGAATGGCCAAGTCAACGCCACATGGCCGCAAACGCTTGAACGCTCTGTCGAAACTGACTTTTTCTATGACAACTACGAGCCTGTGGGTGTAGAGATAGAGACAGGTTTGACTCCGATACGTTTTTTTGATCTGAACACCCTTGAAGATGACCAAGTGGGCTACAAGTGGGATGGCAATTCAAACAAGTCGCAGCTCAACCCACGCTGGCCAGCCGGTTTTGTAGTATTCATGGATGATATCGGAGGTGGTAAACCTGTCATCGCTGTTACCGACATTGAGGGTACACCTGTATTTGCCAGCTATGACGTGGCTTTGCCTTTCAAAATTGCCGACTCATTGGCTGATTTCTTTTTCGCTCTTGCAAAATTGATTGAGGTTGTCCACGGAAAATTCGAAATATTTGAGATCTATAACGACGATGACGAGCTTTCCAGCAAGTTCGTGAAATTACTCACAAAGGAAGTCAGCCCCCTGCTTGGGAAAGAAAATTTCGAACTATTTTTTAATTATTTTTATGGTTAATCTTCAGGTCATGGATCTGACCCGGCCAATGAGTGCAGAAGATGGAACAACTGGAAGACGAATACCCCGGCGATTCCGATTGGAATATGCTTGTGCGGTTATACGAAGAGGACTATCTCGACGACGACGCCCGCTCCCTAGCGAAACAACTGGATGGCAACCTCGATATGGCGGTCATTCTCTACGGAAAAAGAGGGCTCAAGGAAGGTTTGTGGTGGGTCGAACAGCAGGTGCCGGCCTTGGATAACATGCGGCCGGCCGATTGCCTCAAGGATCCGAAGCTGATCAAACGCCTGAGGACTGCGCTAATGCGCATGCCGTAACCAACAAGGAATCCGATTGGGTTGGCGGGAGGGCTGAACTTTTACAGTTATGCCCCAAACCCCCTGACCTGGATAGATCCGCTTGGGCTATACAATGGTGAAGGATCTCGCGACCTAGGGAAATATCATGTGTTCCATGAGCACTCACTGAACGCGTCCGAATACAAAATGACTGACGCAGAGCACTTTAGCCGCGCAAATGAATCTGTTTACAAACGAATGCAAACAGATCCGGACTTTAAACGTCAAATGCAGACTAAATACCCTGGCGCTGTAGAGCATGTGCAGCCACGGTCGAATGGGACGTTCAGAGGAACATCCCCAGCCAATTTGACTTGGCATCATGGAAACAAACCAGGCTCATTACAGCTAGCCGACTTCAATGATCATAAAACGTATCATAAAATCTACCACCCTGATGGTAAAGGCGGTCGAAATAAATGGGGCGGCGGTACGAAATGTCGAAAACAAGGAGTACTTATGATAACCATTAATGGCTTTGACGAGCTTCTGCAAAAATGTAATGACCTACCCAATGCAGGATGGTTATATGTTGATACTGATTTTGATTTGGAGTCAAAAAACGACATCCTAAATAAAAAATATTACCTTGCAGAAAATGACGACGAAGAAATGGAGTTCGATGACAAATACGGAACATTCCTTGAGTCTCCAATACTCAAAGCGATCATTGAAAATAAAACAGAACATCATCCGAACTCCAGCAAAGAAGAACTACTGAAAGCAGTTACTTATTATTTGGAAAACGATGACTTTCTAGACTAGATTAGAAAAGGAGCCGGAAGAGCCAAACAACTTCCGGCTCTACTTTTTAGTGAAAACCATAACATGCATGTTTGGATAAAAAACAGGAATAAGTTTTTCTACCGAGAGACCTGACTGCACTACAACACGTTCCGGCTTTATGATCCGGATATGGGGCTCCCAACGCCACCAGGTGGATTGACCCATTTGGGCTGCTAAAAGAAGGTGAGGTGGCCGGTTACGGTGCCAAAGCCCACAAGAATGATGGGCTGGAAGCACACGAGATTGTTCGTAATAAGTTTCTGGAAGAGAAAGGTATCGCAAAGGGCCGGCGCTATAAAGGTAACCCTTCCATTGCGCTATCGCCCGAACATCACGACATGGTGCATGCCGAGGAAAATCGTTTGCGCCGTGCTCGCGGGCTGGGACCTAATCAAATGCTCAAGCGCGGGAAGCTGGAAATTCGCCTCATGTCCCAAGCTATTCACAACTCATTGGTCAGAACCGGCATCATCACCCAACAACAGGCACGAACAGCAAGGCGTTTTTCCACATCATTCGCCAAAAGAAAAGGCTGCTTCTAAAGGATCACGGACTATGGGCATCAATCAAATCATCCTCTCCGAAAAAGACCATAACCTTGGACAAATAGGCGGGGGCGCTCGACTCACCGATATTGATCTGTGGCCAAAGGATCCAACCAAGGGTCATTTGATGCTACCAGTGCTTATGATGACATCGGATTTCCTCAGCACTTCTTTTATACCGTCGGGTATGGCTCTGACAGTATTCGTTTCCGTGGAGCGTGAAGGCGATACGTACAAACGGTCATCGTTACGCCAATTGACTGTCCACCAACAGAGCGAGATGGAAAAGCTGGCACAGGGACATAGTAAAGTTCTGCTTCATACGCTGGCGCCTTTCGAGCTTATGCCACCGACCCTGGAAGATCCGATTCCGCGAAGCTACATTGCCCAGCAACCCCTCACGGACGAACAAATGACCGAAGAGCTGGAGGATCCGGACTGCGGCGCCAGTATCAGCAAAATATTAGGTCGCCCTGGCTGGTTGCAAGATCCGTTGTATGAAAGCCCTCGCTATTATTTTCTAGCCCAGATATTGGACGCCGATATCGCAAAAATCAGTCCTCGCCACGAAGGATTGTTCGGCGGTGGCATCGGCTACGTTTTTGCCGACAACCGGGCGAAAAAGATGAAGGAAGGCGACGAAGCTGGATATTTCCTCGTTCAATTTACCTGAGTTGTGCCCGTTATCGATCTCACCAGCGCCGTCTTTTTCAAAGGTATCGATCAGCCGGTTACGACGGCTGCGCCGCCGATAGGGAGCAAACTTCCCACGCCACGAACCGCATACGCCTTCGGGCCATGGCTCAAGTCCTGCCCCCCGCACCTCCGCCAATTTTATTCGGAGAACGAACATGAGCGCGTTAGAAAAGGCATTGATAAAGCTGCGTGGTATCCACAAAAAATTCCAGTTGGAAGGCAGCTTCAAAAAGAATGGCCAGCTCAACACCACATGGCCACAAACGCTCGCTACGATCAGCGCGGCAACTGCATCGCCGAAACCGATCCGCTGGGCCACATCACGCGATACCGCTACGACACCCACGGCCAGGTCGTCGAGATCATCGACGCCACCGGCAAAAGCAAAAAGCTGCGCTGGAACCCGTTCGGCCAGTTGGTGGAACACATTGATTGCTCGGGTTATCCGACGCGGTTCAGCTACGACAACCGGGGCTATCTGCAAACCATCACCGATGCCCTCGGCGAACGCACCCAATTCAGCTACGACGCCCAGGGACGGTTGCTCAGCAGCCAATTGCCGCAGTGGTCGCTTACCTGCGCGACAATGCCGTACACACCAGCCAGCCCTCGATGACGCCGGCTGCCATGCAAAAGCATACCGTGTACGACTTCGCCGCCAACCTGCTGACGGTCGGTGTTTATTACGGCCAGGAAAATCAAACATGATTTTAAGTTGGAAAGCCCCTGCTTATTACAGCGAACAACTGATCGGTTCGTATGACATCGAAAGCGGTTCTTATGAAACCGCCGGTTCGAATTTTGACTACCTGTCATTGTTGGCGGGAAAACCCTATCCATTGAATATGGACAAGCCAAAGGTCTATTTTCCGTGCAAGAAAAAAAAGTTTCTTGCGTATGACTGCCTATGGCTACTTGGGGGAGTCCCACTAGTCACTGAGCGACTTGCGGATTTTCTCACCCATCAATCTGCTCAGGACATTCAGCTCATTCAACCTGCTGTCGTCATTGCAGACGGGGAAGAGGTCGACGAAGCTTTTTTCATAGTGAATGCAATCAATACCGTCAACGCGATAGATCAAGGGCAATCTGCCGCTGAACGGGATGATGACGGATCGATCATCTATTTCACTAAAACCTGGTTCCTGGACGGTGCTGCCGGCATGCGCGGAATCGCTCGTGAGCCAGAGTCAGGAGACCTTCTGATCTCTCAGCAGTTGGCCGATTCTATGATCGAGAAAAAATTCAAAAATAACAAAGGCTTGGGTTTCTATATCGCCAACCGCACGTTTGTCCCTTATAAAAATCAGGCCTAGGCTTCTGGCCCCCATGATGGCCGACATTTTTAGGGGCGGCTCTGGGTTGGTGGTGCACAACAAACTGCTGACCTATCAGGACAAACGTTACCGCTATGACGCGTTTGGCCGGATGATCGAAGAACGCAGTACTAAACGGGGCGTGCAGCGCTTCGGTTACGACGCCGAAAGCCGGTTGATTGAAGTGCGCAATGAAAACGGTAGCGTGGTCAGGATGACCTACGACCCGCTGGGTCGGCGCATCGAAAAAACCGTCATGGTGACTACCACCCGAAAGGCCGCAATGGAAAACGAGTCGGCGGCAGGAAGGCATGGGGTGGTGGGTCATCTTGTAGAAAATAAGGAATCACTGATGAAAAAGATGAAAGGCATCACCGACCTATTCAGCACGATCAATTCCGTTACCGATAATGACTGGATCTATACAAATTTGGACGAATGGGAGCAGCAACCAGAAAATGCGGTTTTCTATCTCATTACCGAAGATGAAATTGATGATCTAGAAGAGGATGACAAAACCGTAGAAAACAGCGCCGGAGAAACCATTCCTAAGTCGCTGGAAAAAGAAAATGTAGAGACCTGGGTTGACGTGCAAACCCTTCAAGCCATATCGCAGATAATTCAGAAAAAAATAAAGACCCCTGATAGCGCCATTTTGATCCAGGCAATCAATCACTATCGAGAATACGACGACTTCATGGAGGCTTGATTTTTTCCAACAAAAGCGGGCATTTGAACCAGTTGGAGTGCCTGTTTTTAAGGAAATACAGGGTCTGACCCTGAGGAATGGGGTTGGGGTTGTGTCCAGTTCAAACTTCGCAAGAAGACCGTTTCAGGAAGAATACGAACCAAATCCAGTACCGGTCGACTTTGCTGACAAGAGGCTTTCATGTTCTATACCCTTGCATTCAAGAAAGACAAAAACTGCCCCACCTTCATTGATGGCGTCATTCATGAGTCGTTCAGCCCTGGCGCCTATGACGATGCGATGGATGCCGACTGGCACGACGCGGGCCCCGACGAAGCTCTCGCTCCCCTCCCGAAAAAGCTGGTGCTGATTACCAAGGACAAGCGCTATGACTTTGACTTTTGCACTGCCTTTGAGGGGCATATTGTCAGTGAGCGCTTCCTGAAAGTCTTCCAGACCCTCAAGACTTCCCGATGGGAGATCGCAGAACTGGAGATTGTCAACCCAAAAGGCGTTTCGGTCGCACAGCGCCAATATTTTTTTATGCGCCAGCAACGAATAGACAAGGAGCCTGTGGACGTGATCGATCAGACACAGTCGAAGATTAATTTTCGAGCGAGCGGCGAAATCAAAAATATCATCAGCCTGACAATCAAAGAAAATGTCAGCATCGATTTTTTTAGTATCGATGAAATAACTTTACTTGGATTCGTATTTCTTTCGCCTCACGCCGCCACTGTGCTTAAAGAACTAGATCTGGTAGGTGCAGAAGTGGTCGATACGGAGAAGGTCGGCTCAATAGATAGAGCCTAGGTTTCACTCAGCATGCAGGTGATTACCCTTTTCAAGATCCAACTAACCGAAACCAAACCAATCGATTTACTCAAGGGCGGCTGAATTGATCCCTTATAAAAAAGTGGATCTGAACGGTGAGGATCCATTAACGCTGAGATTAATGATGCTCGAAAACACATTTTCGAATGACGAGGCGGCCATTACGCCAGCGGATCTGGATCACCTGGAATGCGCCATTGGTAAGAAGCTACCGACGCCCTTTAAAAACCATTATCTCAAGTACAACGTAGGTGTACCGGAGCGGACCTATTGGGTCAGCGAAGATTTTGACGAGCCACTGGAAGTGGCTGCATTCAAGCCAATTCCCGGTGGCGACTCCTCGCTGCTATCCACCTACCAGTTGATGCTAAAAAAACAGGTACTTCCTGCACACCTTCTGCCTTTCGCGAACGACTGGGGTGGTAACTTCTTTTGCCTGAATCTTGATACGGAGGCCGTTAGTTACTTCACCACTGACAGCTTTGATAGTGACCTAAGCCCTGAAGAAAATCAGGCTGAATCCGAAAAGCTGGTCTGCTCGAATTTCCTCCAGTTTGTTCAAGGCCTGATCGATGAGGAAGATTTGGACGAGGAATGAGGCGCTCAGCCGCCTGGCCGATGGGGTGCATTTGTTGGTGGAGCGCGCGCTGGATCACCTGAATGAGCCGGAAATAGCAGCGATTCTCGCCAGGAAACAAAGTCGAGTCGGCTGATCCGCCAGACAGAAAAAATGGGCACCCAACCTCGTTGGCGTGCCCATTTTTTATCCCGCTCGCCCGCTGTGCGGGAAGTCGGTGCGTGTTACGGATTAACGCTGTCTTTCAACGACTTGCCTGGCTTGAACGCAACAGTGTTGCTGGCCTTGATCTTCACCGGCTCACCGGTTTGCGGGTTTTTGCCGGTGCGGGCACCGCGATGGCGTTGCAGGAAGGTGCCGAAGCCCACCAGCGTGACGCTATCCTTGCGATGCAGAGCGCCGGTGATTTCTTCGAGAACGGCGTTGAGAACGCGATTGGCCTGTTCTTTGGTGAGATCTGCTTTTTCCGCGATGGCAGCGGCGAGTTCTGGTTTACGCATGAGTGAAGCCCCTTTGACGGTTTTTTGTTGTTATGTCCGTGCTGTTCTCGTTGGAACAGCGCCCAAGGCGCCGCAGGTGCTCTACTCTGCGGCAGACGGGAATGAGGATGGCATGCGCGCAAGAGCGGCGCCAGTCTCCCCGCGACCTTTGTGGGGGCAAAAACGGGGTGATTCCGACAGAACGACCGGCATTTACGCCAACAGGGCCGGAAGTTCTTTGTTCAGGGCGAGTTTTTCCATCACCGCCGCGCCGGTCAGGGCATAGCCCAGCAATTTGCCGGCGCTGTCGCGGCACAGCACCTTGATGTCCGCGCCCTGCCCTTCGACCGTCCAGACGCCCTCCGGGCCCCGTGGTGGCGGGGAAACCACCAATGGGCAGACCGGGGTTTTCACGGTGATCGGCATCGGGCCGTAACTCACCGCCGTAGGGTTTCCGGCGAGGGTCTGGGCCAGCGCTCTCGCACAGCTCATGAGGGGCATGACGTACAACAGATTCAGCCCATCGACCTCGGCGCAATCGCCCAGGGCGTAGATGTTGGCGTGAGAGGTTTTCAGGTGACGGTCAACCACCACGCCACGATTGACCTGCACCCCGGCAGCGGCCGCCAGGTCGATGCGCGGACGCAGACCGATGGCTGACACCACTACGTCGCAAGGGATGACCTGGCCGTCAGACAGATGCGCTTCCAGGCCGTCCGCCACTCGCTGCAAGCGATTGAGCACCGGCCCGAGGTGGAAGCGCGCGCCCAGGCTTTCCAGGCCGGCCTGGACCGCAGCGGCCGCCGCCGGGTGGAGCAAGGTCGGCATGACTTGTTCGCAGGGCGCAACCAGTTGCACTTCGTAGCCACCGAGAATCAGGTCGTTGGCAAATTCGCAGCCAATCAAACCGGCGCCCAGCAGCAGCACCCGACGCTTGCCGGCCGCCGCCGCGCGAAAACGTGCGTAGTCTTCAAGGTCGTTGATTGGGAAAACCGCGTCGGCCGCGTCGCCTTCGATCGGCACGCGCACGGTTTCCGCGCCCCAGGCCAGGATCAGGTCACGATAGATCACTGATTCTTCGCCGATCCACAGGCGCTTGTGGCCCGGATCGATGCCACTGATGCGCGTGTGAGTGCGCACTTCGGCCTTCAACTGCTCGGCCATGGCACCCGGTTCGGCCATGCTCAGGCCATCGGCGTCTTTATTCTTGCCGAAGCCGGTGGAAAGCATCGGCTTGGAGTAGGAGCGTCCGTCATCTGCGGTAATCAACAGCAGCGGGGTTTCGCCATCGAGTTTGCGAAACTCCCGGGCCAGGTTGTAGCCAGCCAGCCCAGTGCCGACGATCACGACAGGTGCGTTCATTCCTAGCTCCTTGGATGCTTAGTTGATTTCAATCATTTCAAAATCCATTTTGCCCACGCCGCAGTCCGGGCACAGCCAGTCTTCCGGCACGTCCTGCCACGGTGTGCCCGCCGCAATACCGTCGTCCGGCCAGCCTTCGGCTTCGTTATAGATCAGGCCGCAGACCACACATTGCCACTTTTTCATTCAGGTATTTCCTCGGGATTCAGGCTTTTGCCGGCGCGAACGGTCGATAGATGAAGCGTTGCCGTCCGGCTCAGGGCGTTTTGTACTGATCGGGCCCGACAGATGCAAGCCTGTTCGGCGCAACGGCAGGCCGGATCAATCAAACTCGCCGCCTGACATGGTAAGCTCGCCGCCTCATTTGCTGCCAATAATGACTCACTGTGCCGCACTCAAAAGCCCCCTCCCCGACGCCGCTCTGGCTTTCTCAAAGCCAACTGATGCCCCGCCCCGACACGTCTACGCTCGATTGGTTGTTCGATGAAGGGTCACTGACCCGACGCCTGACCCGTTTGTCGAATGACGGTTTCAGCGTCACGCCGCTGTTCGAAGGCTGGCAATCGCTGCGCGCCGACGAATGTGCCGCGCTGGAGCTGGCCGAAGGCAGCGAAGGCTGGGTGCGCGAGGTGTATCTGCGCGGCCACGGTGAAGCTTGGGTGTTTGCCCGCAGCGTGGCGGCGCGTAGCGCGCTGCAGGGCGACGGATTGCATATGGATGAGCTGGGTAGCCGTTCTCTGGGCGAACTGCTGTTTTGCGATCGGGCGTTTCAGCGCCGGGCCATCGAGGTTTGTCACTATCCTCAAGCGTGGTTGCCGATGGAGGCTCAGGCGCCTGAACTGTGGGGCCGGCGCTCACGTTTCGACCGTGGCGCCCTGAGCGTGCTGGTGGCCGAGGTTTTCCTGCCGACCCTGTGGAGCGCCGCCCGCGCGCATCCGGAGAACTGCTGATGTACCAGAACCTGCTCAAGTCTCTGAACCGCGTGAATCCTCGGGCCTGGGATTTCATTCAGCTGACCCGCATGGACAAGCCGATCGGCATTTACCTGCTGCTGTGGCCGACATTGTGGGCACTGTGGATTGCCGGTGAAGGTTCGCCGTCACTGGCCAATATCGTGATTTTCGTGCTCGGCGTGGTACTGACCCGTGCCGGCGGTTGCGTGATCAACGATTGGGCGGACCGCAAGGTCGATGGCCATGTGAAACGCACCGAGCAGCGGCCGCTGGTGAGCGGCAAGATCAGCTCCAAAGAAGCCCTGGTGTTCTTCGCGGTGCTGATGGGCGTGAGCTTCTTGCTGGTGCTGTGCACCAACGCGGCGACTGTCTGGCTGTCGCTGGGCGGTTTGGCCCTGGCCTTCACGTATCCGTTCATGAAGCGTTACACCTATTACCCGCAAGTGGTGCTGGGCGCGGCGTTCTCCTGGGGCATGCCGATGGCGTTCACTGCCGAGACTGGTGAGTTGCCGGCGACAGCCTGGTTGCTGTGGATCGCCAATTTGCTGTGGACCGTGGGCTACGACACCTATTACGCCATGACCGACCGCGACGATGACCTGAAGATCGGGGTGAAATCCACCGCGATCCTGTTTGGCGATGCCGACCGGGTGATCATTCTGACCTTGCAAGGCCTGGCGCTGGGCTGCCTGTTGCTGGCTGGCTCGAAATTCCATCTCGGTGGCTGGTTCCACCTTGGGTTGCTGGTGGCGGCAGGCTGCTTTGCGTGGGAGTTCTGGTACACCCGCAGCAAAGACCGGATGCGTTGCTTCCAGGCGTTTTTGCATAACCACTGGGCGGGGTTGGCGATTTTTGTGGGGATTGTGCTGGATTACGCATTACGTTGACTGCGATTGATCTGTAGCAGCTGCCGAACTCAGGCTTCGCCAGCTGCTACAGACTGTTTACAGGGCAGGCAAATCGCTTACTTGTGTTCGCCAATCACGTGCCACATTTTCATCATGCCGTCGCCTTTCATGTCTCCCGGCTTGCTGTCCATTTTGTAGGTGTACATTGGCTTACCGTCGTAAGTCCATTGCATCGTGCCGTCGTCACGCTTGATCGGCTTCCATTCACCCATGGGCTTGGCATCCATCGGAGCCATCATCGGCGGCCAGTTCTTCGCACACTCACCCATGCACATCGACTTGCCGTCCTTGTCCTTGTCAAAGGTATACAAGGTCATACCCTTCTGATCGACCATCATGCCGCCTTTCATCATGGCGGGTTCTGCCGCAAAGGCCAGGGACGGCAGCGTTAACGCAGCCGTGACCAGCAGGACCTTCCAGGATTTAGCAATGTGATTCATGGAAACCTTCCTTTTGTGGTTGTCAGGATTCGGAATTAGAGCTTAGTTCAGGATCGCGACAATCGCAGGCCGGCTAAAATACTGTCACACGACTGCAATAATTCCGTTATCTAATGCGGCGCAAGACAGTTAAATGACAAGAGGATTAAGGCATGGTTGGCAGGAGCATTCTGATCGTCGACGACGAAGCGCCCATTCGCGAAATGATCGCCGTTGCGTTGGAAATGGCCGGCTATGACTGCCTGGAGGCGGAGAACTCACAGCAGGCCCATGCCATTATCGTCGACCGCAAACCGGACCTGATTCTGCTCGACTGGATGCTGCCCGGCACTTCCGGCATCGAGTTGGCCCGCCGCCTCAAGCGCGACGAACTGACCGGGGATATCCCGATCATCATGCTCACCGCCAAGGGCGAAGAGGACAACAAGATCCAGGGCCTGGAAGTCGGCGCCGACGACTACATCACCAAACCGTTTTCCCCCCGCGAACTGGTGGCCCGCCTCAAAGCCGTGCTGCGTCGCGCCGGCCCGACCGATGGCGAAGCGCCGATCGAAGTCGGCGGCCTGCTGCTGGACCCGATCAGCCACCGCGTGACCATCGACGGCAAACCTGCCGAGATGGGCCCGACCGAGTACCGTTTGCTGCAATTCTTCATGACCCACCAGGAACGCGCCTACACCCGCGGCCAGTTGCTGGATCAGGTCTGGGGCGGCAATGTCTACGTCGAAGAGCGCACTGTCGACGTGCACATCCGTCGCCTGCGCAAAGCCCTCGGCGATGCTTACGAAAATCTGGTACAAACCGTGCGCGGCACCGGCTACCGGTTTTCCACCAAGGCCTGAACAGACCGCCAGCCTCGCTGACAAGGACGCATATTTTCCGTGAACCAAAACTGGCATGGCACCCTGATTCGCCACATGCTGTTGCTGGTCACCGCCTGCCTGGTGATCGGCCTGATTTCCGGCTACTACGGCTGGAGTCTCGCCGTGGGCCTGGGGGTTTACCTGGCCTGGACCCTCAAACAGCTGCTGCGCCTGCACGAATGGCTGCGCCTGCACCAACCCGATGAAGCACCGCCCGACGGCTATGGCCTGTGGGGCGAAGTGTTCGACAGCATCTATCACCTGCAACGCCGCGACCAACGGGTACGCGGGCGCCTGCAAGCGGTGATCGACCGGGTCCAGGAATCCACTGCCGCGCTGAAAGACGCAGTGATCATGCTCGACAGCGACGGCAACCTTGAGTGGTGGAACCGCGCCGCCGAAACCCTGCTCGGCCTCAAGACTCCTCAGGACAGCGGCCAGCCGGTGACCAACCTGGTGCGCCATCCGCGTTTCAAGGAATACTTCGAGCAGGACAACTACGCCGAACCATTGGAGATTCCGTCGCCGATCAACGATCGCCTGCGCATTCAGCTGTACATCACCCGCTACGGCAACAACGAGCACTTGATGCTGGTGCGCGACGTGACGCGTATCCATCAGCTGGAGCAGATGCGCAAAGACTTCATCGCCAACGTGTCCCACGAGCTGCGCACCCCCCTGACGGTGATTTGCGGCTACCTGGAAACCCTGCTCGATAACGTCGAGGACGTGAATCCGCGCTGGACCCGTGCCCTGCAGCAAATGCAGCAGCAAGGCGGGCGCATGCAGACCTTGCTTAACGATTTGCTGCTGCTGGCCAAACTGGAAGCCACCGATTACCCATCGGACAACCAACCAGTGTCCATCGATAGCCTGCTGCAATCGATAAAGAGCGACGCCCAACAGCTGTCGGGTCAGAAAAATCAGCGCATCACCCTGGAAGCCGACCCGACGATTCTGCTCAAGGGCAGTGAAGCCGAACTGCGCAGTGCGTTTTCCAATCTGGTGTTCAACGCGGTGAAATACACCCCGGCCGAGGGCAATATCCGCATTCGCTGGTGGGGCGACGAGCAAGGTGCACACCTGAGCGTGCAGGATTCGGGAATCGGCATCGACAGCAAACACCTGCCGCGCCTGACCGAACGCTTCTACCGCGTCGATTCCAGCCGCAATTCCAACACCGGCGGCACCGGGCTGGGGCTGGCCATCGTCAAGCACGTGTTGCTGCGCCACCGGGCACGCATGGAAATCAGCAGTGTGCCGGGGCATGGCAGCACGTTTACCTGCCATTTCGCGCCGGCCCAGGTCACCAAATCCCGCGTGATCAGCGCCGCGGACTGATACCGACTAGCACTCGCCACTAGGCAATCGATCAGTCTGCCGCTACATTGGCTGACTTGTGCCTGCCCTTCAGGCACTGCATTTTCCCCTTTTTTGAATACACGGAACCCGCAAAACTCCATCATGGACCCTTCCCCTGGCTTGACCCTCGCAACAATATTCGCCGACTTCGGCATGATTCTTTTTGCTCTGATCCTGGTTTTGCTCAACGGCTTTTTCGTTGCGGCAGAGTTTGCCATGGTCAAACTGCGCTCGACCCGGGTCGAAGCCATCGCTGAACAGCACGGCTGGCGCGGGCACATCCTGCGCACCGTACACAGTCAGCTCGATGCTTACCTGTCAGCGTGCCAATTGGGTATCACCCTCGCCTCTCTGGGTCTGGGCTGGGTCGGCGAACCGGCGTTCGCGCACCTCCTGGAGCCTGTGCTGAGTGCCGTGGGTGTAGATTCCGCTGAGGTGGTCAAGGCGGTTTCGTTCTTCACGGCGTTCTTCATCATTTCGTACCTGCACATCGTGGTCGGTGAGCTGGCACCAAAATCCTGGGCCATCCGCAAACCCGAGTTGCTGTCGCTGTGGACGGCGGTGCCGCTGTACTTGTTCTACTGGGCCATGTACCCGGCCATCTACCTGCTCAACGCCAGCGCCAACCAGATCCTGCGCATCGCCGGGCAAGGTGAGCCCGGCCCGCACCACGAGCACCATTACAGCCGCGAAGAACTGAAACTGATCCTGCACTCCAGCCGTGGCCAGGACCCAAGCGACCAAGGCATGCGCGTACTGGCCTCGGCGGTGGAAATGGGCGAGCTGGAAGTGGTCGACTGGGCCAACTCCCGGGAAGACCTGGTCACCCTCGAGTTCAACGCTCCGCTCAAGGAAATCCTGGCGTTGTTCCGTCGCCACAAGTTCAGCCGCTACCCGGTGTACGACAGCGAGCGCAAGGAGTTCGTCGGCCTGCTGCACATCAAGGATCTGCTGCTGGAACTGGCCGCCCTTGATCACATTCCCGAGTCGTTCAACCTCGCCGAACTGACCCGACCACTGGAGCGCGTATCGCGGCACATGCCGCTGTCGCAACTGCTGGAGCAGTTCCGCAAGGGCGGCTCGCACTTCGCCTTGGTCGAGGAAGCCGACGGCAACATCATCGGCTACCTGACCATGGAAGACGTGCTGGAAGTGCTGGTGGGCGACATTCAGGACGAACACCGCAAGGCTGAACGCGGGATCCTCGCGTATCAGCCGGGCAAGTTGCTGGTGCGGGGTGATACGCCGCTGTTCAAGGTGGAACGCCTGCTGGGCATCGACCTGGACCACATCGAAGCCGAAACCCTCGCCGGGCTGGTCTACGAAACCCTGAAACGGGTGCCGGAAGAGGAAGAAGTGCTGGAAGTCGAAGGTTTGCGGATCATCATCAAAAAGATGAAAGGGCCGAAGATCATATTGGCCAAGGTGTTGATGCTGGACTGAGCCACGCCCTTGTAGGAGCCGGCTTGCTGGCGATCAGGAGCGCTGCGGTGTCTCTGTTATACCGCGTTATCGTTCATCGCCAGCAAGCCGGCTCCTACTGCCCAACGCAAAGTTGGGCAACGCCCCCACCGGTTGATTGAACTGGTACGGAATCGACACCAGGCCCAACCCGGTATTGCGCTGCACCACGAAGTGCAGGTGCGGGCCGCTGCTGTTGCCGGTGTTGCCCGACAGCGCCAGCGCACTGCCCACCACTACCCGCTGACCTTCCCGTACGCAGACCGAACCTTTCTTGAGGTGCAGGTACACGCCCATGGTCCCGTCATCGTGCAACACCCGCACGAAATTGCCCGATGGATCGTTGCCGCGCCCGGTCTGGCCATTCTCGGTTTTCACCACCACCCCGCCGCGCGCCGCGATGATCGGCGTGCCTTCGGGCATGGCGATATCCATCGCGTAACGGTTCTTCGGTCCGTAGTGGCTGTATTGGCCATTGGGGCCCTGGGTCAGCCGAAACGGACCGCCACGCCAGGGCAACGGATATCGATAGGCCATGGCAGCCCCTGAGGGGTCGCCCAGGAAATATGCGAACCTTGGGTTATACACGATCGGCCTTCCGGCCTTCGTCGGCGTGAGCAGGGCCAGACGAAGGTTACTGCGCGCCGGCATCACCCGCCGGATCGGTCGGCTCGGCGCTCCGCTGACGTTCTGCAGTCTGTCGAAACTCAGCTCGATCTCGACCGGCGCATACAGGTCGTTGCGCACGAACACGCTGTCCATGCCATTCAGCCTCTTGATGTCGAGGTACACCTGCCGCTCAAGGTGTTCGACCATTCGGTCGCGAAAAACGAACACCTTCGCGCCTTTGGTGGGGCGGTCGCTGTAAGAGACCACGCCACTGGTATCAGTGGACTTATAGATCGTCATGGCCACAGCCGAGGTGGAGGCCATGAAAAGACCACAGAAAAACAGCAGGCGCGCGAGCATGGGCAAAATTCTGTTGAGTAGGCCTGGGAAGGAGCCTAGCAGCAGAAATGGACCTGCGTAGTCGACAGATGTTTCAAATGATCATTCCCACGCTCTGCCTGGGAATGCAGCACGGGACGCTCTGCGTCCCATCCGAAGCGGACGCGGAGCGTCCGGGGAGGTATTCCCACGCAGAGCGTGGGAACGATCAGCGGTACACGTTACGCACCCGGTACGAAGTGCTTCTGCGCGGTGCCACGGGCGATCAGGCGGGAGATGTAGTCGAGCTTCTGTGCATCCTGGTCGACAAAGCGGAACGTCAGTTGCAGCCACTCGCTGTCCGGCTTCGGCTCGTGGGCGACGATGGCGTGCAAGTAGCCGTTAAGACGGGCAGTTTCGGCATTGTCGCCCTGCTCCAGGTCGAGTACGGCGTTGTCGAGGACTTGCGGCAAGGTGTCAGTGCGTTTCACCACCAGCAGCGCTTCCTTGATGCTCAAGGCCTTGATCACGCATTGCTGTGTGCCGCTCGACAGACGCAGTTGGCCTTGGCCACGACCGCCAGCTGATGCGGAGGCAGGCGCCTTGACCGGTGGATTGTTGAGCAGGCCGCGAGACGGCGCCGCAGCCGGGGCTGGCGCGGCGGCGGCAGGTTTGGCAAACGGGTTGACCGCTGCAGCCGAGGGTGCGACTACCGCCGCTTTGCCACCGGTCAATGCGCTCAGGGAATCGTTGCCGAACGCCGAGTTCATTTTGGTCGGCGCGCTGTTCATCAAGGTATCGAGCTTGCCGACCTTGTTCAGGGCCTGCTTGACCTTGGTCAACAGCTGCTCGTTGGTGAATGGCTTGCTGACGTAGCCGGAAACCCCGGCCTGGATCGCCTGGACCACGTTTTCTTTATCGCCACGGCTGGTCACCATCACGAACGGCATGGCCTTGAGGTTGTCCTGCTCACGGCACCAGGTCAGCAACTCCAGACCGGACATTTCCGGCATTTCCCAGTCGCACAGAACCAGGTCGAACGCTTCCTTGGCCAGCATGGCCTGGGCCTTTTTACCGTTGACTGCATCTTCGGTCCGGATCCCCGGGAAGTAGTTGCGCAGGCACTTTTTTACCAGGTCACGAATGAACGACGCATCGTCCACGACCAACACACTGATCTTGCTCATCCAACACCCCTTTAAAAATCCCGGCAAGCATAACGCTGGCTGATGGCACTTTGCCAAAACTCTTCAGTCACGCCGGGACTTTTCGTTCGCGGGTGCTGCTTTTCAATTCGGCTTTTCAGTTCAAAAGCCACACAAACAAAAACGCCCGGCCAAGAGGCCGGGCGCTTTTTCTTGGGCAACCTTACTTATCGTCAGCTTTGTCCGGAACATTAGCGGTTTCGGCACTTGTGCCTTCCACTTCTTCCTTCATGCGCTTGAGGCCCAGGTGACGCACGTCGGTGCCGCGCACCAGGTAAATCACCAGTTCCGAGATATTGCGCGCGTGGTCGCCGATTCGCTCAAGGGAACGCAGCACCCAGATAATGCTCAAGACACGGGAGATAGAGCGTGGATCTTCCATCATGTAGGTGGCGAGTTCGCGCAGCGCGGTCTTGTATTCGCGGTCGATGATCTTGTCGTACTGCGCCACCGACAGCGCCAGGTCGGCGTCGAAACGGGCAAATGCGTCCAGGGCATCGCGAACCATGTTGCGCACCTGGTCGCCGATGTGGCGAACCTCGACATAACCGCGCGGCGCTTCGCCTTCTTCACACAACTGAATGGCGCGACGGGCGATCTTGGTGGCTTCGTCGCCGATACGCTCGAGGTCGATCACCGATTTTGAGATGCTGATGATCAGACGCAAGTCCGACGCCGCCGGCTGACGACGGGCCAGAATGCGCAGGCATTCTTCGTCGATATTGCGTTCCATCTGGTTGATCTGGTCGTCGACCTCGCGCACTTGCTGGGCCAGGCCGGAGTCGGCCTCGATCAGCGCGGTGACCGCGTCGTTGACCTGCTTCTCGACCAGCCCGCCCATGGCCAGGAGGTGGCTGCGCACTTCCTCGAGCTCAGCGTTGAACTGCTGGGAGATGTGATGGGTAAGGCCTTCTTTACTAATCATGTTGGCGTCCTTGGAGCGTCCGGTAAGGTGCGGTGGGCCGCAGCGTCAGTTCAGTGAGCAACAACAGCTTCCTAGCCGTAACGACCGGTGATGTAGTCTTCGGTCTGCTTCTTCGCCGGATTGGTGAACAGGGTGTCGGTGTCGCCGAACTCCACCAGTTTGCCCATATACATGAACGCCGTGTAGTCGGAAACCCGCGCGGCCTGTTGCATGTTGTGGGTCACGATAACAATGGTGAACTTGGATTTCAGTTCGTAGATCAGCTCTTCGACTTTCAGCGTGGAGATCGGGTCGAGTGCCGAGCACGGTTCGTCGAGCAGCAGCACTTCCGGCTCCACGGCGATGGTGCGGGCAATCACCAGACGTTGCTGCTGACCACCGGACAGACCGAGTGCCGACTCGTGCAGACGATCCTTGACTTCATCCCACAGCGCCGCGCCTTTCAACGCCCACTCGACGGCTTCGTCGAGGATGCGCTTTTTGTTGATGCCCTGGATGCGCAAGCCGTAAACCACGTTTTCATAGATGGTTTTCGGGAACGGGTTGGGCTTCTGGAACACCATGCCGACGCGACGACGCAGCTCGGCCACGTCCTCGCCCTTGCGGTAGATGTTGTTGCCGTAGAGGTTGATCGCGCCTTCGACGCGGCAGCCATCCACCAGGTCGTTCATGCGGTTGAAAGTGCGCAACAGCGTGGACTTGCCACAGCCGGACGGGCCGATGAAGGCGGTCACGCGTTGTTTCGGGATGTTCATGCTGACGTCATACAGCGCTTGTTTGTCGCCGTAGAACAGGCTCAACCCCGGCACTTCGATGGCCACGGTTTCCTGCTCGAGACTCAGGCTCTGTTTGTCGCGGCCCAGGGCCGACATGTTGATGCCGTGAGTGTGTGCTTCGTGCTGCATGGGAGGCTCCCTGTGCTAACAAATTCGGTTCGGGGCCGCAGGCCAGGCCCGCGGTTACGCAATTCTTTGTAGGAGCCGGCTTGCTGGCGATGCAGACAACTCGGTCCCGCAGGCTCACCGCGGTGATGCCTTCGCCAGCAAGCCGGCTCCTACAGTTCGGTGTTGATTAGCTATCCAGCGCCTTGTACTTCTCGCGCAGGTGGTTACGGATATAAACGGCCGACAGGTTCAATGTCGCGATCACCAACACCAGCAGCAGCGCCGTGGCATACACCAGCGGCCGCGCGGCTTCTACGTTCGGGCTCTGGAAGCCGACGTCATAAATGTGGAAGCCCAGGTGCATGATCTTCTGGTCCAGGTGCAGGTACGGGTAGTTGCCATCCAGCGGCAGCGACGGTGCCAGTTTCACTACACCCACCAGCATCAGCGGCGCCACTTCACCGGCGGCGCGGGCCACGGCGAGGATCATGCCGGTCATCATTGCCGGGCTGGCCATCGGCAGCACGATCTTCCACAAGGTCTCGGCCTTGGTCGCGCCGAGGGCCAACGAGCCTTCGCGTACGGTGCGAGGAATCCGCGCCAGGCCTTCTTCGGTGGCCACGATCACCACCGGCACAGCCAGCAGGGCCAAGGTCAACGAAGCCCACAACAGACCCGGCGTACCGAAGGTCGGCGCCGGCAAGGCTTCGGGGAAGAACAACCGGTCGATCGAGCCGCCCAGTACATAAACGAAGAAGCCCAGGCCGAACACGCCGTAAACGATCGCCGGTACGCCCGCCAGGTTGTTCACCGCAATACGGATCACTCGGGTCAGGGTGTTCTGCTTGGCGTATTCACGCAGGTAGACCGCCGCCAGCACTCCGAACGGAGTGACGATCATCGCCATGATCAAGGTCATCATCACGGTGCCGAAAATCGCCGGGAAGATCCCGCCTTCGGTGTTGGCTTCGCGCGGGTCATCACTGAGGAATTCCCAGACCTTGCTGAAGTAGAAGCCCACCTTGGTAAAGGTGCTCATGGCGTTCGGCTGATAGGCGTGAACCACTTTGCCGATACCGATCTCGACCTCTTTACCGTTCGCGTCACGAGCCGTCAGGCTGTCACGGTTGAACTGCTTGTGCAGGTCGTTCAGACGCGCTTCGATTTCCTGATAACGGGCATTCAGCTCGGCGCGCTCAGACTCCAGGTCCGCCTGTGCGGTAGCGTCGAGACGGCCGGCCAATTCCAGCTTGCGACCGTGCAGACGAACACGTTCGAGACCGGCGTTGATCGCGCCGATGTCGGTTTTTTCCAAGCTCTTGAGCTGCCCAGCCAACTGGTTGACGCGATCGACACGGGCCTGCAACTCAGGCCATGCGGCTTCGCCTTCAGCGACGACCTTGCCGTCCTCTTTAACGTTGACCAGATAGCCGTAGAAGTTGCCCCACTCGCGACGCTCGATGGTCATCAGCTCTGGCGGGGTTTTCTGGTTGGTCAGCCACTCGCCGACAATCCAGGTGAAGTCCGTGCCGTTCAGATCACGGTTGCCGACCTTGATCAGCTCGCGAGTCATGAACTCCGGGCCCTGATCGGGCACCGGCAGGCCAGCGGTTTTCAGGCGCTCGCGTGGCACTTCTTCCTTCTGCACCACTTCGCCGATGACCAGGTGGTTGGCCTGGCCCGGCACGTCGTAATTGGCGTGGATCAGGTCCGCCGGCCAGAAGTGCCCCAGACCGCGCACGGCAATGACCGCCAGCAGGCCAATGGTCATGATGACCGCAATGGACACCGCGCCGCCGCTGATCCAGACGCCCGGGGCGCCGCTCTTGAACCATCCATTCAGGGAGTTCTGTTTCACAGACTTCTACCTTTGTTAAAGCGACGAGTATTTCTTGCGCAGACGCTGACGAATCAGTTCCGCGAGGGTGTTCATGATGAAGGTGAACAACAGCAGCACCAGCGCCGAGAGGAACAGCACGCGGTAGTGGCTGCCGCCGACTTCCGATTCGGGCATTTCCACCGCGACGTTGGCTGCCAGTGTGCGCAGGCCTTCGAACAGGTTCATTTCCATGACCGGGGTGTTACCGGTGGCCATCAGCACGATCATGGTTTCACCGACCGCACGGCCCATGCCGATCATCAGCGCCGAGAAGATGCCCGGGCTGGCGGTGAGGATCACCACGCGAGTCATGGTCTGCCACGGCGTGGCGCCAAGGGCCAGGGAACCGAGGGTCAGGCCGCGCGGCACGCTGAACACGGCGTCTTCGGCGATCGAGTAGATGTTCGGGATGACTGCAAAGCCCATGGCCAGGCCGACCACCAGAGCGTTGCGCTGGTCGTAGGTGATGCCCAGGTCGTGGGAGATCCACATACGCATGTCACCGCCGAAGAACCAGGCTTCCATGTACGGGCTCATGTACAGCGACAGCCAGCCCACGAACAGAATCACCGGAATCAGGATCGCGCTTTCCCAGCCGTCCGGCACTTTCAGGCGGATCGACTCAGGCAGGCGACTGAAGACGAAACCGGCCACCAGAATGCCGATCGGCAGGAGCATCAGCAGGCTGAAGATGCCCGGCAAATGCCCTTCTACATACGGTGCGAGGAACAGGCCGGCGAAGAAGCCGAGGATCACCGTCGGCATCGCTTCCATCAGTTCGATCACCGGTTTGACCTTGCGACGCATGCCCGGGGCCATGAAGTACGCGGTGTAGATCGCTGCGGCGACGGCCAGGGGCGCGGCCAGCAGCATGGCGTAGAACGCGGCTTTCAGGGTACCGAAGGTCAGCGGCGAGAGGCTCAGCTTGGGTTCGAAGTCGGTGTTGGCGGCAGTCGATTGCCAGACGTATTTAGGCTCGTCGTAGTTCTCGTACCAGACTTTGCTCCACAACGCGCTCCAGGAAACCTCCGGGTGCGGGTTGTCGAGCAGCAACGGTTGCAGCTTGCCGCCCTGCTCCACGATCACGCGGTTGGCCCGTGGCGACAGGCCGAACAGGCCTTGGCCGTCGACCACCTGATCCACCAGCAAAGTGCGGTGCGCGGTGCTGTGGAACACGCCGAGCTTGCCGGACGCATCAAGGGCAACGAAGCCTTTTCGACGTTCTTCGGCGGTGATTTCAACAATCGGCGCAGCGCCCATCTGGAAGGTGCGGATTTGCTTCAGGCGCAGTTCGCCATCGTGATCGCGAGCCATGAACCACTGGGCGAGACCGCCCTTGGAGTCGCCGAGGATCAGTGAGATACCACCCACCAGCTGGGTGCTGGCGGTAATCTCGGCATCGCCGTCTTCGAGCAATTTGTAGCGACCGTTGAGACTCTTGTCGCGCAGGCTGAAAACGTCAGCCTGAGCACGACCGTTGACCACGTACAGCCACTGCTGACGCGGGTCGACGAAGATGTTCTTCACTGGCTCGGTCATTTGCGGCAGGTCGATACGTTTCTGCTCGTTGGTGACTTCGCCGGTCATCATGTTTTCTTCGCTGGTCAGCGACATGACATGCAGTTGCGCACCAGTGGAGCCAGCCAGCAGCAGGGTCGAATCGGTGGCATTGAGGCTGACGTGCTCCAGAGCGCCGCCCGCCTCGTTCAGCACGATTGGCGTTTCGCCGTACGGGTATTCGATGGCCGGCGAGATGGTTTTCTTGCCGTCCGGGTAGCTGACTTTATAGGTGTGACGGAACACCAGCACCTGACCGTTGGACAACCCCACTGCGACCAATGGATGGCCGGGTTGATCTTCACCGATGGAGGTCACGCTGGTACCGGCCGGGATCGGCAGGTCGACACGGCGCAGTTCGGCGCCGCTATCGATATCAAAGAATAGCGCCTGGCCCTTGTCGGAAACCCGCATGGCCACCTGGTTCTGTTCTTCAAGGGAGATCATCAGCGGCTTGCCGGCGTCTTGCATCCAGGCGGGCGTGATGGCGTCTTTGGCGGTCAGATCAGCCCCCTGGAACAGCGGCGCGACAACATAACCGAGGAAGAAGAAGATCAGGGTGATCGCGCCCAGGACGGCGAGGCCGCCGACAAGCACATACCAACGGGTCAGGCGATCTTTCAGCGCACGAATACGGCGCTTGCGGTGCAGCTCAGGCGTATTGAAGTCAATTCGCTTGGGGGGATTTGTAGTCATGGTGGAATTGGCCAGATCATTCATGCGCACACCCTAGCGATCCTGTATGACAGAAAGATGACAATGCAGTGACGCAACAAATCCGCCGCCAGTGGAAACTGGCAGTGGATCGGAAATTTGGGGGCCGGTATTTACCGGCAATTGTAGGAGCGAGGCTTGCCCGCGAAGGGGTCGTTACATTCAACATCAATGTTGACCGACCCACCGCTTTCGCGGGCAAGCCTCGCTCCTACGCAGATCCGGGTTTACCCCGGACCTAGGGTTTTACTTTTTTGCGACTTCAGCGCCGCCTTCCGCCAGACCCAGGTCAGCCAGTGCTTTTGCAGCAACCTTGGCTGGCAGTGGGATGTAGCCGTCTTTCACTACAACTTCCTGGCCCTGCTTGGACAGAACCAGTTTCACGAACTCGGCTTCCAGCGGGGCCAGAGGCTTGTTCGGGGCCTTGTTGACATATACGTAGAGGAAACGCGACAGCGGGTATTTACCGTTCAGGGCGTTTTCTTCGCTGTCTTCGATGAAGTCAGTGCTGCCTTTCTTGGCCAGGGCCACGGTCTTCACGCTGGCGGTCTTGTAGCCGATGCCCGAGTAACCGATGCCGTTCAGCGAGGAGCTGATCGACTGCACGACCGAAGCCGAACCTGGTTGTTCGTTGACGTTTGGCTTGTAGTCGCCTTTGCACAGGGCTTCTTCTTTGAAGTAGCCATAAGTGCCGGATACCGAGTTACGGCCGAACAGTTGTACTGGCTTGTTGGCCAGGTCGCCGGTCACACCCAGGTCGCCCCAGGTTTTCACATCAGCTTTGGCACCGCACAGACGAGTCGAGGAGAAGATCGCGTCGACTTGTTCCATGGTCAGGTGCTGGATCGGGTTGTCTTTGTGTACGAAGACCGCCAGGGCGTCCACGGCCACCGGGATAGCGGTTGGCTTGTAGCCGTACTTCTGCTCGAAGGCCGCCAGTTCGGTGTCCTTCATCTTGCGGCTCATCGGGCCCAGGTTGGAGGTGCCTTCAGTCAGCGCAGGTGGCGCGGTGGCAGAGCCAGCGGCCTGAATCTGGATGTTTACGTTCGGGTATTCTTTTTTGTAGTTCTCAGCCCACAGGGTCATGAGGTTGGCCAGGGTATCGGAGCCGACGCTGGACAGGTTGCCCGACACACCAGTGGTCTTGGTGTAGCTCGGGATAGCAGGGTCAACAGCGGCAACCGCGTTGGCAGTCGCAACGCCAGCAGCGACAAAAGTCATTGCCGCCATCAAACGCTTCAGTTTCATGCCTTACTCCTAGCAGATAGGGTGTGTTAAGTCGGGGCCAAGTATCAGCAGGCCGTGTGAACACTCTATGGCTGAAATATGACAATTGGATGAAAGGCCAGTATTTGGATTTTTGAAGGGATATCGCGTCATCGTTCTTCGCGGGCAAGCCTCGTTCCTACAGGATCAGTGTCATTTCAAAACTGGCGCATGACCTGTAGGAGCGAGCGGTGCGGCGATCCGACTTGCCCGCGAAGGCATCGGTCGGCTTAGCGACCTTTCTTCCAGAGGTAACCACCCACCACAATCCCGACGCCGCAAATAATCGCCACGTAATACGCCGGCCCCATCGGGCTTTCCTTGAGCAGCAGGGTGACGACCATCGGGGTCAGGCCGCCGAAGATGGCGTAGGCCAGGTTGTAGGAGAACGACAGGCCGCTGAAGCGCACCACCGCCGGGAAGGCTTTGACCATCACATACGGCACTGCACCGATGGTGCCGACCAGCAAACCGGTCAGGGCATACATCGGGAACAGCCAGTCGGGATGATTGAACAGGCTGTGATAGAAGGTCCACGAGGTCAGCAGCAGCAACGCGCTACCGAACACGAACACCCGCCCGGCGCCAAAACGGTCAGCCAGTGCACCGGAGGCCACACAGCCCAGGCTCAGGAACACGATGGCCAGGCTGTTGGCCTGCAACGCGGTAGTCGGCGGGAAGTGGTAAACGGTCTGCAATACAGTCGGCGTCATGAGGATGACCACGATGATCCCGGCGGACAGCAACCAGGTCAGCAGCATGGAAATCAGAATCGCACCGCGATGGTCACGCAGCACAGCGCGCAGCGGCACTTCTTCGGCCAGGGCTTTACGCAATTGCAGTTCGGCAAACACCGGGGTTTCGTGCAGCCAGCGGCGCAGGTAGACCGAGAACAGGCCAAACACGCCGCCCAGCAGGAACGGGATCCGCCAGGCGTAATCGGCCACTTCCACCGGCGTATAGAGGCTGTTGATTGCCGTGGCGACCAACGAGCCCAAAAGAATGCCGGCAGTCAGACCGCTGGTCAGCGTGCCGCAGGCATAACCGATATGCCGTTGCGGTACGTGTTCGGAAACGAATACCCAGGCTCCCGGCACTTCTCCGCCAATCGCTGCGCCCTGGATCACCCGCATCAGCAGCAACAGGATCGGCGCCCACATGCCTATCTGCGCATAAGTCGGCAGCAAGCCCATGATCAGGGTCGGCACCGCCATCATGAAAATGCTCAGGGTGAACATCTTCTTGCGTCCCAGCAGGTCACCGAAGTGCGCCATGACGATGCCGCCCAGCGGCCTGGCCAGGTAACCGGCGGCGAAAATGCCGAACGTCTGCATCAGGCGCAGCCACTCGGGCATGTCGGCGGGGAAGAACAGTTTGCCGACCACTGTGGCGAAGAACACAAAGATGATGAAGTCGTAAAACTCCAGCGCACCGCCCAGGGCAGACAGCGACAATGTCTTGTAGTCGTTGCGGGTCAGCGGACGTGCAGGTTGGGCTGGTTGCGCGATGCTCGAGGGCGCTGTGGTCATGGCAAGGGCTTCTCTTATAGTCAGATCTGCAACCTCAACAACGCTGGCGGAGGCTTGGGCAGGTTCGGCACGATAGCAAATTGTTCGAAAAAGCACATAGAGGTGCGTATTTGACGGTCGAAATGAGAACCGGACGGTCGTCTCGAAGTCTATCGACCGATATACTCACAACGTTGCAACGGTTTGTAAGGGGTTGCTGTGCGAAACCGTCGTTGGCACCCGTCAGCCGATTTCGCAGAGTTTCCCTTTAGGCGCCTTACGAAAAACGTGACGAACGTAGTATGTTCGGGGCTGAATCGTTTTTCCTTGAGACGGCTATTCACCTGAAGTACCAATGAGAGTCACGGGTCAGAGGCACCCCCGGCATGATAGAGCTCGAACAAGAAGATCCAATCCCGCAAGGCGACCTGGCCCTGCAAATTACCGCGCTTCCGCGTGAAACCAACGGCTTTGGCGATATTTTCGGCGGCTGGCTGGTGGCGCAGATGGATTTGGCTGGCACCGCAATGGCCAGCAAGGTTGCCGGTGGTCGCGTGGCCACCGTTGCGATCGATCGCATGGCGTTTCTGGTGCCGGTGGCGGTGGGCGCTCAGCTCTCCTTCTATACCCAGGCCCTGGAAATCGGTCGCAGCTCGATTCAGATGATGGTTGAAGTCTGGAGCGACGATCCACTGTCCAGCGAGTGGCGTAAAGTGACCGAAGCCGTGTTTGTGTTCGTCGCCATCGACGGCAGCGGCCGCACTCGTTCGGTTCCGCCCAGAGCTCGTTAAACAAGGCGCTCGTTAAACGCGGTGACCGTTTTGCGGTCCATAGCAGTCATTGTTCCTGATTGAGAGTCGCCCCATGAGCACGCCCACCGTCGAAGCCGTGAAACTGGATGAACTGAACTGCTGGCGCATCCGCCACGGTCAGGCCGAATTGCTGGTGGCCCAGCAAGGCGCGCACATCCTCAGTTATCAATTGGCCGGCCAACCGCCGCTGATCTGGCTCAACGACGAGGCGGTGTTCAAGACCGGCAAAGCTATTCGTGCCGGTGTGCCGGTGTGCTGGCCGTGGTTCGGCAATCTGTCGCGCAACCCGCAGAGTGTCCAGGCCATGCGCATCAGCCAGGAGCCGCCGACCGCTCACGGGCTGGTGCGAGCGATGGACTGGGAACTGGGCAGCATCGAAACCGAGGGCGAAAGCCTGAAGGTGGAATTCGTCCTGCCCTACCCTGAAGGCGGACTGCCAGGCTGGCCGCATCAGGTGGACTTGAAACTGAGCATTCGTCTGGATAAACAGTTGCATATCAGCCTGACGAGCGACAACAAGGGCGCTGAACCCGTCACGATCAGCCAGGCGCTGCACAGCTATTTCGCAGTCAGCGATGTGCGCAACGTGCACGTTGAAGGGCTGGATGGCTTGAGTTACATCGAGACGCTGGACGACTGGAAAACCGTCGCTCAGACCGGTGATCTGCGTTGTACCGGTGAGACCGATCGCATCTATCTGAATACCCCGCCGACGCTGAGCATCGTTGACCCGCATTGGGAGCGACGCATTGAACTGACCAGCAGCGGTTCGCGCTCGGCGGTGATCTGGAACCCGTGGATCGACCGTGCGGCGGCGTTCAGCGACATGGCTGACGATGGCTGGCAGCGCATGTTGTGCATTGAAACGGCAAATGTGATGGATGACGTGGTGACACTGGCGCCGGGGGCTAGCCATACCCTGGGCGTGAGCATCGCCAGCAAACCGCTTTAACACCACGCAATAAATGTGGGAGCAGGCTTGCTCCCACATTTAAAAACCTACAAATCCGACTCCTTGACCACCCGCACCTGCGCCGCATCCAGCGCATACGCCGCATCCGCCAGGTCGTTGCTGACCTTCTCGATCTTCAGCGTACCGGTCACCCACAGCGGTGTGTAGATGTCATTCAGCTTCAGGCCTTTGGGATAACGCACCAGCACCAGTTGGTTAGGCGGCGGTGGTGGCACGTGGATACAAGCGCCTGGGTACGGCACGAGGAAGAACAACGTGCTGCGGCCCTTCGCATCGGATTCCAGTGGTACCGGATAACCGCCGATGCGGATGTGCTTGTCGTTCATCGACGGCACGGTCTTGGTCGAATACATCACCGCCGGCAAGCCCTTGCTCTGCTTCATGCCACCTTTTTGGGTAAAGGTGCCATTGGCTTCCGGTGAGTTGTGATCGATTTCGGGCATGGCCTCGAGGGCCTTCTGGTCCGATTTGGGCATCAGTTCGAGCCAGTCGGTTTCCGGCAGTTCGCCGGCATGGGCCAAACCACTGCCCAGGAAGAGAAGAGTCAACAGAAGACGGCGCATGAAGGTGCTCGGCAAAGGAAAGGACGGTATAACGCCAAGCATTCTAGCCCTCTCCGGTGTTGGCGCAGAGAGGGCTTTGTCGCTTGAATCAGTTCTTTTTGATCAGGCCGTAGACCACCAGCAATATCACCGCGCCCACCAGCGCACCGATGAACCCCGCGCCCTGACCCGCATGGTAGATGCCCAGGGCCTGGCCGCCGTAAGTGGCCGCCAGCGAACCGCCGATACCGAGCAGGATGGTCATGATCCAGCCCATGCTGTCATCGCCCGGTTTCAGAAACCGAGCCAGCAGGCCGACGATCAAGCCGATAAAGATGGTTCCGATAATTCCCATGGCATTTCCCTCTGATTAAGTTGGCTATGTCAAAGCCTAGACAGACTTTGGCATCCTGCCATCAGAGAACGGCGGCCACTGAAGGTTCCGCCGCTGCTACATGAAACTATTCGGCGATCAGCGCTTCGACCTTGAGGATCTGCGCGGCAAGCGTCGCACGGTCAGCACAACGCAGGTTGGCGTGACCAACCTTGCGGCCGACCTTGAAGGCCTTGCCGTAGTGATGCAGATGGCAATCGGCGATGGCCAGGACTTTCTCGGTGTCCGGGACTTTGCCGATGAAGTTGAGCATCGCGCTCTCGCCGACCTTGGCCGTCGAACCCAGCGGCAGACCGGCAACGGCCCGCAGGTGGTTTTCGAACTGACTGCACTCGGCACCTTCGGTGGTCCAGTGTCCGGAGTTGTGCACACGCGGGGCGATCTCGTTGGCCTTTAGGCCACCGTCGACTTCGAAGAACTCGAACGCCATCACGCCGACGTAGTCCAGCTGCTTGAGTACCCGGCTGGAGTAGTCTTCAGCCAACGCTTGCAACGGGTGGTCGGTGCTGGCCACGGACAGCTTGAGGATGCCGCTGTCGTGGGTGTTGTGCACCAGCGGGTAGAACTTGGTTTCGCCATCGCGAGCGCGCACGGCGATCAGCGAGACTTCGCCAGTGAACGGCACGAAGCCTTCCAGCAAGCAGGCGACGCTGCCCAGTTCGGCGAAGGTGCCGACCACATCTTCAGGCTTGCGCAGGACTTTCTGACCCTTGCCGTCGTAACCCAGGGTGCGGGTTTTCAGCACGGCCGGCAGGCCGATGGAGGCCACGGCGGCGTCCAGATCGGCCTGGGACTGGATGTCGGCGAACGCGGGAGTTGGAATTCCCAGGTCCTTGAACATGCTCTTCTCGAACCAGCGATCGCGGGCAATGCGCAGCGCTTCGGCGCTCGGGTACACCGGAACGAATTGCGACAGGAAGGCCACGGTTTCGGCCGGGACGCTTTCGAACTCGAAGGTCACCAGATCGACTTCATCGGCCAACTGACGCAGGTGATCCTGATCGCCGTAATCGGCCCGCAGGTGTTCGCCCAATGCGGCTGCGCAAGCATCCGGCGCCGGGTCCAGGAAAGCGAAGTTCATGCCCAGCGGAGTGCCCGCCAGCGCCAACATGCGACCCAACTGGCCGCCACCGATTACACCGATCTTCATCGTCAACAACCTCAGGCGATGCGTGGGTCTGGATTGTCCAGGACGCTGTCTGTCTGCTCAGCGCGGAATTTTTTCAGCACGGTATGAAACTGCGGATGCTTGGCGCCCAGGATGCTCGCCGAGAGCAGGGCTGCGTTGATCGCACCGGCCTTGCCGATGGCCAGGGTGGCGACCGGAATGCCGGCTGGCATCTGCACGATAGACAGCAGCGAATCGACACCCGAGAGCATCGACGACTGCACCGGCACGCCCAGCACCGGCAGGTGGGTTTTGGCCGCACACATGCCTGGCAGGTGGGCCGCGCCACCGGCACCGGCGATGATCACCTCGATGCCACGGGCCTCAGCCTCTTCGGCATACTGGAACAGCAGGTCCGGGGTGCGGTGGGCAGAGACCACTTTCACCTCGTAAGGGATGCCGAGCTTTTCCAGCATATCGGCGGTGTGGCTAAGGGTGGACCAATCGGACTTGGAGCCCATGATCACGCCAACCAGTGCGCTCATCGTCGTGCCTCTTCTCTCTGGGCGCCCGCAGGCGCGTCAAAAAACAACAAGCCACGCAAAATGCGTGGCTTGATTGTACGAATTATGGCCAGTCAAACCGGCCGAAGGCCGCGCAGTATACCTCAATGAAGCAGATAAACAGCCCCCCATACGACCATCTGTCATACGGCGCAAAGTACCGGTTTTATTGACTTCGGGGTCAGCCTGAAATAGTTCATATCGACCTGAATCTGTAGGAGCCAGGCTTGCCGGCGAAGGCGATCTCGCGGACGCCTTCGCCGGCAAGCCTGGCTCCTACAAAAAAACATTAACCTGCCGGGTTTGGCGCTGTGCCGCCTTCCAGCTTGCGCCAGAGCAACCGCACATTCGCCTTGCGCACCAGCGCGCAGCGATACAGCCGAATCTCCAGCGGCACATGCCATTGCGGGCCACCGCAGATGACCAACTCGCCGCGAGCCAATTCGGCGCGCGCGCTCAAGCGCGGCACCCAGGCGATGCCCAGGCCTTCCAGCGCCATGCTTTTCAGGCTGTCGGCCATGGCGGTCTCGTAAATAGTGGTGAACCTCAGGGCACGCTGGCGCAACAGCATGTTCACCGAGCGCCCGAGAAATGCCCCGGCGCTGTAGGCCAGCAAAGGCACGCTGGTCTCGCCTTCCAGGTCGAACAACGGTTTGCCGTCAGCATCCGCGGCGCACACCGGGAGCATTTCAGTGTCTCCCAGATGCAGTGACGGGAAAATTTCCGGGTCCATTTGCATCGCGGAGTCCGGATCATAGAACGCCAGCATCAGATCACACCCGCCTTCACGCAGCGCATGCACCGCATCGCCGACGTTGGTAGCCACCAGCCGCGTGGCAATGTTCAGCCCTTCGTTGCGCAATTGTGCGATCCAGCGTGGAAAGAAACCCAGTGCCAGGGAGTGGGCGGCGGCGACCTGGATCACCTCGCCCTGCCCGCCTTCCAGGTGATGAAGATGACGTAACACTTCACCCAACTGTTCGACCACGGTTCGCGCGGTCACGAGAAACAACTGCCCCGCTGCCGTCAGCTCGACCGGGGTGCGAGAGCGATTGACCAGGGTCAGCCCCAGCGCGGCTTCGAGGCTGCGGATCCGCCGACTGAAGGCGGGCTGAGTCACGAAGCGTCTTTCGGCCGCCTGGGAGAAGCTGCGGGTGGCAGCCAGAGCACTAAAGTCCTCCAGCCATTTGCTTTCCAGATTCATCACGCCCTCCCGGACATGCACCAATTTAGGTCACACGTTCGCCACGTACGCGGCGTCACACCGACATTATGCCGAATGTGCATAGCCCAGTGTTTAACAGCATTGGCCCAAAATTCTTCTCAAGCCTAGCATTTGCGCTATTCCGGCACAGACCGGGTCCATATCGAGATGATTTCTATCATGTCCTCCGCTGCATCTTTCCGCACAGAAAAAGACCTGCTTGGCGTACTCGAAGTACCTGCTCAAGCGTATTACGGCATCCAGACCCTGCGAGCGGTGAACAACTTCCGTCTCTCCGGCGTTCCGATTTCGCATTACCCAAAACTGGTTGTTGGTCTGGCGATGGTCAAACAGGCCGCCGCTGACGCCAACCGCGAGCTGGGTCACCTGAGCGAAGCCAAGCACGCTGCCATCAGCGAAGCCTGTGCCCGATTGATCCGCGGCGATTTCCACGAAGAATTCGTGGTGGACATGATTCAAGGCGGCGCTGGCACTTCAACCAACATGAATGCCAACGAAGTCATCGCCAACATCGCGCTGGAGGCCATGGGCCACAGCAAGGGCGAATACCAGTACCTGCACCCGAACAACGACGTGAACATGGCGCAGTCGACCAACGACGCCTACCCGACGGCTATCCGCCTGGGTCTGCTGTTGGGTCACGACGCGCTGCTGGCCAGCCTCGACAGCCTGATCCAGTCGTTCGCCGCCAAAGGTGAAGAATTCAGCCACGTCCTGAAGATGGGCCGTACCCAGCTGCAAGACGCCGTGCCGATGACCCTCGGCCAGGAATTCCGCGCCTTCGCCACCACCCTGAGCGAAGACCTGGCACGCCTCAAATCCCTGGCGCCTGAACTGCTGACCGAAGTGAACCTGGGCGGCACCGCGATCGGTACCGGCATCAACGCCGACCCGCGTTACCAGGCCCTGGCCGTTCAGCGTCTGGCCCTGATCAGCGGTCAACCGCTGGTGCCAGCCGCCGACCTGATCGAAGCCACCTCCGACATGGGCGCCTTCGTGCTGTTCTCCGGCATGCTCAAGCGTACCGCGGTCAAGCTGTCGAAGATCTGCAACGACCTGCGTCTGCTGTCCAGCGGCCCACGCACCGGCATCAACGAAATCAACCTGCCAGCGCGTCAGCCAGGCAGCTCGATCATGCCAGGCAAGGTCAACCCGGTTATCCCTGAAGCCGTGAACCAGGTGGCGTTCCAGATCATCGGCAACGACCTGGCCCTGACCATCGCGGCCGAAGGCGGCCAGCTGCAGCTGAACGTGATGGAGCCGCTGATCGCCTTCAAGATCTTCGACTCGATCCGCCTGCTGCAACGTGCCATGGACATGCTGCGCGAGCACTGCATCGTCGGCATCACCGCCAACGAAGAGCGTTGCCGTGAACTGGTCGAACACTCGATTGGCCTGGTCACCGCGCTGAACCCGTACATCGGCTATGAAAACGCCACCCGCATTGCCCGTGTTGCCCTCGAAAGCGGCCGCGGCGTGCTGGAACTGGTGCGCGAGGAACGCTTGCTCGACGAAGAAATGCTCGCCGACATCCTGCGCCCGGAAAACATGATTGCTCCGCGTCTGGTGCCTTTGAAGGCTTAACCAAACGCAGGCTCTTTTGAAGAGCACGCTCACCAGGTCGAGGGACTAGACACCTCTCACCTTTTGAGGGCTTGGGGATTTACTCCCTCAAGCCCTTTTTTTTCCAACACTTTGCGGATTTTACGAACATGTTGAATGTTTTCAGTGCCGCCAAGATCGCAGCCTTCGACAGCTTCTACAGGGTTTGACAGAGACCCGTAGAGGCTGCCGAAGGCTGCGATTTTTTGATTTTGCAGCACTTTCGTTTCGTCGATTGCACCACAACTGTGCAGACGGACGGCACTCTCCTATGTATAGTGCCGGCCCTCTTCGCGTGAGCGGTCGTCGATAACGAGACCCAAGCCCATGCGAAAGCCGAACTAATAACAACCCGCGAAATGGAACAGGGACGAACCTTCGACCCACCTGTTGTGCCACGCACAACCTGGTGTAACGCGATGTGTCGACCACCCAGTATTCGCACACACAAAAAATAGCGAGGAATAATCCATGCTCGAAGTCATCAACGACTTCCTCTCAGGGAAAGTACTGATCGCGCTCATTGTCGGGCTCGGTAGCTACTTCACGATCCGCTCGCGTTTCGTCCAGTTCCGCCATTTCGGCCACATGTTCAGTGTCTTCAAAGAGTCCCTTCACGGCCAGGCAGGCCAGCTGAGCTCGTTCCAGGCCCTGATGCTGAGCCTCGCCGGCCGCGTCGGCGCCGGTAACATCGCCGGTGTCGGCATCGCCGTGACCCTCGGCGGCCCGGGCGCCGTGTTCTGGATGTGGGTCACCGCACTGGTAGGCATGTCCAGCAGCTTCTTCGAATGCACCCTGGCCCAGGTCTACAAGCGCGCCGAAGGCGACGGCCTGTATCGTGGGGGCCCGGCCTACTACATTCAGCACGGCCTGAAGCTGAAAGGCATGGCGGTGGTGTTCTCCATCCTGCTGCTGGTCACCTACGGCTTCGCCTTCATCGGCCTGCAGTCCTACACCGTGACCCACTCGCTGCAGAACGCCTTTGCCTTCGACCCACGCCACACCGGTATCGTCCTGGCGGTGCTGCTGGCCATTACCTTCATCGGCGGCATCAAACGCATCGCCGCGGTGTCCGACCTGCTGGTACCGGTCAAGACCCTGGCCTATATCGGCGTGACCCTGTACGTGATCGGCACCCAGATCGAACACGTGCCAGCCATGCTGGAAACCATCTTCAAGAGCGCCTTCGGCCTCGACCCAGCCTTCGGCGGCCTGCTCGGCAGCGCCATCGTGATGGGCGTGAAGCGTGGCGTGTTCGCCAACGAAGCAGGCCTGGGCAGTGCGCCGAACGTCGCCGCCGTGGCCGCCGTGAAGCACCCGGGCGCCCAGGGCGTGGTCCAGGCCTTCAGCGTGTTCCTCGACACCTTCGTGATCTGCACCTGCACCGCGCTGCTGATCCTGTTGTCGGGCTTCTACACCCCGGGCTTCGAAGGTGACGGCATCGTCCTGACCCAAAACTCGCTGGCCGCCGTGGTCGGTGACTGGGGCCGCGTGTTCGTCAGCGTCGCGCTGTCGCTGTTCGTCTTCACCTGCATCCTCTACAACTACTACCTGGGCGAGAACAGCCTGCAGTTCCTCAGCCGCAACCGCGCCGTGCTGATGGTTTTCCGCGGCCTGGTTCTGGCGCTGGTGGTATGGGGTTCGATGCAGGACCTGTCGACCGTGTTCGCCTTCGCCGACATCACCATGACCTGCCTGGCCTTCGTCAACTTGATGGCCCTGGCCATGTTGTTCAAGGTCGGCCTGCGCGTGATGCGCGACTACGACGAGCAGCGCCGCGCCGGCGTCAAGCAGCCAGTGTTCGACTCCAGCAAATTCACCGATCTGGACCTGGACCTGAAGGCCTGGCCGAGCAGCCCAAGCCAATCGGCTCCACGCGAGCAAGGCGCAGCCCAGGGCACGCCTGCCACGCAACGCTGATCGCCCTGGCGGGTGGCTCCCCGCCACCCGCCGCGACAGACCGCAACGAGTGGCGTCCTGCCACTCGACGTGACACACCTTGCGCACGCAGGCATGCTGCGGCGCAAGGTGCATTCGTCCAGGAGACCCATCAATGAATTCCGCCTCTTACCCTGCCGCGCAGCACATCATGGTGCTCTACACCGGTGGCACCATCGGCATGCAAGCCAGTGCCCACGGCTTGGCCCCGGCGTCCGGTTTCGAAGCGCGGATGCGCGACTACCTGCACAGCCAGCCTGAGTTGGTGGTGCCGCAGTGGCGCTTTCGCGAGATGTCGCCACTGATCGACAGCGCCAACATGACCCCTGCGTACTGGCAGCAACTGCGTGAAGCGGTGGTCGACGCCGTTGACGTCCAGGGCTGCGACAGCGTGCTGATCCTGCATGGCACCGACACCCTGGCCTACAGTGCCGCGGCCATGAGCTTCCAGTTGCTCGGCCTGAACGCCCGTGTATGTTTCACCGGCTCCATGCTGCCGGCCGGCGTGACCGACAGTGATGCCTGGGAAAACATCAGTGGTGCACTGGGTGCCCTTGGCCAAGGCCTGGCGCCGGGTGTTCATCTGTACTTCCACGGTGAACTGCTCGACCCGACCCGCTGCGCCAAGGTTCGCAGTTTCGGTCGTCATCCGTTCAAGCGACTGGAGCGTCAGGGCGGCGGCGTGAAAGCTTCCTCGATACCTGCCCAACTGAACTACAACCAGCCAAGGCAACTGGCGAAGGTCGCGGTGCTGCCGTTGTTCCCCGGCATCGGCGCCGAGCAACTGGATGGCCTGCTCAACAGCGGTATTCAGGGTCTGGTGCTGGAATGTTATGGCAGCGGTACCGGACCAAGCGACAACCCCGGGTTTATCGCCAGCCTGGAACGGGCACGAGACAATGGCGTGGTAGTGGTTGCGGTCACCCAATGTCATGAGGGTGGCGTGAAGCTCGACGTGTATGAGGCGGGCAGCCGCTTGCGCGATGCCGGCCTGTTGTCCGGTGGCGGCATGACTCGCGAGGCGGCGCTCGGCAAGTTGCATGGGCTGCTCGGTGCAGGGCTTGAAACCGCTGAAGTTCGGCGGCTGGTCGAACTCGACCTGTGTGGCGAACTGAGCTGACACAACACATAACCTTGTGGGAGCCCCCTCGCCACAGCCCGCTCCCACAAGATCGTTATTGGGCACATAACTTGCTCCCGTTCCAGCATCTCGACGCTGGAAGACTCCATGCTCCACTCCCACCTCACCACCCTCAACGCCGTCTCCCTGGTGCTCAACACCTTCAAGGCCGAAGGCCTGTCCAGCGAGGCGTTATTGGCCGGCAGCGGCATCAGCGTGACGGATCTGAGCCGGGCGGACACGCGCATCACCACCAATCAAGAGATGCTGGTATGCGCCAACGCCGTCGCGCTACGCCGCGATATCGGTCTGGAGTTGGGCCGGCGGATGCACGTTTCGTCCTATGGCATGCTCGGGTACGCCTTACTCACCAGCGCCACTTTAGGTGACGCCTTGCAGTTGGCGCTGCACTACCCGGCGCTATTGGGAACACTGTTCGAGTTGAGCCTGGAGGAGGATGGCGAGCGCATCTGGCTCACCGCGGGCGACTATCGGGAAAACCCCGCGCTGGCACCGTTCAATGTCGAGTTTTGCCTGGTCTCGATGAAAGTCACCTGCGAAGACCTGCTCGGCCACCCTCTACCTCTGCTTGGCGCTCGCTTCGATTACCCGGCACCGGACTATCAGACGCGCTACAGCGAGCGTTTCGACTGTCCGTTGCAGTTTGATGCAGTCTCCAACGGATTTGCCTTCGACAAGCGCTGGCTCGAACACCCCCTGCCACTGGCCGACGCCATTACCCACCAGGCCATGGCCGAGCGCTGTCGCAAGCAAAACACCGAGTTCACCGGGCGTCAGGCCTGGCTCGGGCGCATCCGCCAATTGCTCGCCGCGCAACTGAGCGCGGCACCGGGTCTGGACGGGCTGGCCGAACAGTTGAACTGCTCGTCGCGCACCCTGCGCCGACATCTGAAAGACCTGGGATGCAGCTATCAGGAACTGCTCGATGAACTGCGATTCGAACAGGCCAAACGCATGCTTTGCGAGGATCAACTGCCGATCTATCAAATCGCCGAAGCACTGGGGTACAGCGAGACCGCGAGCTTCCGGCATGCGTTTGTGCGCTGGAGTGGCGTGGCGCCGAGCCAGTTCCGGCCTTGAGCCCCCCCTGTGGCGAGGGAGCAAGCTCCCTCACCACAGGGGGGGGCGAATTTCGGTCAAATGTTTTGGCCACATAGATCCCCTTTTGGCCTTTCCTGCCGTTCTCCCAAACGTCGCCTGCCGCAAGACTGTGTTCAAACCGAATCAGCCTGCGGAGAACAACAATGCTGACGATCTACTCGGACGATCACCACCTGCACCACGGCCGTTGTGAATTGATGGACGGGCAATTGATGCCCTGCTTCGAAATGCCTTCACGGGCCGATCACGTATTGCAACGGGTCAAGGACCAGAACCTCGGCCCGGTTGAAGTGCCGAAAGACTTTGGCCTTGATCCGATCGCGCGCATCCACAGCCGCGACTACCTCGACTTCTTCAAAGGCGCCTGGGCGCGCTGGACCGCATTCAATACCGACGGCGACTTGCTGCCCTACACCTGGCCGGCCCGCACCTTGCGCCGAATCATGCCCACCAGCCTGCACGGCCAACTCGGCTATTACAGCTTCGACGGCGGCGCCCCGATTACCGCCGGCACCTGGCAAGCGGCGTACAGCGCAGCGCAAGTTGCCCTCACGGCCCAAGCGGCGATCCAGCGCGGCGCCCGCAGTGCCTTCGCCCTGTGCCGTCCACCGGGACACCATGCCGCCAGCGATTTGATGGGCGGCTATTGCTACCTCAACAATGCTGCCATCGCCGCTCAAGCCTTCCTCGATCAGGGCCATAAAAAGGTCGCGATCCTCGATGTCGATTACCACCACGGCAACGGCACTCAATCGATTTTCTACGAACGCAGCGACGTGCTGTTCACCTCGATCCACGGTCATCCAGAAGCCGAGTTTCCGTTCTTCCTCGGCTACGAAGACGAACGCGGTGAAGGCGCAGGCGAAGGGTTCAACTTCAACTACCCGTTGCCCGCCGGCAGCGCTTGGGACCGTTGGAGCGCCGCGCTGGAGCAAGCCTGTAAAGAGATCGAAACGTACGGCGCCGACATCGTTGTCGTGTCCCTGGGCGTCGATACGTTCAAGGACGACCCCATCTCCCAATTCAAACTCGACAGCCCGGATTACCTGGCGATGGGTACCCGCATCGCAGGCCTCGGCAAGCCGACGCTGTTCGTGATGGAAGGCGGTTACGCGGTAGAAGAAATCGGCATCAACGCCGTGAACGTTCTCGAAGGTTTTGAAAGCGCCCAATGAGGAATTAGAAGAATGAACAGACTCAAGCGTCTTATCGCTCCAGCGCTCTGCGCCACACTGCTCAGTGGCGCCGTCCATGCTGAAGAACGTACTTTGCGGGTCTACAACTGGTTCGACTACATCACCCCCAAAGCCCTGGACGATTTCAAGACTCAGAACACCCAGACCAAACTGGTCTACGACATCTTCGACACCAACGAAGCGCTGGAAGCCAAGCTGCTGACCGGCAACTCCGGCTACGACGTGGTGGTGCCGTCCAACGTGTTCCTCGCCAAGCAGATCGAAGCCGGCGTATTCCAGCCAGTGGACCGCAGCAAACTGCCGAACTGGAACCACCTCGACCCCAAGCTGATGAAGCTGATCGAAGCCAACGACCCGGGTAACAAATTTGCCGTGCCGTACATGTACGGCACCATCCTGATCGGTTTCAACCCGGCCAAGGTCAAGGCTGCGCTGGGCGACAACGCACCGGTGAACAGCTGGGACCTGATCTTCAAGGAAGAGAACATCAGCAAGCTCAAGCAGTGCGGCGTGGCCCTGCTCGACTCACCTTCGGAGATCCTGCCGCTGGCCCTGCAACACCTCGGCCTGGACCCCAACAGCAAGAAGCCGGCGGACTACGCCAAGGCTGAAGCGCTGCTGATGAAGATCCGGCCGTACATCACCTACTTCCATTCGTCCAAGTACATGGCCGACATCGCCAACGGTGACATCTGCGTCGCGGTCGGGTATTCCGGCAGCTTCTCCCAGGCCGCCAACCGCGCCAAGGAAGCCAAGAATGGTGTGATCGTCGACATGCGCCTGCCCAAGGAAGGCGCGCCGATCTGGTTCGACATGCTCGCGATCCCCAAAGGCGCGAAAAACCCGGAAGACGCCTACACCTTCATCAACTACCTGCTGCAACCCCAGGTCATCGCACCGGTCAGCGACTTCGTCGGCTACCCGAACCCGAACAAGGACGCCACGGAAATGGTCGACCCGGCGATTCGCAACAACCCGAACCTGTACCCGACCGAAACGGCGATGAGCACGCTTTACACCCTGCAACCCTTGCCTCGCGATGCTGAACGGGCACGGACCCGGGCCTGGACCAAGATCAAGTCCGGGACCTGAAACACCCGGTGAATCAAAGACCCGCGCCATCGCGGGTCTTTTTTGGTCAACGGCTAATAGGGGGGGCTTTGATCTGCGCGGGTGGCAGCAATCAGGAACTCATCGCCATTTATCGCGGCGAGATCAGTCGCACACTCGCCGCCTCAGTATTTTTCATAGATCAGCGGTTCATTTAAAAACCGGGAGGCCATCGTTCAATCCCGCCAGACCTGTCGCAACCGTGCCAGCGCCGACTCTATCGCTGGCTCTGGCACCGCCGCGAAACCCAGTACCAGACCGGCGCGCTGATCGACTGGTGTCCTGGAGTCCGGTAGCCAATAGTTGCTCAAGCCATTGATCTCCACACCCACGCTTTCCGCTTGTTCGATCAGTCGCCGTTCGCGGGCCAAGCTGTCCACCGAAACCGTCATGTGCAGCCCGGCGGAGACGGTGGGCAGGCTACCCACTCCGGTCATCCCCGCCGGCCAGCCGCCCAGCAAACAATTGCGACGGCTGAGGGCGGCACGCCGCATCCGGCGAATGTGCCGCTGGAAATGCCCGGCGGCCATGAACTCGGCCATCACCGCTTGAGTGCTCACTTCAGAATGCCGCACATCCACCGCCCGACGCTGCGCGAATGCGTCCACCAGGCCCGGCGGTAGCACCAGATAACCCAGGCGCAGCGCCGGAAAAGCGACCTTGCCGAAGGTGCCGACATACAGCACCCGCCCATGGCGATCGAGTGCCGCCAGCGGCGCCAGTGGCGCGCCGCTGTAACGGTACTCGCCATCGTAGTCGTCCTCGATGATCCAGCCCTGGTTGCCCTCGGCCCAGGCGAGCAGTTCCAGACGCCGGGCCAGACTCATGACCACACCGGTCGGGTATTGATGGGAAGGCGTAACGTAAGCCAGCCGGCAATCGCTCAACTGCGCCAAGGCGCTGCAGTCGATCCCCTCCTCATCCACCGGCACACCGTGCAGCTGCGCACCGGCTACCGCAAAGGCATGGCCGGCAGCACGATAACCCGGATTTTCAATGCCCACCCCATCGCCAGGCTCCACCAGCAACTGTGCACAAAGGCTGATCCCCTGCTGCGCGCCACTGGTGATCACAATTTGCTCAGCGGCGCACTGCATCCCTCTCGAGCTGCGCAAGTAGGCAGCAATCAATCCGCGCAAGCGTTCATCACCTGCCGGGTCGCCATAACACAGCTGCTGTAAATCCGGCTTACGCCAGAAAGCCGCATTCAGCTTGGCCCAAACCTCGAAAGGGAACAGATCGAACGCCGGCACGCCAACCCTGAATGCGCGCGGCGGACCACCAGGCGGCACAGCCAAATGATTCTTTTCAACGCGCCCCAAAGCACTGCTGTGGATAACTTTACTGGATGGAACAACAGGTAAATCCAGCCAATTTGTGGATAAGGTTGTGGGTAACCCTGTTGAAAACCCTGTGGATACTTTTGTGGATAATTTTTTCGCCGGCAACGCCGCCTGAGGCAATTGCGCCACGTAAGTCCCGTCACCCACACGCCCCTCGATGAAGCCTTCAGCGTAAAGCTGATCGTAGGCACGAACCACGCTGTTGCGGGAAATCGATAAGGCCGTAGCCAGATCGCGACTGGCCGGCAGTCGTGTGCCGCTGGCCAATCGTCCGTCGAGTACGCGTACCCGCAGCGCTTGATAGAGCTGTCGACTCAGGCCCTGGCGGCGGTCGAGTTCGATACCCGCCGGGTTGAACGACGAGGGAAGTGGCGTATTCGACATGACAATGGACCTATGAAATTGGTCATTAATGGCTCTTACAACAGACCATTAGCCTGCCTAGGATGAAGGCATTCGCCAAGGAATTTTCCATGTACCTGCCACTTTGACGCGTTAAGGAATGAACATGAGTCAGATCGACATCCGCCAGGTCACCGCCGACGATCACGCTGCCTGGCTGCCGTTGTGGCAAGCCTACTTGCGCTTCTACAACACCGAGCTGCCCGAGGCGGTCACTCAAAGCACCTGGCAGCGCCTGCTCGACCCGAGCGAACCGACCCACGGGGCGCTGGCCTGGGTCGACGGCAAAGCGGTGGGCATGGTGCATTTCATCTATCACCGCTCGAACTGGAGCATCGAAAACTCCTGTTACCTGCAAGACTTGCTGGTGACACCCGAAACTCGTGGCACCGGCGTCGGTCGGCAACTGATCGAATTCGTCTACAGCACAGCCAAGGCCGACGGTTGCTGCAAGGTCCACTGGCTGACCCACGAAACCAACGCCACCGCGATCCAGCTCTACGAGCGCATCGCCGAACGGCCCGGTTTCATCCAGTTTCGCAAAGCCCTTTAAGGTTCAAGGAGAACACCATGTCGACTTCACTCGCAGACTGGAAAGGCGTTCCGGCGCCCTCGGTCCAACTGATCGAAGGGCGTTTCATTCGCCTGGAAAAACTCGACCCGGCGCGTCACGCCGACGGTTTGTGGAAAGCCCTGGAAGGCCCGGGCTCAGACCCGAAACTCTGGGACTATCTGCCCTACGGTCCTTTCCCGGAACGCAGTGCGTTCAATGACTGGCTGAACAACCATGCGGCCAACAGCGATCCGTATTTCTTCAGTGTGATCGACCGTGTCAGCGGCGAGGTGCAGGGCCTGCTCAGCCTGATGTCGATCGTTCCTGCCCAGGGTCGCATCGAGATCGGCCATGTGACCTTCGGCGCACCGATGCAGCGCTCGCCGAAAAGTACCGAGGCGGTTTACCTGCTGGCCAGGGAAGCCTTTGCGTTGGGTTACCGGCGCCTGGAATGGAAGTGCAACAACGGCAACGCTCGCTCCAAATACGCGGCGGAGCGGCTGGGATTCAGTTTTGAAGGGGTATTCCGTCAGCACATGGTGGTGAAGGGACAGAACCGGGATACGGCGTGGTATTCGATTCTGGATTCGGAATGGCCGGCGATTCAGGCGGGGTTCGAGCGGTGGTTGAGCGATGAAAACCAGACGGAATCGGGGCAGGTGAAAACGTTGACGGAGTGCCGCGGGTAAGCTTCGGCGCCCGGACGACACCTTCGCGGGCAAGTCGGATCGCGGCACGGTGATCCGACTTGCCCGCGAATGGCATCACGCTAATGTCTGGGCAAGTACCGCAATATGCTCCGGCCCGATCCCACAGCACCCGCCCAAATGGCTGGCTCCCCTCTTCTGCCAGTCAGCCGCCCACATCAGGTAACCCGGCGGGTCGAGATCGTCGCGTAGCGGATCCAGACCGTCGTTGGCCGTGGCCTCTTTCGGCTGCGGCGGGAAGGCGTTGGCGTATGCGCCAATGTGAATCTTCACCCCCAGGCGCTCGAAGGTTTCCCGCGCCGCATCAATCGCCGCCCCGATCACTTCCGGCTGGCTGCAGTTGAACAGCAAAGTCTCGACACCCAACTCAGCCGCCACCACAGCGGCCTCAGCCACCGGTTCACCGGAGCGCAAACGCGGCACTTCATCGGTGTCTTCATCTTTCAAGGTAAACGACAGCCAGAACGGTTTGCCGTCCTTCGGCAGACCGGCATGGATCGCCCGTGCTTCGACGATCGAACTCTGGGTTTCGGCCAGCCACAGGTCGACATGAGGCGCCAGACCATTGACCAGAGGGCTCAGCAGTTCAGTCACCCGAGCAGCGTCGAACAAGTCCGGGCGGTAGGAGCCGAATAACGGCGGCAATGAGCCGGCCACACGAATCGCTTGGCCCGAGGCATCGACTGCACGCCGAGCCAGCTCACCGGCCAACGCCGCAAGGGCCTGGCCTTCAGCCGCGAAACGCTCCTCGCCAATGTGGAACGGCACCACCGCGTAACTGTTGCTGGTGATCACGTTGGCACCGCTTTCAATATAAGCCGCGTGCACCGCCTCCACCGCCTGCGGCGCTTCGCTCAAGGCCAGCGCCGACCACTCGGGCTGCCTGAACGGCGCCCCTCGGCGCTGCAGCTCCCGACCCATGCCACCATCCAGAATTACCGTCCCTGCGCCCATATGCTTTTCACTCATAAGCTTATGAAAATAACTCACTATCAGAGTCGTTCTTATAACTATTTAATACGCACCACTCGGTTAATAACAACCTCTTTTTTTTCAGGGATCAACTGTGAAATTTCAACCGCTGCTGGCCCTGGGCCTGACGATTCTGGCTGCCTCCACCCAAGCCTTTGCCGGCGCCACTCTGGATCGCATCGAGCAAAAGAAAGAACTGGTCGGCGTGTTGATGGAAAGCTATCCACCCTTCTCGTTCCTCAACGATCAAAACCAGCTCGACGGTTTCGACGTCGACGTGGCCAAGGCCGTGGCGGACAAACTGGGCGTCAAGCTGCGTCTGGAAACGCCGTCCTGGGATGTGATTGCCGCCGGCCGCTGGAGCGGGCGTTACGACATCTGCATCTGCTCCATGACCCCGAGCAAGGCCCGCGCCGAAGTCTTCGACTTCCCGGTCGAGTACTACGCCTCCCCTGCCGTGATCGTGGTCAATGCCAAGGACGATAGCATTCACAGCGCCAAGGACCTGAGCGGCAAGAAAGTCGGTCTCACCAGCGCCTCCAGCTATGAAAGCTACCTGAACAAAAACCTGGTGATCGAAGGCGCCGAAGACACCCAATTGCAGTACCCGTTCGAGAACGTGCAGATCGCCCCGTATGACACCGACAACGTCGCGTTCCAGGATCTGGGCCTGGGCGCTGGCGTGCGTCTGGACGCGATCCTCACCAACCTCGTCACCGCGCAACCGCGCCTGAACGAAGACAAGCGCTTCAAGCTCGCCGGCCAGCCGCTGTACTCGGAGCCGAACTCGGTGGCCATCGAAAAAGGTGACGCGCAGTGGGACGCCAAAGTGCGTGATGTGTTCGCTCAGTTGAAACAGGACGGCACCTTGAGCAAGCTGTCGCAAAAATGGATCGGCGCCGACATCAGCAAATGACTTCCTTCCCCAAACCTCCTCAGCCGCCGCAACCGGTGGCTGAGTCATTACTGCAACGGGTCTTCAGCTTCCGTACCCGGCTGTACCTGACCTGGGCGGCGATGTTCGGCTTGTTCGCCAGTTTCTTCCTGAGCTTCGACCTGAAGTTCTCGATCATCCTCGACAAACTGCCGAACCTGATCGGCCTGCACCTGGCGCCCAACGGCTTTCTGCAAGGCGCGGCACTGACGCTGTTCTTGTGCCTGTGCTCGATTGTGGCTTCGTCGCTGCTGGGCTTCATCACGGCCCTGGCTCGACTGTCGAAAAGCGCCGTGGCGTTCGGCATCGCAAGCTTCTATGCCTCGTTCTTTCGCGGCACGCCGCTGCTGATCCAGATATTGCTGATCTACCTCGGCTTGCCGCAATTGGGCGTGGTGCCGGGCGCCATCGCCGCCGGCATCATCGCCCTGTCGCTGAACTATGGCGCCTACCTGAGCGAAATCTTCCGCGCCGGCATCCTCGGCGTTCCCCACGGCCAACGCGAAGCATCGCTGGCCCTGGGCATGCGCGAAACCGTGATTTTCTGGCGCGTCACCCTGCCCCAGGCCATGCGCGCCATCATCCCGCCCACCACCAACCAGTTCATCTCCATGCTCAAGGACTCGTCGCTGATCTCGGTGATGGGGGTTTGGGAAGTGATGTTCCTGGCGCAATCGTACGGGCGCTCGAGCTATCGCTATATCGAAATGCTGACGACGGCGGCGATCATTTATTGGCTGATGTCGATTGGACTGGAGCTGATTCAGGCGCGGATGGAACGGCATTACGGGAAGGCGTATGTGAGCCGGTAGGAACTGTCGAGAGCTGCGCTTTTTTGATCTGCGACAGATGCATTTTTGCGGGAGCGCCAGCCCCCTTGTCCTGATTCACTGTAAGAAAAAGCGTCCAGTTCAAATGGGTAAAAACTGCCGCCCTCAAGCGGCTGGCTATTTTCTACACAACCTGCTGACACCCCCCGCAAGCCCGCCGGAAGCAGCTGACATCGGCACCTATAGCCTCACTTTTAGAGTTTGGCCTCCCATCAAAAGAGGCCGTACTCGATGCCCGTTCAACACAAATACCGACCACAACACCTGGCGCTGGCCATTGCGCTTGCGCTGGGTTGCGCCGAATTTTCAAGCGCCCAACAACTACCCGCGCAAGCTGAGGCAACGAATATCGCTGAGGTAACCGGGCAGCTTGATACTGAGCCGCACCCGCTTACCCGGCTTCTAGCCTTTATCGAGGCGGACACCACCTTTCAAACGGTGATTGATGCGCCGCAGCCCGCTCGGCGAGGTACTTCCCTGAGACCGGAAAATAGAGATGACCTCATCATCGTCAAAAATGGTGGAAGCTTCGAAGGTCGGGTCGATGGCGGCAAAGGAACCAACGTCATACAGCTTGATGCAACTGACGGTGGCCGATTGGGGAATACCCGCAACTTCAACGGCCTGTATGTTTCGCAGGGATCCTGGACGCTGACCAGTACCGGAGATTTCAACAAGGGTGTGGTGGTGCTCGATGACGGCATCCTGACCAATGACGGGAAAATCGAAGGTGGGGCGATTACGGTCGGAAAGCTCTTCAACAATGGCGACATCAAAGGTCATGTAACAGTCGCGCACGGCGGTACTTTTGCAGGTGCAGGCACCGTCGGTGGCCTGGATGTCTCCGGCCGCGTCAACGTCGATGGATTGCATGGCGCCCCAAGGGTCAAAGGCAATTTGAACCTGTCCAACTCAGCCATCCTGGCCTATGAGGTCAACCCCGACGGCCGTCACGAAACGATCAAAGTCGACGGCACCGCCAGCCTCGGCAATGCCACCCTGAAAATCGTCGCAGTATCGGGTGACTATCCGCAAACCACCCAGTACACCATTATCGAGGCCGACAAGGTCGATGGGCATTTTGGCAATATTGAAAACAATCTCGCATTCATGACGGCCACCCCGGACTATAGCGACGAAAAGGCCGTCCGCCTGACCTACGCTCGCAACGAAGTGCCTTTCGAGAGTCTCGCAACCAACAAAAACGGTCGGGAACTCGCCCGCAGTATTGAAGAACCCAAAGCCAGTCCGACGGCGCAGACACCTCCCAATACCGCGAACGCCGCTGTCACGGCCCTGCTTGCCTCCACCACCGAAACAGCCTCCCAGGCCATCGACCAGCTGGACGGCGGCAACAACGCCAACCTTGCGAAAGCGACCCTGAACAGTGACAGCCCAATCAGCGCGACCATGCTCTCGGCCATGCGTCAGCTGCACAGCGCCAGTAGCTACAGCAATTCCACCAGGCGCAATGCGCCACGCCTGGCCGCCGGCAGCGAAGACAATGGCCGAGTCTGGCTTCAAGCAATGGGTCACGGTGGAACGCTGGATCGCGACTACGACGCTCTGAAACACACAACCCACGGTCTGGTACTGGGAGCTGATTGGGGCATCGATGAAGAATGGCGCATCGGGGTGATGAGCGGAAAATCCGAAACGCGCCTGGACAGCCGCGGACTCGACGGCGATCTCGACAGCTGGCATTTGGGAGCTTATGCCCTGCGTCAAAACGGACCAATGTCCCTGCGCCTGGGTGCGACCTACAGCAGTCACGATGGCAGCACTAAACGCCGGGTTGCCTTCAAAGGTTTCAGCGACCGCCCCGAAGGCCGTTACGATGCCAACACCCAGCAGGCCTTTGCGGAATTGGGTTACAACCTGGGGCGGACGAACGTCAGCATCGAACCGTTTGCCAGCCTGGGCTACCAGCGCTATCAACGCGACACTTACACGGAAAAAGGTGGCGCTGCGGCTCTGAAGGTACACGGTCAAACGCAGAACAATTTGAACAGCACGTTCGGCCTGCGGCTGGCGAAGCTCAACACTCTGGATAACGGCATGCAACTGACGCCACGGTTCAGTGCCGGCTGGAAACATACTTACGGGGACGTCTACAGCGATACCCGCCAACGATTGGTAACGGGCGGAAAAAACTTCACCGTTTCCGGTGCGCCGCTGGATCGTGACAGCCTGCTGGTCGATACAGGGCTGGACCTTGGATTGTCAGCAAAACACACCCTGGGCATCGGACTCACTGGCGAGATCGGCACCGACAGCCGTAACCACGGCGTGACGGGTCAGTGGCGAATGAGTTTCTAACAGCCACAAACCCAGTGCGAAAAAAAAGGGGAGCACATGCCCCCCCGAGGTTTAAAGCGGTATATCGAGGCTGTTAACTCAGCCTTCGATCTCGATCAGGATCTCGCCCGGGTTCACCCGGTCGCCCTTGGCCACGTGGATGGCGGTGACTTTGCCGGTGATGGCCGACTGGACTTCGGTTTCCATCTTCATCGCCTCGGTGATCAGCACGGCCTGGCCGGCTTTCACGGTGTCGCCTTCCTTGACCAGCACGTCGACGATGTTGCCCGGCATGGTGGTGCTGACGTGGCCCGGTGCAGTGGCTTGCTTGCGCTTGCTGCTGCCGCCGCTGACGAATTCGTTGAGCGGTTCGAACACCACTTCTTCCGGCATGCCGTCGATGGACAGGTAGAAGTGGCGTTTGCCTTCAGCCTTGACGCCCACACCAGTGATGTCGACGCGGTAGGTTTCGCCGTGAACGTCGATGACGAACTCGGTCGGCACGCCTTCACCACCGGCCGAAGCCACACCCCCTGCTTCCGGAATCGGCAGCAGCACTTCCGGTGTCAGGGTGCCGGCTGCGCGTTCTTCGAGGAACTTGCGGCCGATGTCCGGGAACATGGCGTAGGTCAGCACGTCTTCTTCAGACTTGGCTACGGCGCCGATTTCGGCACGCAGCTTGGTCATCTCCGGCTTGAGCAGATCGGCCGGACGCACGTCGATCACCTCTTCGCTGCCGATGGCCTGACGACGCAGCTTTTCGTTCACAGTGCCCGGCGCCTTGCCGTAGCCGCCTTGCAGGTAAAGCTTCACTTCGTTGGTGATGGTCTTGTAGCGCTCGCCGGCCAGCACGTTGAAGAACGCCTGGGTGCCGACGATTTGCGAGGTCGGGGTCACCAGCGGCGGGAAGCCGAGGTCTTCGCGAACGCGCGGGATTTCAGCCAGCACTTCGCTCATACGATTCAGGGCGCCCTGCTCTTTCAACTGGTTGGCCAGGTTGGAAATCATCCCGCCCGGAACCTGGTTGACCTGCACGCGAGTGTCGACGGCAGTGAACGCGCTTTCGAACTGGTGGTACTTCTTGCGCACGGCGTAGAAGTACAGGCCGATCTCTTGCAGCAGCTCCAGGTTCAGGCCGGTGTCGAACTCGCTGCCTTTAAGGGCGGCGACCATCGATTCGGTGCCCGGGTGGCTGGTGCCCCAGGCGAAGCTGGAGATCGCGGTGTCGATATGGTCGGCGCCGTTTTCGATGGCCTTGAGTTGGCACATCGCAGCCAGGCCGGCGGTGTCGTGGGAGTGGATGAACACCGGCAGCGATTGCTCGGCCTTCAGTGCCTTGACCAGTTCACCCGTGGCGTACGGGGTCAGCAGACCGGCCATGTCCTTGATCGCCACCGAGTCGCAACCCATGGCTTCCATTTGCTTGGCTTGCGCCACGAAAGCCTCGATGGTGTGCACCGGGCTGGTGGTGTAGGCGATGGTGCCCTGGGCGTGTTTGCCGGCAGCTTTCACCGCTTCAATGGCCACGCGCAGGTTACGCACGTCGTTCATGGCGTCGAAGATACGGAACACGTCGATGCCGTTGACCGCGGCCTTGGCGACGAAGGCTTTGACCACGTCGTCGCTGTAATGGCGGTAGCCCAGCAGGTTCTGGCCACGCAGGAGCATTTGCAGGCGCGTGTTAGGCAACGCGGCGCGCAGTTGGCGCAGACGCTCCCACGGGTCTTCTTTCAGGAAGCGTACGCAGGCGTCGAAGGTCGCACCGCCCCAGACTTCCAGCGACCAGTAACCGACTTTGTCGAGTTTGTCGCAGATCGGCAGCATGTCTTCGGTGCGCATGCGGGTGGCGAGCAGCGATTGATGGGCGTCGCGCAGGATTGTGTCGGTAACGTGGATTTGTTTGCTCATTGTTCTATTCCTCACAGGCCTGCGTGGGCGGCGATGGCGGCGGCGATGGCCAGGGCCAGCTCTTCGGGTTTGCGCTTGATCGAGTAGTTGGTCAGTTCAGGGTGGCTTTCAACGAAGCTGGTGTTGAACTGGCCGCTACGGAATTCCGGGTTACGCAGGATTTCCTGGTAGTACGCGGCGGTGGTCTTGACCCCTTGCAGACGCATGTCGTCGAGGGCCCGCAGGCCACGGTCCATCGCCTCTTCCCAGGTCAGCGCCCAGACCACCAGTTTCAGGCACATCGAATCGTAGAACGGCGGAATGGTGTAGCCGGTATAGATCGCTGTGTCGGTGCGCACGCCGGGACCGCCGGGCGCGTAGTAACGGGTGATCTTGCCGAAACTCGGGAGGAAGTTGTTTTTCGGGTCTTCGGCGTTGATCCGGAACTGCAGCGCGAAACCACGGTGCAGGATGTCTTCCTGTTTCACCGAGAGCGGCAAACCGGATGCGATGCGGATCTGCTCGCGAACGATGTCAATGCCGGTGATTTCTTCAGTGATGGTGTGTTCCACCTGCACCCGGGTGTTCATCTCCATGAAGTACACCTCGCCCTCGGCGAGCAGGAACTCCACGGTACCGGCGTTCTCGTAACCCACGGCCTTGGCTGCACGAACCGACAGGTCGCCGATGTAGGCGCGCTGTTCCGGAGTCAGTTGCGGGCTCGGAGCGATCTCGATCAGCTTCTGGTTGCGACGCTGGATCGAGCAGTCACGCTCGAACAGGTGCACCACGTTGCCGAAGCTGTCGCCGAGGATCTGCGCTTCGATGTGTTTCGGGTTTACGATGCATTTTTCCAGGAACACTTCCGCCGAACCGAAAGCCTTGGTGGCTTCGGAAATCACTCGCGGAAAGGCTTGTTCGAGTTCTTCGCGACTGTTGCAACGACGAATGCCGCGGCCGCCACCACCGGAGGTAGCCTTGAGCATCACCGGGTAACCGATGCGGTCGCCTTCGGTCAGGGCCTCTTCGATGCCCGACACGTTGCCTTCGGTGCCCGGTGTGACCGGCACGCCGGCCTTGATCATGCTGCGGCGCGCTTCGGTCTTGTCGCCCATGCGGCGAATGACTTCCGCCGACGGGCCGATGAATTTGATTCCGCGTTCGGCGCAGATGTCCGCCAGCTCGGCATTTTCCGAAAGAAAGCCGTAGCCGGGGTGCAACGCATCGCAACCGGTTTCCACCGCCAGGTTCACCAGCTTGCGCGGGTTCAGGTAGCCGGCCAATGGCTCGGCACCGATGCTGTGGGCCTCGTCCGCACGCTTCACATGCAAAGCATGACGGTCGGCGTCGGAATAGATCGCGACCGAGCGAATGCCCATTTCGGCGCAGGCGCGCACGATTCGTACGGCAATCTCACCACGGTTGGCAATCAGGATCTTTTTTATCACTTGGAGGTTCCCTTGAGCCGGTGGCACCCACGACCCGATTAGACAGGTCGACGCGTGACCAAATGTTTCAATTCAGTCGCAGCTCCACACTAGCTGTCGCAAGGGATTAACAAAAATGAATAATAATTGGGTCAGACATAAGCAAAGACTTATAGTTGAGTCATCGACCTTCGCTCAGGATTTATAGAAAATGCGTAAGTCATTGATGCGTATGACATTGCGTCAATTGCAGATCTTCAATGAGGTGTGCGATTTAAGGTCCTACAGCCGCGCTGCCGACGAAATGTCTCTCACACAACCTGCCGTGAGCCTACAGATTCGTCAACTTGAAGAGCTGATCGGTCAGCCCTTGTTCGATTATGTCGGCAAAAAACTCTACATGACCGAGGCGGCCGAAGCGCTGCAGCGCGCCAGCCGGGACATTTTCGGGCGCCTGGAAAACCTCGATATGCAGCTGTCGGACATGCAAGGCTCATTGCAAGGTCAGCTGAAACTGGCGGTGGAGTCCAGCGCCAAGTATTTCGTGCCGCATCTGTTTGCCGCGTTCAAGCGCCAGCACCCGGAAGTGAACCTGCACCTGACGGTGGTCAACCGTGGCCAGGTCATCCGGCGCCTGTCGGATAACCGCGATGATCTGGTGATCATGTCGATGGTCCCCCAGGACATGGGGCTGGAATTCCTGCCGTTCCTCAACAACCCGATTGTAGCCGTGGCGCCACCGGATCATCCGCTGTGCCACATGGGTCCATTGCGCTTGCAGGATCTGGAACCCTACACGCTGCTGCTGCGCGAACCCGGTTCCGGCACGCGACTGGCCTGCGAGGAGTATTTCAAAGAGAAGCGCGTGCACTTCACCCAGACCCAGGAGGTCGCCTCGGCGGAAGCTCAGCGTGAATGCGTGCTGGCGGGTCTGGGCCTGGCGCTGCTGACGCGCCACGCCCTGAACCTTGAGTTGGCGACCGGTGGCCTGATCGAGCTGCCGGTCGAAGAGCTGCCGCTGCTGCGTAGCTGGTGCCTGGTGCAGGCCAAGGCCAAACGGCTATCGCCGGTGGCCCACGCATTCCTTGCGTTTATCCGCAGCGAACGAGCGCAAATCAGCGCACTGGTTGAGCGTTTCGACGGGAAGTTACCGGTGCTGCCTGCCAGTAGTTGAGTTCGAGGTCGTCGGGAAATTCGCCGATTTCGGCCAGAAGCTGGCGGCGCTCGCAGCGATCTTCGATGGCGCGGCGAAATTCCATGCGGCGCTGGTCTTCTTGCTGACGACGGGTTTTGACGGCGCTGTTGCGTTCTTCGTAGGGCTGGGCCATTTCGAGTCTCCCAAGGCGAGTACGGGAGTTTCAAGATAGGCGCGAGGGATGACGGTTTGGCGGCGGGAGGGTTACAGAACGATGAAACTCACTGGCTGACCGCGAACCTGTGGCGAGGGAGCTTGCTCCCGCTAGGTCGCAAAGCAGCCCTAAGATTTTGCGTCTGCTGCGCAGCCGAGCGGGAGCAAGCTCCCTCGCCACAATTGCAGCCAGAATCAATCGTCCAGCGCTTTTACTGACTTTGGCGACAACCGCAAGCTGCGAAGGCTGCGCTTGACGCTTTTCAAGTGATTGACCAGGCTCGGCCCACGGGCCATGGCCACGCCCATCGCCAACACATCGATCACTACCAGGTGGGCGATGCGCGACGTCAGCGGCGTGTAGATTTCAGTGTCTTCGTGCACGTCGATCGCCAGGTTAACGGTCGACAGCTCGGCCAACGGTGTCTGGCTCGGGCACAGGGTGATCAGCGTGGCGCCGCTTTCGCGCACCAGGTTGGCGGTGATCAACAGGTCCTTTGAGCGACCGGACTGGGAAATGCAGATCGCCACGTCGGTCGGCTTCAAGGTCACCGCCGACATCGCCTGCATGTGCGGGTCGGAATACGCCGCCGCAGTCAGCAACAAACGGAAGAACTTGTGCTGGGCATCCGCCGCCACCGCACCCGACGCACCGAAGCCGTAGAACTCGACACGCTGGGCCTGGGACATCGCGGTCACGGCCTTCTGCAACGCTACCGGGTCAAGTTTCTCGCGAACTTCCATCAGGGTGTGCAGGGTGGTGTCGAAGATTTTCAGGCTGTAGTCGGCAACCGAATCGTCTTCATGGATCGCGAATTGCCCGAAGCTCGCGCCGGCCGCCAGGCTCTGCGCCAGCTTCAGTTTCAAATCCTGGAACCCGGAACAACCGATGGCGCGGCAAAACCGCACGATGGTCGGCTCGCTGATGCCTACGCTGTGGGCCAGGTCGGCCATGGAACTGTGCATCACCGCCGCAGGATCAAGCAGCACGTGGTCGGCGACCTTGAGCTCCGACTTGCGTAACAGGTGGCGTGACTGGGCGATGTGTTGCAGCAGATTCAAGGGGCTGGACTCTTTGTCATTGGCAGGTGCCGGGGATGTAGCACGCTTGTAGTTATACTACATGAATCGGCTTTTTGCCTGCTCAATGCGTAACTCAATGTCCCCATATCACGCGACATATGCTCCATGTAGCACCTACGAGGTTTTTTCGTCCGCGCGCAACAGCTCAGCCAGGTCTGCAGCCTCAACCGGACGGCTGATCCAATAACCCTGCACTTCATCGCAATGCTCGACCTTCAGAAACTCCAGCTGCTCCGGCCGTTCGACGCCTTCGGCCACCACTTTCAACGACAGGCCGTGGGCCATGGCAATGATCGCCCGGGTAATCGCCGCATCCTCGCTGCTCTCTCCCAGCCCACGGATAAATGCCTGATCGATCTTCACGTAATCCACAGGAATACGTTTGAGGTAGCTCAGAGACGAATACCCGGTACCAAAATCGTCGATCGCCAGCTTCACCCCCAGATCGCGCAATTGCTGGAAGGTCGCGATGATGTGCTCGACGCTGTCCAGCAACTGGCTTTCGGTAAGTTCCAGCTCCAGATAGTGCGGCGCCAGACCGGTTTCCTCCAGCACCTGGCGCACCAGGCTGACCAGTTTCCCCTGACGCAGCTGATGCACCGACAGATTGACCGACACCCGAATCGGCTCAAGCCCCTGACGTTGCCATTCGCAGGCTTGCCAGCAGGCCTGACGTAATACGAACTCGCCGATAGCGTTGATCAGTCCGGTTTCCTCGGCCAGACCAATGAAATCCCCCGGCGGCACTCGACCCAGGGTCGGGTGATCCCAGCGCACCAACGCCTCGGCAGCATTCAGCCGACCGGTGGCGAGGCAGAGTTTCGGTTGATAAAACACCTTCAACTGCTTTTCTTCGATGGCTTTGCGCAATTGGTTCTCAAGCTGCAAACGCTCGAGCGTGCTGGCCTGCAGGCTGTCGGTGTAGAACTGGAAGTTGTTGCCGCCCAAGTGTTTGGCATGCTGCATGGCCATGTTCGACTGGCTGACCAGCGCGGAAATCTCCCGTGCGGTGTCCGGCAACAGGCTGATGCCCATGGACGCGCTCATCACCAGTTCATGCCCCTCGACAGTGATCGGCAAACGCAGCTTGGTCGACAATCGGGTCGCCACGCGCGCCAGGCTCGACAGGTTGCCGTAGGCGTCGAACAGCACCGCAAATTCATCGCCGGACAACCGGGCGATGGTGTCCGCTTCCGGCAACGCATTGACCAACCGCCGGGCCATTTTCTGTAACAGCTGATCGGCGATTTCGTGGCCGAGGCTGTCGTTGAGCAACTTGAAGCGATCCAGATTGATGTGCAGCAGCGCCAGGCTGCGCCGACCGCCCTGACGCACCCGCTGATGAGCCTCGCTCAGTCGTTCACGGAATAACGAACGGTTGGCCAGCCCCGTGAGCTCGTCGTAATGGGTGAGGTAGCGCATACGCTCTTCGGATTCACGCCGAGCGGACAGATCGGCGAAGAAGCCGACGATATGACTGACATTTCCCCGCAAATCGCGTACGGCATTCAGTTGCAGCCACTGCGGATACAACTCGCCATTCTTGCGGGTCTCGACCAACTCGCCCTGCCAACTACCGTGCTGCTCCAGCGCCTGACGAATCGCCGCGTAATGCCGACGGGCGTCGCGGCTGCAGGGCAAATCGACCACGTTGCGCCCGAGCATGTCATCGATTTCATAGCCAGTTACCCGACTGAAAGCCTGATTGACCGCGATCAGTGCGTAATTCGGGTCGAAAATCACGATGCCTTCGCTGGCCGCCTCGAACACCGTCGCCGCCAGTTGGCGCTGTTCTTCCAGGTGCTTGCTGGCGCTGATATCGCGGCGGGTGCCGACCATGCGGATCACCCGGCCATTTTCACTACGCTCGACCGCTCGACCACGGTCCTCGATCCAGACCCAATGGCCATCGCCATGCCGAACGCGGTACTCGATCTGATAATCCTCGGTGCGGCCCTTCAAATGCTCGACCAGCGCCCGCTTCAGCGCTGGCAAGTCGTCGGGATGCAGCCTCGGCTTGAGGTGGCGGAGCATTGCCGTCACGTATTCCGGCTCCAGCCCGAACAACTCCTGGAGCTGAGTGTGATGAACTTCGTCGGTCTGCAGGTTCCAGTCCCACAAACCGAGTTCACTCGCTTTCAACGCCAGCGCCAGCCGCGCTTCGCTCTTGCTCAAGGCCTGGTTGGCCGCATCCAGCTCCAGACTGCGCTGGGCAACCCGGTTTTCAAGGTCGACCTGGGTTTCGCGCAATTCTTCTTCGGCGCGACGACGCTGGTCGATTTCCTTGGCCAGTTCGTGATTGAGTTGCTCGCTGCGACTTTGCGCTTGCTGCAAGTGTTCGATCAGCGCCTGATTTTGAAAACGCCGCAACAAACCCTGATCGATCAACCGATTGACCTGCCAGGCGACCACGCTCAACGAGCCCAGAAGAATCAGCCCGAACCAGCCCCAGCCCTGCTCCTGTTCATCGCCGCCCCAGAACAGATAGCCGATGGCGGGCAACAGACAGGGCAAGGTAAAGGATAGAAATGCTGGCAGGCTGACCGCATAAGCGACGCTGGCCGAAAGGGCTGCGGCGCCGATCAGACCGAATACCCAGGCTTGCTGGATGAAATTGTCAGCGGGCACCAGCGCGATGCCGGCACCGGCCAGGGTCAGGCCGGTCATCGCCGAACCGAGCAGAAACATGCGACGCCAGATCGGATGGGCCTGACGGTTGGGAATCGCCGAATCGAAGGCCGCGACCTGAATCACCCGCAACGCCACCAGCGACAATAACCAGACCAGCCAGACACTGACCACGAAGTAGCGTTGCGGGCTCCAGAGCAACCCGGCGCAGACCAGACCGTTGATCAACATGAAAAGCGTCGGCAAGAGCGAGCCCTGGTACAGCAGACGCGTGCGTTCGACCGCCATCTCCATGGCGTACTGTTTGCGGATAGCCCGAGGCTCCACGGAGGGGCCCGACAGGTCGGAGCTGAGGGTCATAGGCGATGTTCTTGTTCTTATAGTTGAGCATGCGAGCCCGAATTGTGGACGGAGCATACACAAGCAAATGCCCGGACCAAACTGCCTCAGGTCATAAAATAGACAAAAGTTTTAGTCGCCCGCATCCGGGGTAAAAGCCGCCAGGCGAGCCCCGCCCCTGCTTGCAGCCAGTGACCAACCGGTCATCGTCGATGCTTCTTTCATCGGCTAATGCAAAGCTCGGTTTGCCCGGTGTGACGGCGCACCCTAGAATGCCCCGATGCGCGATGATCTCTCCCTTCTGCTGAACTCCCTCAACGATGCCCAACGCCAGGCCGTAGCTGCCTCCGTGGGTCGTCAGTTGGTCCTGGCCGGTGCTGGCTCCGGTAAAACCCGAGTGCTGGTGCACCGTATCGCCTGGTTGATCCAGGTCGAAAACGCCTCGCCCCACTCCATTCTGTCGGTGACCTTCACCAACAAGGCCGCTGCCGAGATGCGTCATCGCATCGAGCAGCTGATGGGTATCAACCCGGCCGGCATGTGGGTCGGCACCTTCCACGGCCTGGCGCACCGCTTATTGCGGGCGCACTGGCAAGAGGCGGGCCTGAGCCAGACCTTCCAGATTCTCGACAGCGACGACCAGCAACGGCTGGTCAAGCGGGTGATCCGTGAGCTGGGCCTGGACGAGCAACGCTGGCCGGCCCGGCAGGCCCAGTGGTTCATCAACGGGCAGAAAGACGAAGGTCTGCGTCCACAACATATTCAAGCCAGCGGCGATCTGTTCCTGGCGACCATGCGCAGCATTTATGAAGCCTACGAGGCTGCGTGCCTGCGTGCCGGCGTCATCGACTTCTCCGAACTGCTGCTGCGCGCCCTCGATCTGTGGCGCGACCACCCGGGGCTGCTCGCCCATTATCAGAAGCGCTTCCGGCACATTCTGGTGGACGAGTTCCAGGACACCAACGCCGTGCAGTACGCCTGGCTGCGTCTGCTGGCCAAGGGTGGCGACAGCCTGATGGTGGTCGGCGACGACGATCAGTCGATCTATGGCTGGCGCGGCGCGAAAATCGAGAACATCTATCAGTATTCCGACGACTTCCCGGATGCCGAGATCATTCGTCTGGAGCAGAACTACCGCTCCACCGCCGGGATCCTCAAGGCCGCCAACGCCCTGATCGCCAACAATACCGGGCGCATGGGCAAAGAGCTGTGGACCGATGGTGGCGAAGGCGAAGCGATCAATCTGTACGCCGCGTTCAACGAACACGATGAAGCACGCTACGTGGTTGAAACCATTGAAAGCGCGCTGAAAACCGGCTTGGCTCGCAGTGATATCGCGATTCTGTACCGCTCCAACGCCCAATCGCGCGTTTTGGAAGAAGCCTTGCTGCGCGAGCGCATCCCGTACCGCATTTATGGTGGTCAGCGCTTCTTCGAACGGGCAGAAATCAAGAACGCCATGGCGTATCTGCGTTTGTTGGAAGGTCGTGGCAACGACGCGGCCCTTGAGCGGGTGATCAACGTTCCGGCCCGTGGCATCGGCGAAAAAACCGTCGAAGCGATTCGCGATCATGCGCGCCACAGCGACGTGTCGATGTGGGAAGCCATGCGTCAGCTGGTGGCCAACAAGGGCCTGACCGGGCGCGCTGCCGGTGCACTTGGGGCGTTTATGGAGCTGATCGAGAACCTCGCCGCCAAGTGCATGGAAATGCCGTTGCACCTGATGACCCAGACCGTCATCGAGCAGTCGGGGCTGATCGCCTACCACCAGGCGGAAAAAGGCGAGAAAGGCCAGGCCCGGGTAGAAAACCTTGAGGAACTGGTCAGCGCCGCGCGCAACTTCGAAAACCCGGAAGAGGACGAAGAGCAATCGCCACTGGCGGCATTCCTCGGCCACGCCTCGCTGGAGGCCGGGGACACCCAGGCCGACGAGCACGAAGACAGCATTCAGTTGATGACCCTGCACAGCGCCAAGGGCCTGGAATTCCCTTACGTGTTCCTGGTGGGCATGGAAGAAGGCCTGTTTCCGCACAAAATGAGCCTGGAAGAACCCGGTCGCCTTGAAGAAGAGCGTCGTCTGGCCTATGTCGGTATCACCCGGGCGATGCAGAACCTGGTGCTGACGTATGCTGAAACCCGACGCTTGTACGGCAGCGAGACCTACAACAAGGTGTCGCGTTTCGTACGTGAAGTGCCGAAAGGCCTGATCCAGGAAGTGCGACTGTCCAACAGTGTCAGCCGTCCGTTCGGCGGAGGCCAGCAGCAGAGTTCCAGCAGCCTGTTCGGCGGCAGCGAGATCCCGGACACCGGGTTCAGCCTCGGCCAGACTGTGCGGCATTCGGTGTTCGGCGACGGTGTGATCCTGAATTTCGAAGGCGCCGGTGCTCAAGCGCGGGTGCAGGTGAACTTCAGCGAAGGCAGCAAGTGGCTGATGCTCGGTTACGCCAAGCTGGAAGCGATCTAAAACCTGCCAGTGATTTACTGTGGGGGCGAGCCTGCTCACTCCCACAAGGTTCTGTGTTTCAGATTGATCTTATAAAAGGCGCAAAAACATGGGCTCGGGTTTCTTTTCTTCCTGGACATTCTGGGCCCTGATGTCGGCGGCGTTTGCCGCCATGACCGCGATTTTCGCCAAAATCGGCATCGAAAACGTTAACTCGGACTTCGCCACGCTGCTGCGCACGGTGGTGGTTTTGGTCAGCCTGGCCTTGATTTTGTACGCCACGGGCCAATATCAGTCATTAGGATCGATCTCGGCCAGGAGCTACCTGTTCCTGCTGCTGTCGGGACTGGCCACCGGTGCCTCGTGGATCTGCTACTTCCGCGCGCTGAAACTGGGGCCGGCCTCGTTGGTCGCTCCGGTGGACAAGCTCAGCGTGGTGCTGGTGGCGGTGCTCGGCGTAATCCTGCTGGGTGAAAAACTCGACCTGCGCCAATGGAGCGGAATCGGCCTGATTACGGCCGGTGTCGTCATGCTGGCGCTGCGGCGCTAAGCATCCTTCCTACAGAAGCTATCCACTCGTCCTACAGACTAACGCTAACAGGCCTTATTGCGCTGACTGAAGCTGAACACAACCTGTCAGGCAAAAGCCCGAAACACTCTGCCGCTAGCCAGTAACACTTCAGCTGTGCAACATGGCGCGCGTGCCATCCACAAATGGGAATTCCCTTTATGAAACGTTTTCTTAGCATCGCCATGGCGTTGTGCATCGGCCTGACGATGAGCCTGGACGCCAACGCCAAGCGCTTTGGTGGCGGCAAGAGTGTCGGCGCTGCGCCGACTCACCAGACCAGCCAAATGGCTCCTTCTTCTCCTGGCGTGGGCGGTGCAGCCGCCACTGCCGGCGCGGCCGGTGCCGCTGGCGCTGCCGCCAAGGCCGGCGGTGCTTCGCGTTGGCTCGGCCCTCTGGCCGGTATCGCGGCCGGTGGCCTGCTGGCTTCCATGTTCATGGCCGGCGGCTTCCAGGGCATGCAGTTCTTCGACATCCTGATCATGGCGGTCATCGCCTTCCTGGTCTTCCGCTTCATTGCCGCTCGTCGTCGCAAACAGCAGGAGCATATGGCTCCGGCCGGCGCGCCGATGCAACGTGAAGTGTTCGAGCAGAAGCCAGCCATGGGTTCGATCTTCGGCGGTTCGGCCGCACCTGTTGCCCGTCCGGTGATCAATGCTCCGGCCTGGTTCAACGAACAGCGCTTCGTTGAAGCCGCGCGCAACCATTTCCAGTCCCTGCAACAGCACTGGGACGCCAACGAAATGGACAAGATCGCCGAGTTCGTGACCCCGCAACTGCTGGAGTTCCTCAAGCGCGAACGTGCCGACCTGGGCGACGGCTTCCAGTCGACTTACATCGACAACCTCCAGGTACAACTGGACGGCGTTGATGACCGTGCGGACAAGACCATCGCCACCCTGACCTTCAGCGGCGTGTCGAAGACCTCGCGTTTCGACCAGGGCGAAGTGTTCAGCGAAAGCTGGAACATGGAACGTCCACAAGGCGAAAACCAGCCTTGGCTGGTCGCAGGTATCCGCCAGAACAGCTGATAACTCCGCGTTTCGCATGCTGTAATGAAAACCCCGGCTCTGCCGGGGTTTTCTATTTCACGGTTGCATCTATAGCGAGCTACTGTATAAACCGCCCAAACTAAACCGCGCCATCAAGCAAGAGGATCCCGGACGTGGAAGAAATCATCGAACAACTGCGTGAAGCCAACGAACCGGTACCGGTCCCCTTGGAGTTGCCCGACGAAGATCTGCTGGTAGAAATCGAAGAGCAACTGTTCATCGACATTCCCTTCGTATTCAGAGAATTTCTGCTGACCGTCAGCGATGTTGTCTACGGCAGCCTGGAGCCGGTGACCGTCACCGACCCGCAATCCCACACCTACCTGCCGGACGTTGCCGCCAACGCCTGGGACGCTGGTGTTGATCGCAGCCTGATCCCGATCTGCCAGGACGGTGACAACTACTACTGCGTCGAAGAAGACGGCACCGTGGTGTTGTGGCTGGCCGAAGAAGAGTTACTCGCCGAAGAAACCTGGGAATCGGTCTGGCACTGGGCACGGGACGTCTGGCTGGAAAGCTGATTTAACCCTGCACGACTTTTTGTAGCAGCTGGCGCAGCCTGCGTTCGGCTGCGAAGCAGTCGTAAACCCTGACACCCGGTTAACCTGAATCACCTCGTAGCCTGATTGGCGACTGCTGCGCAGTCGAACGCAGCCTTCGGCAGCTGCTACAGGGATTCGTCACGCTCAATGCTCGGCCGAATCCTTGTGGTTATCCAGGGTTTCCAGCAAGGCCACCTGCATCCGCGTATGCACGCGGATGAACCAGCGCCAGAGCAGCGCCGCTATCCCAGCCGCGACCACGACAATCAGCACCAGCAACTTGTTGGTCGGCAGAATACTGGCCGACAAGGCCGCCAGCAGCAGGAAAATCACCAGCAGCGAGAGGATCGGGATCACTTCGGCGATCACCCGACGCACTCGCTGCGTGTGGCGGCCGGCCATCTCCGACTTCACCCCCATTTCTGCCAGCAGCATCGACAGCGCCTTGAGCTTGCGATAGGCGGCGATCAGGAACGGCAGCGACAACAGCAACGCCCCACCCCAGATCAACGCTTTCTGCCAGCTCGGGTCGCTGATCCAGTCTTGCAGGTAAACGGACATGCGCTCGGCGAAGAAGGCGCCCGATAAAAAGATCGCAACCACCAGCGCCAGATTGACCCCCACCTGCAACAGAATCCGCCGAATCATCGACGCCAACAGCGCGCCCTCGCCCTGAGGCTGGATGCTGCGCAGCCATTCGCCATACATCCCCAGCACACGAGCCAGGCGCTGCGGCATCACGGCAGCAAGCTTGATCGACAGCGGATCGGCCGCGCGGATCAGATAGGGCGTCAACAGCGTGGTGATCACCGAGACGGCCACAGCCACCGGATAGAGAAAGCTGCTGGTGACCTGCAGCGTCATGCCCAGCGCGGCGATGATGAAAGAGAATTCGCCAATCTGTGAAAGCCCCATCCCCACGCGCAGTGAGGTGCGTCCGTCATTGCCGGCGATAAACGCGCCAAGGCCGCAGGACAGCATCTTGCCCAGCACTACCGCCACAGTGATCACCGCAATCGGCCAGGCGTATTGCAGCAGGATCATCGGGTCGAGCATCAGGCCGATGGCGACGAAGAAGATCGCACTGACAGGTCGCGAACCGGCTCGATCAACTGCTCGATCTTCAGCAGCTGGCGCGATTCGGCCATGATCGCACCGATCAGGAACGCGCCGAGAACCATGCTGTATTCAAGCTTGACCACCAGCAGGCAGAAGCCGAAACACAGGCCCAGCACGGTAATCAGCAACATCTCATTGCTTTCGAATTTCGCCACATAGGCCAGTAGTCGCGGCACCAGCAGAATACCGATGACCAGTGCGACAATCATGAACAGGGAAAGCTTGCCGACGGTGGAAAAGACTTCGCCGGAACTGACCGTGCCGCTGACGGCGATGCTCGACAGCAAGGCGATGATGCCGATACCGAGGATGTCCTCGACGATCAGTACGCCGAAGATCAACTGCGCAAAACGCTCGTTCTTCATCTTCAGGTCGTTGAGCGCCTTGACGATGATGGTGGTCGAGGAAATCGCCAGGATCGCGCCGAGGAACAGCGAATCCATGGTATTCCAGTCGAACCAGCGGCCGATTTCGTAGCCGATCCAGATCATCAGGACGATTTCCAGGAAAGCCGCGATAAACGCCGTGGCGCCGACCTTGAACAGCTTGCGCAGGCTGAACTCCAGCCCCAGGCAGAACATCAGGAAAATCACCCCGAGCTCGGCGAGGGTCTTGATGGTTTCTTCGTCGTGGATCAGGCCGAAGGGCGGTGTGTGCGGGCCGATAATGAAACCGGCGACGATGTAGCCGAGCACCACCGGTTGTTTGAGACGATGAAAGAGCACGGTCACCACACCCGCAATCAACATGATCACTGCCAGATCCTGAATGAAACTGATGGCATGCATGGTGTGTGGCTCCTTCGGGGGTGGGCTTTTGAAGGGTAACACCACGACTTCCGGCGCAAAGACGGTGCAATATATGGAAACAGATCGCTTCGGGCGTGACGGCGCCTCCCCGCCCGGCGTCCCGATAACTGTTGGTTTGAAAAACACCGACAAGCACCCACAGAGGTGCCCCCCCAAACCCTGCCTTGAACCCGTGAGTACGTTATGGAACCCGGAAACGCCCAGCTGTCGATGACGGTATTGATGACCCCCGACATGGCCAACTTCTCTGGCAATGTCCACGGCGGCACCCTGCTCAAATACCTCGATGAAGTGGCCTACGCTTGCGCCAGCCGGTATGCCGGCCGTTACGTAGTGACCTTGTCGGTGGATCAGGTGATCTTCCGCGAGCCGATTCATGTCGGTGAGCTGGTGACCTTTCTGGCCTCGGTCAACTACACCGGTAATACCTCGATGGAAGTGGGCATCAAGGTCGTGACCGAGAACATTCGCGAGCGCTCGGTGCGCCACACCAACAGCTGCTTCTTCACCATGGTCGCGGTGGATGACCAGCGTAAACCGGCCTCCGTCCCGCCACTGCAACCGCAGAACAGCGAAGACAAGCGTCGGTACATGCAGGCCCAGCAGCGTCGGCAGATTCGTCAGGAACTGGAAAAGCGCTATCAGGAAATCAAGGGCGACGCTTAAAGCAAAAGATCGCGCCCTGGGCAGCGCCCACAGACGCGCAGGAGCTGCCGAAGGCTGCGATCTTTTCTACCGCCACACCATTACAAACTGATCGCTACCGCCTCGAACCGCACCCGGGGATGGGCGATCCGGTCCTGCGCCCGCACCAGTTCCAATTCATAGCTGGCACACGCCTGGGTTTCCAGCAGCACTTCATGCACCGCCGCCGCGGTGAATTCGAAGGCGCTCAGCAGACTGTCACCCAGCAGCACACGCGCCAGGAACAGCCCGGAAGTCAGATCGCCAACGCCCACCGGCTGACGCGGGAACGCCAGCAACGGCCGACGCAAGTGCCAGCTGCCTTCAGCGGTCACCAGCAACATCTCGAAGCCATCCGTCAGTTTGCCGGGATAGTCGAGATGCTTGACCAACACCGCCTTCGGACCGCGCGCCAGCAGCGCCCGCGCCATGGCCAGGCAATCGAACAGTGACTGCGCCTTGCGCCCCGAGAAGCTGTTCAGCTCCAGCTGATTCGGGCACATGAAGTCGGCTAACGCCGCCGCCTCTTCCAGCAGGAAATCGCTGACTTCGGCTGGAACACTGCAGCCCTTCTCCGGATGGCCCATCACCGGATCGCAGAGGTACAAGGCTTTGGGATTGATCGATTTGATTCGCTCCACTCCCGCCAGAATCGCCCGCCCTTGGGCCGCGCTGCCGAGGTAGCCGGACAACACGGCGTCGCAGTTGCCCAGTTCGCCAATCGCCGCGATGCCCTCCACCAACTCCGGAATCTGATGCGGGGCCAGCACTTCCCCGGCCCACTGGCCATATTGCGTGTGGTTGGAGAACTGCACGGTATTGAGCGGCCAGACGTTCACCCCGACCCGCTGCATCGGGAAAACCGCGGCGCTGTTGCCAGCGTGGCCGAACACCACATGGGACTGGATGGCGAGCAGATGGGGCGTACGTTTCATGCGGTGAGTTTTCCATAAACCGATTGAAATTCGAGCCGCGCAGTATGCGACTAAACGCAGCCTGTACGACAGACCAGAGACGCAGTTAAGCTGACACTATCTTGTTGGAGCACCCTGTTGATGCTGACCCTAGGAAATATCTTCGTGCTGATGCTGCTCGCCACCGGTGGCGCATGGCTGTGGCACAACCACGGCTTGCGCGAACGCGCACTGGAGCGGGTTCAGCAGCATTGCGCCAAGCTGCGGATCGAGCTGCTGGACGGCAACGTAGCCTTGAAGAAGATCGCTTTCATTAAAGACGCCAACGGCCGTCGGCGCCTGGCCCGTGTGTATAACTTCGAATTTACCGTGACCGGCGAAACCCGCCACAACGGCACCATCACTCAGTTCGGCGCCCATAGCGCACACATCGAGCTCGCGCCCTACCCAATGCCATTCGACGACACACCGCCGGTGGTCGAAGTCGCAAAACCCAGCGCCGAGGTGATTGAATTGAGCCAGTGGCGGCAAGAACACACCAAGTGGCGTCCCTGAAGATCAAAAGATCGCAGCCTGCGATTTTTTGATCTTCAAACCGACCGGCAATCGGCCAGATCTCTTTGCAGCGACTCAACATCCTGCACTTCACTGAAAATCAGCTCGATGCGCGAATCCCTTCGCCATTCGCTGGGTTGCCAATCCAGTAACGAGTTATTCAGCGCGTTGGCCGACACCCAACCCTCTACGCTGTGGATAACCAGCTTCGCCCGCAACCATTCAAGGCTCTCAAGCCACTTTCCGACAAGCACGGCATCGAATGTCTGACTCGGATGCCAGCGCCAGCCGACGCTCCAGCCACCCTCTTGCGCCTGACTCAAGCAAATCGGCTGCGCAGGGTCAGTCCAGATGGCCGGCATCTGTGCCAGCCCCTTGGGCACGATGAAGTTATCCACACCCGCGACAGCCTGAGCCTTGAGGCCCGGTAACTCGCTCAGCGGCAAGACAGCTTGCTGCGTCCAGTACAAAGGACGCGACGGCAACTGTGCGACAACTCGCTGGCGATCACTGTCGTCGAGGCTTTCTGCCTTGTTCAGCAACAGCAACCCGGCACTGTCCAACGCTTGCAGTTGCGCCGCTGGCAGCGGTTTTCCAGCCGCGAGCGCCTGGGCGTCCAGCACCAGCACGCAAGGCTGCACCGCCAGGACGCCTTGCCACGGCGCCTCGCTCAATTGCCTGAGCAACTGCGCCGGATGCCCCAGCCCGGAGGGCTCGATGAACAGTCGATCCGGTCGTGCCTTGCGCAGCAGCCGCCCGAGGCCGACCTGAAACGGCGCACCATTGACGCAACACAAACACCCCCCGGCCACTTCCCCCAGTGCGATACCATCGACGTCCTGGGTCAGCAGCGCAGCATCCAGGCCGATCTGGCCGAACTCGTTGATCAGCACCGCCCAGCGCTCACCGGCCGGCCGCTGCGCCAGCAGGTGCTTGATCAGGCTGGTCTTGCCGGCACCCAGCGGGCCGGCGATGACGTGGGTGGGAATGTTCTGCAACATGGTCGAAGTTTTCTGAGGAGGTAAAGGATGCGGTTGATGGGATGGTCGTTGCTTCTGGCGCTCATGTCGGGTGAAGCGCTGGCCCAGGCCTGCGTGGTACATAGTACGGCTGAGCGGCTGGACGTGAAGGTCTGCCAGCAGAACCGCAACATCCCGGAAAAACTGTTCGCCGACGGCTTCTGCCAGCCGAATCTGGCCGGGCAGAAAGTCGAGGTGCAGTACGTCGACCAATGCCCCGCCGGCGCGTTCGGGGTATGCAGCAACGCTCAAGTCGCCAATATGCCTTACCGGCAGGATATTCACTATTACGGCGTGGCCACCGATGCGGCGTATCTGAAGCCGTTTTGCGAAGCCCAGAGCCAGGGAACCTGGCTCAAACCTTGAGCTGTCAGCCCAGCCAGTCGAGGGTCAGGATCAAACGACGCTCGCCCGGTGCCGGCTGCGGCGAACGGTGAACCAGACCGAAACCTTCGTTGCCGTGCCACTTCTCTCCTTTAAGCAGCGCCACTTCGCCGCTGGAGATACGCTGGATCAGCGAATCATCCTGGGGTTCGGCGTCAGGCTCGCCTAATCGGCGGCGATCCATCGCCCCTTCTTTCAGCCACTGGCTGCCGATCCCGGCGTATGTGGTGATCAACCGCACCGGCACATGATCGACATGGAAACGCGGGCACATGGCTTTGTCCAGAACCCGCAGGCGCAGGCCGACGCGTTGGGCGCCCAACAGGCAGGCGAACGCGCTGACCAACCAGGAAACGTCGGCGATAAAGCCTTCGTAGCCTTCAAGATCGCTGAAGCCTGAGGCTAAACCGTGGAGATTGGGTTCGGCGTCATCACTGGCCATTTCAAGGGAAAGCGACTCGGCCAGCGGCTGGTTCAGGGACAACAGCAAGCGACCGAAATCGGCAATATGCGCCGGCAGTTGGCGTTGCCAAAGGGCGAGGTTCACACCGTCGTCCAGAATCCCGGTCAGCACCTTTGGCGTTTCACCTTGAACCTGAGCAATGAGCGGTCGCCGCTTCAGACTGGGCGCCAGCATCAGGCAGCCGCCTCTTCGTGCCAGAGACCGAACGGATCGGGCAACAGCCGCCACCCCTCGACGCCCAAGACCATTTCATCATCCGTCAGCAGGCAGTTATCAAGTTCGGCGGTGAGTTGTGCAAAGTCGATGTTCTGACCGATAAACACCAGTTCCTGCCGGCAATCGCCGGTGGCGGCCGTCCAGTTCTCCATGATCCCGGCGGTGCTTTCTTCGTCTTGCGGCCACTGGTTTTTCGGCACGAAACGCCACCAGCGCCCGGCAAACCCGTAACGCATCAAGCCGCCGGCCTGGGACCAGCTGCCGGCATCCATGTGTTTGCTGGCCAGCCAGAAAAAGCCCTTGGAACGCAGCAGTTTGCCGTTCACCCACGGGCGATCGATGAAGCTGAAAAAACGCTGCGGATGAAACGGTCGCCGCGCCCGATAAGCCGTGGAGGCAATACCGTACTCCTCGGTTTCCGGCACGTGTTCACCGCGCAATTCCTGTAACCATCCTGGTGCCTGAGCGGCCTTCTCGAAGTCGAAACGCCCAGTGTTGAGGATTTTCTTGAGCGGCACTTCACCCATGACCATCGGAATGATCTCGGCCTGGGCATTGAGCCGTTCGAGGATCGCGATCAGCTCCTGGCGTTCGCGGCTGCTGATCAAATCGATCTTGCTGATCAGGATCACGTCGGCGAATTCGATCTGCTCGATCAACAGGTCAGTGATCGAGCGCTCGTCCTCCTCGCCCAGGGTTTCACCACGGGAAGCGAGGCTTTCGGCGGCTTGGTAGTCGAGCAGGAAGTTCATGCCGTCGACCACGGTGACCATGGTGTCGAGCCGCGCAATGTCGGCCAGGCTCTGCCCTTCTTCATCGCGAAAGGTGAAGGTTTCCGCCACGGGCAGCGGCTCGGAAATGCCGGTGGACTCGATCAGCAGATAATCGAAACGACCGTCCCTGGCGAGTTTGCTGACTTCTTCGAGCAGGTCTTCGCGCAACGTACAGCAAATGCAACCGTTGCTCATTTCCACGAGTTTTTCTTCGGCACGGTTCAGGCTGACATCGCGTTGAACTTCACTGCCATCGATGTTGATTTCGCTCATGTCGTTGACGATCACCGCGACCCGCAGATTATCGCGATTACGTAGTACGTAATTCAGCAGTGTACTTTTTCCGGCGCCGAGAAAGCCCGACAGGACGGTCACGGGGAGACGATTGGGCATCAGGTATTCCTCACAGGGATGCCCGGTCGCAATGTCGGGCTTAATTTATGTTATAGTATAACAACACAAACAAGCCACTCCCCCTCTTGCCCACAACGACAAAGGGCACGATGCTTTAACCCGTCCGCCCCTTGAGAAATGCCATGGGAAACGCTCTGAGATTCTCGCTGTTGAGCCTTTCGCTGCTGATTGCGGTCGATGCCTGGGGACAGATCCCAAGCCTGGCCAAATGCACCCGTAGCGCCAATCTGCTGGCCTGCGTGGATGCCGACGGCAATGCCTACAGCGTTAACACCGTCGGTAGCACGATCTACTTGCGCGGCTTTGAAGTGGCCGGCAAACGCCATTGGGCGCAAACCAACAGCCGCTACGGGCAACTGACGTTCTTTACCGGCCTCGCATCCGATGGCGAAGCCTGGGTCGGTTACAACCGCCGGGTTGGCTGGACAACCATCAATCGGTTCTCCAGTTCCGGGGGCAGCAGCGCGAAGTTCACCTGTAGCCGGATGACCGGTTGCTAGGCCTGTGCCTTTTTCTGCTCCTGCTGCCAGGCGATATAGCTGTTCATTGGGGGATTCTTCTGGAAGTAACGCTGCAAGCCTTCGAATAAACCATCCGCCACGGCCTGCTGATGCCGCGCCGTCACCAGTCGCTGGCTGTCGCGGGCGTTCGAGATGAAGCCGGTTTCCACCAGAATCGACGGCACATCCGGCGACTTCAACACCGCAAATCCCGCCTGCTCCACACGCTTCTGATGCAGCGTGGTAATGCCCGCCAGGCTGCCGAGCACCGTGTTGCCCAACTGCAAACTGGCGGCGATGGTGGCGTTCATCGACATGTCGAGAATCACCCCGGCGAGCATCGGATCCTTGTCCTTGAGATTGAGCAGGCTGGTGGCGCCCAACAGGTCCGCGCCGTTCTCCCGTTGCGCCATGAAGCGCGCCGTGGCCGAGGTCGCACCGCCTTCGGACAGGCAGTACACCGACGCACCTGAAGCGGTGAGGCGCGGCGCGGCGTCCGCATGGACCGAGATGAACATGTCGGCCTTGTGCTTGCGGGCGATCTCCACGCGCTTGCGCAGTGGGACGAAGAAGTCATCGTTACGCACCAGTTTCACGTCGAAGCCCTTTTCACGCTTCAGCCTCTTGGCCAACAGCTGGGCGATCGATAGCACCACGTCTTTCTCCCGCTCACCTTTGGCGCCGACCGCGCCCGGGTCTTTGCCGCCGTGACCAGGGTCGACCACCACAATGATGTCGCGCTTGGGATGAGCCTTGTCGATGATGGGCTCACGTTTTTCCGACGGCGCCGCCGCGATCTGTAGCGGAGCAATGGCCTTCAGATCGAGCACCAATCGGTGCCCCTGCCCATCCTGTGGTGGCAACAGGAAGCTGTTGAGCTGCACCGGACCGCTGAGGTCGAGGACGATCCGCGTATCGCCCTGACCGAAATGCCCGGAACGGATCGCGCGAATCACCGAGTTGTCGAGCGCCAGCTGACTGAAGTCGCCACTGAAGTTGGCGCCACTCAGATCGATGATCAGCCGCTCCGGAGCACTCAGGGAAAAAGTTTTGTACTGCACCGGCCCGCTCAGATCGAACACCAGTCGCAGCTTGTCGTCCGAACGCCACAGTCGTGCATTGCGAATTTGCGTGGCCGACACACCAAAAGGTAACGCAAAGGCCGCGCTGGCCAGAATCAGGTTGAGCAAGTGACGTCTGTGCATGATGAAAGCTCGTTCACGAAAAAGGCATCGTCGATTTGATTGTTATAATATAACATGCCAAATCAACTCCCACGATGGACCTGCTCATGAATGCGCTGACTCTGCCGGATATCGCCGCGCAGGCCTCACGCCAAGCCCTGCCACTCGATTGGGTGGGCATGTGCGGCATTGCTCTTCCTGTTTTATTCGATGGCCAGCGACTGAGTGCAAAAGCCGACGCTGGCGTTAGCCTCGACGATGGAGAGGCGCGTGGCATCCATATGTCGCGGCTGTACCTAGCGCTGGAAATGCTTGAGCAGGAAAACCTTTCACCCGCGTTGTTGCGGCGAGTCTTGCTGAGTTTTCTCGAGACTCATGAAGGACTTTCCCACAACGCTTACCTAAAAATTCACACCGAACTTCTGCTCAAAAGACCCGCGCTCGTCAGTCCGTTGTCCGGCTGGAAAACCTATCCGGTGAGCATCGAAGCGAGTCTGAAAAACGCGATGTTCCACGTGGAACTAAAAATCGACGTGCCTTATTCCTCAACCTGTCCATGCTCAGCAGCCCTTTCGAGGCAGCTGATTCAGCAGCAATTCGTTGATGACTTCGCCAATCAACCATTGCAACACGCAGACGTTCTGGCTTGGCTCGGTTCCACGAAAGGCATCGTCGCGACGCCGCATAGCCAACGCAGTAATGCGCAATTGCAGCTGCGTCTGGATGACTATCTGGATGACCTGCCGTTGATCGCCGCGATCAACGACGCGGAAGCCGCTCTCGGCACTGCTGTGCAAACCGCCGTGAAACGCGCCGACGAACAAGCTTTCGCCCTCGCCAACGGTCAGAACCTGATGTTCTGCGAAGACGCCGCGCGACGCTTGAACCTGGCATTGAAACGCTCCCCAGGCATCAACGCCTTTCACGTGCGAGTCGTCCACGCTGAAAGCCTTCACGCCCATGATGCCGTCGCCGAAAGCCGCTGGAACTGGGAGGCCGCATGATTCGATGCCAAGCCTTGCGCTGGGGCGCACCCGGTCAGCCGCTCACTCCAGCAGTTGATTTCGAACTGCCCAAGGGGAGTCTGACCGCCGTCATCGGCGCCAACGGGTCGGGCAAAAGCAGCCTGCTGAAAGTCATCGCCGGCCTGCAAAAGCCACTGGCCGGCAACGTCGTCATTGATGTTCCACGAAAGGGCGGCCTTTCGTTCCTGCCTCAGCAACAACACTTGGACCGGCAGTTCCCCATCAGCCTGCAAGAGTTGGTGGCCGCAGGTTTCTGGGGCAGCAAGCAAACTCCGGAAATTCGCAGCCAGCGACTCAAGGCTGCACTGGAAGACTGGTGCCTGAGCGGTCTGGAACATCGCCCGTTAATGGCCCTCTCCGGAGGCGAATTGCAACGTGCCCTACTCGCCCGACTGAGCCTTGCCGAAGCGCCCTTGCTGCTGCTCGACGAACCCCACGCCGCGCTCGACGAACTCGGCCAGGCGCTGCTCTGGAAACACCTCCACGCCTGGCATGCAGACGGTCGAACCCTGGTCGTGGTGTGTCATGACTTGGCCGCCGTGCGCCAACAGATTCCACAAGCGCTACTGATCAAAAGCAGCGGCTGCGTCCTCGGTCCCAGTACCGAGCTGATTCGCCAACAACCTCAGACGCAGGTGGCTTGATGATCGCCGCTGCTCACCTTTGGCAACCGTTTCACGAATTCGTATTCATGCGTCGGGCACTGCTGGGTGGCCTTGTTCTGGCCTGCAGCACGGCGCCGCTTGGGGTGTTTCTGATTCTGCGGCGAATGAGTCTGATCGGCGATGCAGTGGCTCACGGCATCTTGCCCGGCGCCGCATTGGGCTTCTGGTACGCAGGCTTGAGCCTGCCCGCGCTGACCATTGGCGGCCTCGGTGCCGGCCTGAGCATGGCCGGACTGGCCGCCTGGATTACCCGCCGCACCGGCTTGCGGGAGGACGCGAGCCTGGCCGCGATTTACCCGATATCGCTGGCCAGCGGCGTGCTGATCCTCGGCATCGCCGGCAAGCGGCTGGACCTGTTGCACCTGTTATTCGGTTCGGCGCTGGCGGTCGATGGCCCGACCTTGACCGGCATGCTCTGGGTCTCGGGCTTCAGCCTGCTCGCCATGGCCCTGATCTACAAACCACTGTTGCTGGACACCCTCGACCCGCTCTTTCTGCAAACCGTCAGCCGTCTCGGGCCGCTGGCTCACGGGGTATTTCTGACGTTGGTGGTGCTGAACCTGGTGATCGGTTTCCAGGCTATCGGCGCGCTGATGGTGGTCGGTTTGATGATGCTGCCGGCCGCCGCTTCTCGCTTCTGGAGTCGTCGTTTGCCGGTGCTGATCATCATCGCCGCGTTGCTCGGCAGCCTCTCGGTCTGGCTCGGATTGTTGCTGTCGTTCTACTACTCGCTGCCCAGCGGCCCGGCAATCGTGCTGGTGGCTGGCGGTGTGTATCTGCTGTCCGTGGTGTTCGGTCCGGTACACGGTTTGCTGCGCCGCCCGCCTTTGCTCACATCCCAATGAGGTGTAACCCGATGCGCGCTTTACTCGTGCTGTTCAGTCTGATGCTGTCGATGTCGCTGTCTGCCGCGGAAAAACTCCAGGTGGTCACCAGCTTCAGCATCCTCGCCGACATGACCCATCAGGTTGGCGGCGACCATATTCAGATCACCAACATGGTCGGTCCGGACGCCGATGCCCACACCTATGAACCGACGCCGGACGATGCAAAGGCACTGCTCAACACCAAACTGATCATCAAGAACGGGCTGGGTTTCGAGCCATGGCTGGACCGCCTGGTGACCAGCACCGAAACCAAAGCCCCGGTCATCAACGCCAGCCACGGTGTCATTCCGCGCTCGCTGGATGAAGACGGCGAAACCATCCCGGACCCGCACGCCTGGCACAACCTGGCGAACACCGAGTTGTACATCAGCAACATCACCAAAGCGCTGATCGCCGCCGACCCTGCAAACAAAGCCGACTACGAACACAACAGCCAGGCCTATCTGAAAAAGATCTACGCCTTGCTCGCCGAGGCTAAAGCCAAGCTCGGTTCGCTGCCGCCGGGTAATCGCAAAATCGTCACCTCCCATGATGCCTTCGGCTATCTCGGTCAGGCTTACGGCATCAACTTCATGGCGCCGCAAGGCCTGTCCACCGAACGCGAACCTTCGGCCGCCGACGTCGCTGCGCTGATCACACAGATCCGTCAGGCCAAGGTCAAAGCGGTGTTCATGGAAAACATCAAGGACACGCGCCTGCTCAAGCAAATCGCTGATGAAAGCGGCGCGCATATCGGTGGCACGTTGTACTCCGATGCCCTCGCTGCAACTGGCCCGGCCAGCACCTTCACCGGGCTGTTCGAATACAACCTCAACACCTTGTACGAGGCATTGAGCAAGCCATGATCCGCAAGAATCCTTCAGGTGATCTGCCATTGATTGCGGAGTCGGCGTACGTGGATAAAACCGCAATCATCTGCGGCAAAGTGGTGATCGGCGAGAACGTCTTCGTCGGCCCCTACGCGGTGATTCGCGCCGATGAAGTGGACGACTCGGGCGAGATGGAAGCAATCACCATCGGCGCCAATTCGAACATCCAGGATGGCGTGGTGATCCACTCCAAGTCCGGCGCGGCGGTGACCATCGGCGAGTTCAGCTCCATCGCCCACCGCTCCATCGTCCACGGACCCTGCAGGGTCGGTAATCGCGTGTTCATCGGTTTCAACAGCGTGCTGTTCAACTGCGCGGTGGGCGACGGTTGCGTGGTGCGGCACAACTCGGTAGTCGATGGTCGTGACTTGCCTGACGCCTTCTACGTGCCCTCCACTACACGCATCGGCCCCAACACCGACCTGTCGCAGTTCCCACCCGTCAGCGTCAGCGCCTCGGAGTTTTCCGAAGACGTGGCGCGCACCAACGTCGATTTGGTGCGCGGCTACAAAGCCCTGCAGAACGAGTTCTGACCATGAGCAGCGTGCTGATTCGCAACGCCCGGCTGGTGAACGAAGGTCGGGAATTCGACGGTGATCTGCTGGTAAGCCACGGTCGCATCGTCAAGATCGCCAGCAGCATCGAAGGTGAAAAAGCCGCTGTGGAAATCGACGCAAACGGCCAATGGCTGCTGCCAGGCATGATCGATGACCAGGTGCATTTCCGTGACCCAGGAGCACCGGACAAGGGCAGCTTCCATACTGAGTCTCGAGCTGCGGTGGCCGGCGGCATCACCAGCTTCATGGACATGCCCAACACCTCGCCGGCCACCCTGACCCTCGCCGCGCTGGCAGACAAGAAACGTCGAGCGGCAACTCACTCAGTGGCCAATTACGGTTTTCATTTCGGCGTGAGCAACGACAATCTCGATACCGTCGCCGCACTCAATCCTTGCGAAGTGGCCGGGGTCAAAGTGTTCATGGGCGCCTCCACGGGCAATATGCTGGTGGACGATCCGCGAATTCTTGAGCGGTTATTCGCCGAGGTGCCGACCCTTTTATTGGCCCACTGCGAACACACGCCCAGCATTGAAGCCAACGCGGCGAACCTGCGAGAGCTGTTCGGCGAGCACCTTCCGCCCGCCGCTCACCCGCTTATCCGCAATGCCGAAGCGTGCTTTCGATCCTCCTCAATGGCCGTCGATCTAGCCAGACGTCACGGCACCCGGCTGCACGTTTTGCACCTGACCACCGCCCGTGAACTGGCACTGTTCGAAGACAAGCCGCTGGCACAGAAACGCATCACCGCCGAGGTTTGTCTGCACCACTTGTTGTTCGACGACCGCGACTACCCGAGCCTCGGCAACCTGATCAAATGCAACCCGGCAATCAAGACCCAGGCCGACCGCGATGCCTTGCGCAAAGCGCTGTTGAGTAATCGGCTGGACGTGATCGGCAGCGATCACGCGCCTCACACCTGGGCCGAAAAACAGCGCCCCTACAGCCAGGCGCCGTCCGGTTTGCCGTTGGTGCAACACGCCCTGCCCGCGCTGCTGGAACTGGTGGCTGATGGGATCGTGCCGATCACCACCCTTGTGGCCAAAACCAGTCATCGGGTCGCCGATCTGTTTGCCATCCCCGACCGCGGCTACCTGCGCGAAGGGTATTGGGCCGACCTGGTGTTGATCAAACACGAGCCCGATGGCGTGGCCGTTTCCCGGCAACCCATCCTTTCGCAATGTGGCTGGACGCCCTTCGCCCGGCATCGCTTTCGCCACAGCGTCAGCACCACGGTCGTGTCGGGACAAATTGCGTGGCACGACAAACGTCTTAATGATAACTGTCAGGGCTTACCGCTACGGTTTATGCGCTGACGCACGTTATCGAAAACATTCGAGAACACCGATCATGATCCACATCACCCTGCCTGATGGTTCATTGCGTGAGTATGACCAACCGCTGTCCGTGTTTGAGGTTGCCGCGAGTATCAGCCTCGGCCTGGCTAATGCAGCGCTCGCGGGTCGGGTGGACGGCGTGCTGGTGGACTGCGGATTTCTGATCAAGTGCGATGCGCGGGTCAGCATCGTCACGTCCCAGGAACCCGACGGTCTGGAGATCCTCCGGCGTTCCTGTGCGCTGATGCTGGCCATGGCCGTAAAACAGCTGCATCCGAATACGCAGTTGCGGGCCGGATCGGCGCTGGGTGACGGCTTCTTTTATGAGTTTGCTTTCCAGCGATCCTTAACCCTGGCCGCTCTGCCAGTGATCGAAGCGCGTATGCGCGAATTGGCGGCGACCAACCATTCGATCCGCCGGCAGGAGCAAACGCCAACCGAAAGGCTATCGCTGTATCGTCTGGGGGACTTCGAGGGTTTCGCGGCAGGCCCGCATGTTCCCACCACCAAGGTATTGCAGGCCTTTGCACTGGACCACATCAGCGGCACGTTGCAGCAACGAATCTATGGCACGTGTTGGTCCAGCCAACAGGAACTGGACACCTGGCGAGCGCCACCCCAGGTCGTGGTTGTGAATATCGATGAGCGTCAGAGCGATTATGCGCACTCGGTGACCGAAGCGCTGCGCCGGCGCGGACTGCGCGCCAACTCGGATCTGCGTCACGAGAAAATCAGCCGCAAGATTCGCCAGCACAGCCAGAAGGTGCCATACCTGTTGGTGGTCGGAGAGAAGGAAAAGGACGGTGGGTTTGTCAGCATGCGCAGTGGCAGCGGGGAGGATTTCGGGGAGAAAGGGATTGAGGCGGTGTGTGATTTGTTGAACCCGCCCAAGACTGGTGCCTGAGCGGACACCTTCGCGGGCGAGCCCGCTCCCACAGGGATCACATATGACCTGGTGGGAACGAGCCTACCCGCAAAGCTTTTAGGCCCTTGGCTTCACTGTGCCGCAATCCTGACCCAACCACACAGCGCGGGTATCGAGGCTACCCTTCTGCTGAATGCCGGTGGCGTTGAAGGTGCCGTTGACCTTGGTGGTGAACTCACGGTCACTCATAAAAGTGGCCACTCCGCTGCCCTGCGCTTTCGGACAGCTGAAACGGAATTTCCACTGGTTACCGCTACGCTCGGTAATTTCCTGCTTGCAGCCCGATTGCGGGTCCGTCAGCGGAATGTTGTCGCTCTTCACCTGCTCAGGTGTCAGGCACGCCCGAATCCCTTTACCGCCCATGGTGATACCTTGTTTCTCCAGCATCGCCCGCTGTTGGGGGGTCATCTGGTTTTGTAGCTGGCCGAGGATCAATTGCAGATCGGGCATGTTCTGGTCATCGACCTTCATGTTGCTTGAGGTCAACTCCCACAAGCCCGGTTGCAGCATCTGTGCCTGAGCGGCCACAGGAAGTGCCAAACCAAACGCCATGGCCAAACCCAGCAGACGAACGTTCATCGAGTAACTCCTGATCATTAGTGGCCGTTAGACGTCGGCCACGGGCTTCGGTTCATGGGCCAATTAAATAGCGACATTCTGCCCGGAACATGGTCTGTTAAGCATTGAATCTTCAAGGAGCAAGGCTGCCCCATGGATTATTTCGGACCGCATGTATTCGGTTATCTGATCGCACTGTTGCACACACTGGGCTCGATCGCCGCCATCCATGCCGTGTTGACCGTTCGGACCGCTCAGGGCTCGATCGCCTGGGCCCTGTCACTGCTGTTCATTCCCTACCTCACGCTGATCCCCTATCTGGTCTTCGGTCGCAGCACCTTCGATGGTTACATCAAGGCCCGACGGCAAGCCAACGAGGAAATGCGCAAGGCCATCTCCGAACTGAACTGGCGCCCCTGGGTAGAAGAGGCACTGGCTGCGCGTGCCTCCAGCGCTTACGCGTCTTTGCGGGCCATGCCGAAGCTGGGGCGCATGCCATGCCTGGCAAACAACGATGTGCACTTGCTGATCGACGGCCAAGCCACGTTCGATGCAATTTTCGACGCCATCAGCAACGCCCGTGAAGCGGTGCTGATCCAGTTTTTCATTATCCACGATGACCGCCTCGGCCAACGCCTGCACACCCTGCTGACGAAGAAAGCTGCCGAGGGCGTGGCGATTTACTTGCTCTACGACCGCATCGGCAGCCACTCCCTGCCCCACGAGTATGTGCAACCATTGCGAGATGCCGGTATCGAGGTCAAAGCCTTCGCCACCCGCAGCGGCTGGCTCAACCGCTTCCAGGTGAATTTCCGCAACCACCGCAAGATCGTAGTGGTCGACGGGCTTGTCGGCTTTGTCGGCGGGCTCAATGTCGGCGACGAGTACATGGGCGAGAAACCACCCCTGGCGCCCTGGCGCGATACCCACGTGCAAGTTCGCGGGCCGGTGGTGGCCTGCATGCAGGAGTCCTTCGCCGAAGACTGGTTCTGGGCAGCCCGCTCGCTGCCCCCGCTGATCCTGCCAGACGTTTATCCAGATGACGGCGTGCTCTGCCAATTACTGGCCAGCGGCCCGGCGGACTCCTACGAAACCTGTTCGCTATTCTTCGTCGAAGCCATCCATGCGGCGACGGAACGCGTGTGGATCACCAGCCCTTACTTCATCCCCGACGAAGCGGTGTTCGCCGCGTTGCGACTGGCGGTGCTGCGCGGTGTGGATGTACGGATCCTGTTGCCATCGCGGCCGGATCACCGGATCGTCTACGCCGCTTCCAGCCTTTATGCCTTCGAAGCCGTACGTGCCGGGGTGCGCGTGTTCCGTTATCAACCCGGCTTCCTGCATCAGAAAGTGGTGCTGATCGACGACGAAATCAGCGCCATCGGCAGCGCCAACATGGACAACCGTTCGTTCCGGCTGAATTTCGAAGTGATGCTGCTGACGGTCGACAGCGGGTTTGCCGCCGAAGTGGAGCAGATGCTCAACCACGATTTCGCCCAGGCTCACGAAATCGCCAAAGAAGAAAGCCGGGAAACCCACCGCCTGCAACAGGTCGGCATGCGGATCGCCCGGCTTATTTCGCCGATTCTCTAGTTGTAGATGTCGTCGCGGGTCCACGGCAGTTCATGGCTGCCATCGGGATGGGCTTTCACCGCGAGGATTTGATGCAGGTTGATCCAGCCTCTGGCGAAGGCATAGGCGCATCCCGCCAGATACAACCGCCAGATCCGTAGTGCCTGCTCCGGTACCAGTTTGGCGGCGGCTTCCAGATTGTCTTCCAGGCGTTCGCTCCAGTGGTCCAGGGTCCGCGCGTAATGCAGGCGCAGGCTCTCGACATCGACAATCTCCAGCCCCGCTTCGCTGATCTCGGCCGAGATCATCGCCAGGTGCGGCAGTTCGCCGTTGGGGAACACATACTTCTCGATGAACTCACCAGCACCGCGCCCGACCGGACGACCGTCGGTGTGTTTGGCGGTAATCCCGTGGTTCATCACCAGACCGCCCTCTTTCACCGCGCCGAACAAGGTCTTGCAGTATTCGGCCAGATTGGCGTGGCCGACGTGTTCGAACATGCCGACGCTGACCACCTTGTCGAAACGCCCGTCCTGAGGCAGATCGCGGTAGTCGAGCAGTTGCAGTTCGATCTGGTCTTCCAGGCCTTCGGCTTTCACCCGCTCACGAGCCAAATCCAATTGCGCTTGACTGAGCGTGATCCCGAACACCTTCGCGCCGAACTCCCGCGCGGCATACCGCGCCAACCCGCCCCAGCCGCAACCGACATCCAGCAGATACTCCCCTGGCTGCAAGCGCAACTTGCGGCACAGGTGGCGAAACTTGGCTTGTTGAGCCTGCTCAAGGGTTTCACTGCCGGTCTCGAAGTAGGCGCAGGAATACGCCATGTCGCTGTCGAGCCACAGCTGATAGAACTCGTTGGAAAGGTCGTAGTGGTAGGAGATGGCTTTGGCGTCGGTTTCCTTGTCGTGAACCAGGCGCACCGGTTGCGCATCGTCGTCTTCGCTGATCAGCGCCTGACTCCATTCATCGCAGACACGAATCACGTCGCTGATGGAGCCTTCCAGCTCCAGTTTGCCTTCGACAAACGCCGCCCCCAGCGCGTCCAGGCTCGGATGGGTGAACTGGGTAACCATGTGCGGGTCCTTGACCACAATGGTGACGCTGGGCGTCGGCCCCAGGTTGAACTCATGGCCGTCCCAGAGTCGCAAGCGAAGCGGCAACTGCAGATTCTGTAAGGCCAGTGGAAGTTGCGCGAGCATGGATAATCCCCCTGATTTTCAGACGTCTGATTTGAGGGTAGTCCATCCTTGAAAAATAGCCGGCTATCGATTTAATAGCTGCTCTCTATGATTCGAGGCTGCAACCAACCGTCCTGAACCCACTGTTTCAGCCATGTAACAGCCTGAAGGGATGCATCCTCACCATAGATGACTGCTAATTCGGAGCACAGTTCAGCGAAATCCCAGTCGCCCTGAAACAAGCCGTCTAGAGCTGCCGCCTCCGCAGGTTCCAGGCTGCGGTAATGACAAACCAGCCCCGCTCTCCAGATCACCAATACTTGGGGCGCCCCTAACGCTGCACTACCGGGGAACCCGGTTTCATCCTTCACTGCCCGCCACAACGCAACACTGTTGAAAGCACACTCAAGCCATTGCACAGAGGGGCTGGGGCTGACCCGCAACGTCGGCCAGTCTTCAGGCTTCAGGGCGGCCATGTCCTGTATCGTCAGCGGCGCGCCTTCAGGCGCGTCGAACGCCAGCGTGAATGCCCACTCAAGTGCCGCCAACTCCCCCAGCGCTGCACTTTGCTCTGGCACTAAATGCTGTCGAATAAACGACTCGAACCCTTCACCCAGCCACCTCAGGCTGTAATGAACAGACGGACACTGGCGAATGTAAGCCGCCGCGAGCTGCTCGAATTCATCGTCACCCAGCCAATGCCAAATGACCGGATAGTCGCCGCGCAGAACTTCCTGAAGCCTTGCCTGATAGGCGTTGTGATAGATCGCCAGCCCGGTGCTCACATCCAGTGTCGGCCCCCCCATAAGACTCGCGCCTAGCGCGGTATCGGCTGCTGTCTGCTCACCCAGCAGATACGTTTCAAAGGCCAGCTGCCAGTCGTTCAGGCGCATCTCAGTCTCCGGGTCAACACGCTATCACCCAATGCCCGGGCCTTTTGCAACTCGGTAAGTAGCTCTTCAAAAGGCGGGAAATGATCATCGCGTTCCAGCAGTGTCGCGACTGGCCCGAGGTGTTCCAGGGTTTGTTGATAGAGCGCCCAAACCGGATCACTCACCGGCTGGTCATGGGTGTCGATCACGTAATCGCCGTGGTCGCTGTGGCCAGCCAGGTGCAACTGTCGAACCTTTTTGGCCGGCAGCCCTTGAATGAATGTCCACGGATCGAAGCCATGATTGCGGGAGCTGACATAGACGTTGTTGATGTCCAGCAACAGCTCGCAGTCGCTCAACCGGCTGAGCGCATCAAGAAACTCCCATTCGCTGAATTCGTCGCCAGCGCTGCGCACGTAACTGGAGACGTTTTCCAGCACCAGCGGACGCTGCAAGACGTCCTGAACCTGCCGCACTCGGCCGGCTACGTAATAAAGACTTTCTTCGGTGTAGGGCAGCGGCAACAAATCATGGAGTTGATGGGCATTGCCGCGGCTCCAACACAAGTGATCGGAGATCCATGCCGGTTCAACTCGCTCCGCCAGAAGTTTCAGCTGTTGCAGATACTGCGGATCGAGGGCATGAGGACCGCCAATAGACAGCGATACGCCATGCATCACCACGGGATACCGTTCGGCAATGGCGTCCAGGTAGTACAGCGCCTTGCCGCCCTGGACCATGAAATTTTCCGAGACCACTTCAAACCAGTCCACGGCTGGCGACTGTTCAAGAATCTGTTGGTAGTAGGCACTGCGCAAACCCAGGCCGTAGCCCAGACAAGAAAGGGAAGCAGACATTTTGCGGACTCCTCGCAAAGTGCCGCAGTGGCAAGAGAGCCACCGCGACGGCATTCGGCAGTCAGTTATTCGCCGACTTTTCCATCGGCCTTCATGCATTCGGCCTGAGTCATTGCCTTGAAGCCATGCCCTTTGCAGACAGCCTGACCTTTGCAGGCGTTTTCGGCTGTCTTGCAGTCATTCATGCCTTTGCACGATGTCACGCCGTAGCAGTGAACCTGTGCAGCGTCGGCGGCCTGAGCCTGAGTGGCAACACCTGCGAACATTGTTGCAGCGGCGAAGGCGAGAGCGGCACCGGCGGTGGCGTTTTTGAAGTTCATTTGTATATCCTCAGTAATCGTCAGGGGTGTCGGCTGGAAGGTTGTTCAGTCCCGACACAGCACTAGAGAGCGCTGCCCTGACGGCGTTACAGAGGCGATGAAAAAACTTTTCGCCTCGCTCAAACCTCATCTTTGAGCTTGAGCAAAGGCTCCTGAAAACGCAGCAAACGCCCAGCATTACCGAGCACCAATAACGTACTCAAGTTGTGCAACAGCGCGGCAATCATCGCCCCGGCCGCGCCCAGCCAGCCGAATGCGGCAAAGGCGACAATCGCCAGGGTCCAGCCCAGACCGATGATTACGTTCACCTGTAAAGTCTGCCGGCATTGGCGACTCAGGCGCACACAGGTTCCGAGCCGGCGCAGGTCGCTGCCGATCAGTACGATATCGGCCGAGGCCAGCGCGATGTCCGCGCCGCCCGCGCCCATGGCCACGCCGACCACACCGGCCTTCAGCGCCAGGGAATCGTTGATGCCGTCTCCCACCACCATCGGCCGGAAACCGCTGTCGATTTCTTTCAACACGCGATTGAGTTTGTCCTCGGGCAAGGCCTGGGCTTCGACATCGCTGATGCCCACATCCCGGGCCAGCGTATGAGCCACGCTTTGTCGATCCCCGGTCAACAACAACTGACGACCCAGGCCCAGTTCACGCAACTCGCTCAGGGCAAACCGCGCCTCGGGTTTGACGCTGTCGGCGAGCAACAGCCAAGCGAGAAATTCACCGTTGAGTGCCAGCCCCGCAATCGGGCCATCGTGGCCGGGAACAGCTGAGGTGACGATGCCCAATTGCGCGAACAGCTCCGGACGACCGAGGGCCGCTTCGCCCTGCTCCGTCATCGCCACGACACCCAGCCCCTGACGCTCGCGGATGTCGGAGAGCAGCAGAAAATGTTCCTGAGTGACCAACCCGGCCAACGCGCGGCTGACTGGGTGGCTGCTGGCAGAGCCAAGGCTGGCGGCGAGTTTCAGTACGTGACTGCGATCTTTCAGCGGACTGTCGATCGATTGCAGGCGCAAGGTGCCGAACGTCAGGGTTCCGGTCTTGTCGACCACCAACGACGTCAGGTCAGCCAACTCTTCGAGGAACGCCGAGCTGCGAATCAGAATCCCGTGCCGAGCTGCGACCGCCACCCCGGCAATCGCCGTGGCCGGTGCCGACAACACCAGTGCGCAAGGACAGGCCGCCACCAACACCGCAAGCATCGCCTGGGCATCGTTGGTGACGAACCAGGTTACGGCAGCCAGCAGCAACACCAGCACCATATAACTGCCGGCGTAGCGTTCGAGCAAACGGGTGATCGGCGGCTTGGAGCGTTCGGCGTTTTGCATCAACGCGATGACTTTACCCAGTGTCGACTCGTGACCGGTGCGGGTCACTTCAATGCGCAACAAGCCATCAAGGTTGATCGCTCCGCCGAACACCGGCATGCCCACAACGGCCTCTATGGGCACCGACTCACCGGTGATCGATGCAGTGTCGAGGCTCGCCTGACCGGACAACACCCGACCATCGGCCGGCACGCGATCACCCGCACGCACCTCCACCAGGTCGCCGGCCTTGAGTGTGCCGTTATCGACTTCAACGATAGCGCCGTCAGCCTGAATCTTGCGCGCATGGCTGCGGGTCAGTTTGCCGAGAGCATGAATCGCTTCCTGTGAGCCGATCACGCTGCGCTCTTCCAGCACATGGCCGAAGATCATGATGATCGGCAGCAGTGCCGCAGTCAGCAGATCGCCAGTGGCCCAAGCGCCGAGCATGGCGAGGGCAATCAACTGATCGGTGATCCCGTGCAGGCTCGGATAACGCAGGCTGTACCACGCCGAACGCATGACCGGCACGGCCACCAGCAACGAAGCAAAACCCAACAGCAATTGGCTGACCCCGGTCTGCTCCGGCAACAACCAGCGCCAGATCAGGCCGAGCGCAAGCAAGCCCAGTGCAAGCATGGCCAGGGTCAACTGGCGCGCGGCGCTACGTTGTTCAGCCGAGGACAACATGCTCGGCGCGGCGGCGGTTTGGGCAGTCATTGCGCAGCTCCCTGAATGATCAGGCGGGAATCGTCTTTCGGATCGACCGTCGTCACCGAACCGGCCTGCCCGAGAATCTTCGGCATCCGCTCACGGTAAATACGCAGCAGCATTTGCGGATCGGTGCCCTGCTGTTGCGCCTTGGCCAGGCTTAATACTGTGGCGGTGTCGGTGGAGGCTTTGGCCAAGCGTTCGCTGGCCTGAGCGTGAGCCACTTGCAGCGTGCGGTCGGCTTGTTCATTGGCGGACTGAGTCAGCTTCTCGGCTTCCGTGCGCGCATTGGCCACGGCCTTGTCAGCTTGCTGGCTGGCAGTTAACACGGCGTTGAACGCGCTCACTGCCGGGCCGGGCAGACTCGATTGCACATCGACCCGCGCCACTTCGATACCCAAGCCCTGCCCGGTCGCCGTCAGTTCGGCCAAGCGTTGATTGATGCCTCGCACCAGATCGCCGCGCAGACGTTCGCGACGTTCGGCAGCCTGATTGTCGGCACCGATCAGTTCCGGTCGAGCCACCAGAATGGTGTCCAGGTCTCGCGCCGCGGTGAGTGCCACGGCACTGCGCGTCACCAGTCGATCCAGAGCCGGCAACACATGCTCACCCTGAAGAACGAAGGCATAGGGCTCAGTGACTTTGTAGAACACCCGCACATCCAGCTGCACCACGCCCGCGTCACCGGTCAGCAGATAACCGGAGCCGGCGAGCGCATCGCTGAGGGGTGTGGCGAAGCTCGCCACCCGGTCGGCCTGCAACGCGGCATCGGTGCGCAGCAGATTTTCCACCCGACGCTCGATCACCCGGTCCGCTGCCGGCAACAAGATCACCTGCTCAAACGGTCGCGGCCACGCCAACAGCAAACCGGAATTTTGAATGCGATCCAGCGCGCCGAAGTGCAGCACCACGGCGCGATTCTGCGGGTCGATCTGCCGCACATTGGAAAATGCCCACGCCAAAGCAGCCAGCACGGTCACGGCGTAAAGCGCGAGAAAAGCCAAGCGCCCGGCCTGAATCCAGGGGCTGCTCAATTCATTTGTTCCACGTGGAACCAAACTCATGGCTGCGACCCGGACTTGTTATCGAGCGTCGGTGGGCCATCAACCAACACCCGGAACGGCGCCGCATCGGTGCGCAAAATCAGTTTGGTGCCCGGAGCGACGATGGTGCCCAAGGTGTCGAGCGAACGCAGCAAATTGTAGAGCTGCGGTGAGCCTGCGTAGGCGCGGCCGTAAATCTGCGCGGCTTCGACGCGGGATTGGGCTTCGATGTCTGCGGCTTTCACAGTGGCATCAGCTTGTACGATTCGCGCATCACGCTCGGCCGCAGAACGGATTTGTGCCGCTTCACGTTTGCCGATAGCCGTGCGTTCAGTGGCGATTGTTTCACGCTCGGCGCGCATACGATCGACCGTCGCGGTGAGCGTCACCGACGGCAGGGTCAAACGCTCGATACCGACTTGCAGCACTCGCACGCCATAGGTGGTGAGCAACTGCTGATCGATCTGCTGGCGCAGCTGCGCTTCGAAATCGGCGATGTGCACCTGGTTGGCGTCGGTGTTCACCAGGTTGGCCAGGTCGAAACTGCTGGCAGTGGTTTCCAGCGCCGAGCCGACAAAGGTACGAATCTGCCGCGCGGCTTCATCGGGTTGATTCTGCACAGCGCGCATAAAACGTTGCACGTTGTCCGGATCGCCCTGTACCTGCCAGGCCACGTAGGCTTGCACGATGATGCGCAGACCGTCGCGCGTGCCCACATCCTGCAAACCGCTGGAGGTGGTGCGCAGCCGCAGATCAACCGGAATCGCCGCCTCGAACGGCGCCGGCCAACGCCAGCCAAGACCCGGCTCCAGCAACACCCGCGATGGATTGCCAAAGCGCGTAATCACCGTGGCCTCCCCCGAGCGCACTTGCACAAGGCTTGCCGCCGCAACGGCAAAGGCCACCAGCAGCGCCGCCCAGCCCATTCGCCGCCACGGAAAAGGGCCAGCTTCGTGCGGATCACCATGGTGGTGATGGTGATGATGACCGTGGTGATGCCCGCCATGGCCGTGATCGTGGCCGGCGTGGTCATCGTGGTCGTGATGATCGTGAGTAGGCGTCGACTGGCTCAATGGGCGGCTCCTGGCTGAGCGGTATTACGCGACGGCGCAGGGTCAGCCGGCAGCGTGAATGTACGTAGGTCGATGGTCGGCGCATTGCTGCTGCCACCCAGACGGTGATCGAGAACCAGCAGCTTGGCGTTAGCCAGACCCTGGGTCAGTTGGCTGAGGTATTGCTCCAGTACAAAAGCCTGGCCGGCGCTGGAGTACGCCTTTCGCTCGGCGGCAAATTTCAGGTCGGCGGCCCGAGCGCTCGAGTTGATCTCATGCGCACTGGCCGTGGCTTGATCGCGAGCGATGCTGGCCTGCAATTGCGCCTGGTTGGTCGCCTCCGCTGCGGCACCGCGCTCGCGGGAGATCAATGCCTGGGCGCCAATCTGCGCTGCTTGAACGCCGTGATAAGCATTGGCAGCCCCCGCTGGCGGATGAATGGCCTCGACCACCGTGGCGAGAATTTCCACGCCGCTGTCGAGTTTTTGCAGATCCGCTTGCACGGCGCGGCCGATTTCTTCAGAGAGCCCTACCCTGTCTTCGCCGAGCAAACCGTCGAGGGTTCTTGAGGCGAAGTCATGAACCAGAATCCGGCTGGCGGTGCTGCGAATCAGCGTCGGCACGTCGGCGCTGTTGTACGTCGCGGCCAGAGCCGCCTGATCGCTCAGGCCGATGCGATAGACGAAGCGCACGTCCATGTTGACGATCTGAAAGCTCTGCTTGTCGGCACGGCTGCTGGCGATGACCTGGGATTTGTCATTCACATGGCTGGCGTCCCACAAGCGATTGGCAATGGCCGGTGCCGGGCCTTCGGCAGGTTCGGCCGCGACCGGGGCCGATGCTTCGCCCACGCTGGTGGCCAACTCATGGACTACGCCGTTCTCGACGCTCAGCACGCGACCCAGCGGCCACGGCAAACCGGCGTGCAAACCGGGCCCAAACACTTCCACCGGTTTGCCGAAACGTTCGTAGATGCCCCGCCCCTGTAGCGGTATTTCATGAATGCCGGTGAGCGACCAACCGACGATTGCCACCACCGCCAGCACCGGCAAAAACGCCCGACGCATGTAGGTGAAAGCCCAGATTTGTCGCAGGTCGATACCGAAGCGGTTGTGCAACTCGTGCTGCAATGCGAGCAGGGGCTGTGGCGGCCAGCGCAACATATCGGCGACGAAGCTTCGCGCCAGCAAGGTCGGTTCAAGCTGTTCACGACGGGGGCTGAACAGTGACAACACGGCGCGCAGCAACAACTCGATGGCGACCAGCCCCGGCAACAAGCCGATCAGCACCGCCAGACGCACCGGCCAGACGGCTGTTTCGCTACCGAACAACAGACACAAGGCGCTGAGCACCAGGCCAATAATCGCGACCCGCGTCAGCTGCGCCAACGACCCGGCTTCAGGCCATTGGGCGACATTTTCCTGCGCCAGTTGCCGCTCCAGCACCAGCAAACCGAACGCCAGCAGCAACGACAACGCCGCGCCGACACTGGCCGATAATCCCAACGCAGCGGGTGGCAAAGCGAGGTTCCAGACCTGCTCGATGCTGTACAAACTCAACAACGCCCAGCCGCCAAGCCAGAGCGTCGGTGCACCGATCTGCCCAAGCAACCGCAGCCAACGCTGACTGATGCCGTCCAGCAACCGCTCGTACCAACCTTCGGCGACAACGACTTCTTCGGTGATAGCCACCGGCACCAACACTGATGGATTCATCGCTCGTGCGCGCCACTGCGTTATCCACCAGGCCGACTGCAGGCCGGCGACCAGCACCAGCAAACCGGCGCCCTGATTGACCAGCAACGCGGGCCAGAGCGACTGCGGTGCAAACAGCCCGACAAAAAACGCCAGCACCAGCCCTGCGGCCGACAAGGCCCCCAAACCGATTGCCCATTGGCGTAATCGACGTCCTTGAACGACCGCCTGCTGAAAGCGCGGCAGCCCTGCTATCTGTGCCCCATCGCCATCGAGATCGACTTGCATACCACCCCAGCCATTACTCACATCACAATTCGTTACGATATAACGAAAATGGTGAAATTTTCGTCCTGAATCGTTCTATCTAAAAACGCTGAACCTGTCGCCAAGCTGAAGCCTTGACCGAAATGGTGAGAAACGCACATATTACGTTCGTAATTTTTATTGAAGACTACTTTTTATCGATCCCGCCCCTCTCAATCCAGGAGTTGCACCATGAGCACCTATGACGTCGTGATTCTGGGCGCCGGCCCCGGCGGTTACAACGCAGCGATCCGCGCCGGGCAGTTGGGCTTGAAAGCGGCATGCGTGGAAGGTCGCGCCACCCTCGGCGGGACCTGCCTGAACGTCGGTTGCATGCCGTCCAAGGCATTGCTGCATGCCTCCGAGCTCTACGACGCGGCCATGGGGGCGGAATTCGCCAACCTCGGGATCGAGGTCAAACCTGTGCTCAACCTGGCTCAAATGATGAAACAGAAGGATGAAAGCGTCACAGGGTTGACCAAGGGCATCGAGTTTCTGTTTCGCAAAAACAAGGTCGACTGGATCAAGGGGTGGGGCCACATCGACGGGCCGGGCAGCGTCACAGTGACCGACAATCAGGGTGGCAAGACCCGGCTGAGCGCCAAAGACATCATCATCGCCACCGGTTCCGAACCCACTCCCCTGCCAGGCGTGGACATCGACAACCAACGCATCCTCGACTCCACGGGCGCGCTGTCGCTGGCTGAAGTACCGAAGCACCTGGTGGTGATCGGCGCTGGAGTGATCGGCCTGGAACTGGGTTCGGTATGGCGGCGCCTGGGTGCTCAGGTGACGGTCGTCGAATTTCTCGACCGGATCTGCCCGGGAGTGGATGCTGAAGCCGGTAAAACCCTTCAGCGCTCATTGAGCAAGCAAGGCATCCGCTTCAAGTTGAGCTCGAAAGTCACCAGCGCCACCTCCTCGGCGAGCGGTGTTCAACTCAGTGTCGAACCGGCCGCAGGTGGCACCGCCGAACTGCTGGAAGCCGACTACGTGCTGGTGGCTATCGGTCGTCGTCCTTACACCCAGGGCCTGGGGCTGGAGAACGTCGGCCTCGCCACCGACAAACGCGGCATGCTCGCCAACAAGGGCCACCGCACTGAAGCCGCGGGGGTCTGGGTAATCGGTGACGTCACCTCAGGGCCGATGCTCGCCCACAAGGCCGAAGACGAAGCCATGGCCTGCATCGAGCAGATCGTCGGCAAGGCTGGCGAGGTCAATTACGACCTGATCCCCAGCGTGATCTACACCAAACCGGAGCTGGCCAGCGTCGGCAAGACCGAAGAACAGTTGAAGGCCGAAGGTCGCGCCTACAAGGTCGGCAAATTCCCCTTCACCGCCAACAGCCGGGCGAAGATCAACCACGAAACCGAAGGCTTCGCCAAGGTACTGGCCGATGAGCGCACCGACGAAGTTCTCGGTGTGCACCTTGTGGGCCCGAGCGTCAGCGAAATGATTGGCGAATATTGCGTGGCCATGGAGTTCAGCGCCTCGGCCGAAGACATCGCCCTGACCTGCCATCCACACCCGACCCGCTCCGAGGCCTTGCGCCAGGCGGCGATGAATGTGGAAGGGATGGCGACGCAGATTTAGAACGATCAAAAGATCGCGGCCAAAGACTGCGATCTTTTCGCTTTTTCAGTCAGGCAGATGCCCCAACGGCAACGCTCCCGGCGTCTTCACCGTGTGAATTGCAAAATTGCTGCGGATATCGCTCACGCCCGGCAATTTCAGCAATCGCCCGGTGAGGAAACGGTCATAGGCGCGCAAGTCCGGTACCACCACTTGCAGCAGAAAATCCGATTCCCCGGACACCAGAAACGCCGAAATCACCTCAGGCAATGCCGTCACGGCCAGGCGAAACGCTTCGGCTTGTTCATCGTTATGCCGTTCGACCTTGACCCCGACAAACACCGTCAGCCCAAGGCCCACTTCATCTCGATCGAGGTTGGCCTGATAGCCGCGAATCACACCGGCCTCTTCCAGCATCCGGACCCGACGCAAACAGGGCGAGGCCGACAAGCCGATCTCATCGGCCAGTTGTACGTTGCTCAGGCGTCCGTCCCGTTGCAGCGCCGTGAGGATTTTGCGGTCGTAGGCGTCCAGTTTCATGCTTTGGCAGATCCTGATGGTTCGATCATCATAAACTGGCAGGTTATGCCAAATATCGAAGCTTTAGAAGCTGACTACGCAACCACCTGCCCTGCCCCTCGGCCGTAGACTGACCCCACCAAATCGACAACGAATGGGGGGCAACATGACAGAACTCTGGCTGTTTTTCATGGCATTGACAGTGGTGTACCTGTTGCCGGGCCCGGACATGATTCTGCTGTTGCAGACCGGCGCTCGTCAGGGCAAAGGCGCGGCGCTGGCCACGGCATTGGGGTTGGGCGTGGCGCGCGGTTGTCATGTGGCATTGGCGGCATTGGGTTTGGCGACGCTGTTCAGGACTGCGCCCTGGACCTTCGACGTGGTGCGCCTGGCCGGCGCTGCGTACCTGCTCTGGATCGGCATTCAGTGCCTGCGCACCACGATGCTGCCGAGCTTGAACGGTGCAGACGCAAGGACTGCTAAACCACGGTGGCCGGAGGCGATCCAGCGCGGTTTGCTGACTAACCTGCTCAACCCCAAGGCGCTGCTGTTTTGCTCAGTGCTGCTGCCGCAGTTCATCAACCCTCAAGCCGGACCGGTGCTCGCGCAATTTGCGACCCTGGGCATGATGCTGGTCGGCGTCGGCTTGCTGTTCGACAGCGCCTACGCGCTGGTCGGCGCTGCGTTGGGCCGTTGGCTGCAACGCAGTCCATCGGCCCAGCGGGTACAGCAGTGGTTGTTTGGCAGCCTGTTGATTGGTTTTGCTGTGCGGCTGACCTTTGTTCAACAAGCTTGATGACTATCGCGCATTGCGCTGGCGTCGGTTGATCAACACCAGCGCAATCGCGGTAAACACCACCACGCTGCCCATCTGCAGCCACTTTTTATACGGTCGCAATGCCGAGCGGACCGGGCTCAATACTTGGGTAACGTAACGCTTATCTGCATTCTGAAAATCCGGATAAGGACATCGGCGACCGAAGTTCACCGCCCAATCCACGTACGGCCCTTCCTTCACATAGCGTTGATAGAAGGCGCTTTCTTCTTCAAGGCTGGTGTTCCACCCCGCCGCCGCACACAGAACGGCCGCAAAAGCCTGACTGGTATGGGGCAAATTATCAGCAGCGCGGCTGGCCAACGCCGTGGCGACATAACGATAGTGGTAACGCTGATCGGGCTGTGCAGCGCTGGCCTGCTGACGCCGGACTTCATCTTCAGCCACTAATGGACCCACCTTGAGCTCGCTGCTCTCAAGGCTGTAATTACCGCCGAACGTGGCGTAATCCGGCGCCATTTCGTAGCCGAGAATTTCCATCCCCCACTCGCGCATCAGCCAACCTGCGTTAAATAGAGCAGCAGCACGCTTGGTCGGCCACCAGGCAGCGTCCGCCTCCTGACGCAATTGCCCGTACGCCTTGGCCTTGTTCTGCAAATCGACGTTGTCGAAGTAAGCCGGAGCCTCATCGTAACGCTCTTCACGCAATAAACGCCGCCCGAGCAGATTGCGCAGGCTCGCGGCCACCGGCAACGGCACATAATTGTCGCGATCCTGCTGGCTGAGCGGTGGCGGTGCCGGCACCTGGGTGTCGACGTACTGCTTGAGTTCATCGAGGGTCAGCACCCGCTCAGCCACGGTGGCCGCGTCGAACCAGTAGATGCCCTGGCTGCGATAGAGCTGATCGAAGGCCTGCAGGTAATCCCCGCGTTGCAGGGCCAGGATCGCGCTTTCACCCTCGACCCGGCACTTGGGCTGGAGCGTTTCGTAATCCCAGTCGGGCGTCCGCCGCTCGCCCCAGGATTCGTTCTGCGGGAAGGCCTGGGCGGCTTTGGCATAGGCCGCTGCGGCGGCGTTTTTGTCGCCATCACGCACCGCCAGCTTCGCCCGCAACCACCATGCAAGGCCACCGTCACCAGCCTGTTCGAGGAAGGCTTTGGCGCTGGCGTAATCGCCCTGTTGATAATTCATCGCCGCCAGGCGATCGGCATTATCCAGACTGCCACGGGTGCTGCTTTGCAGCAGTTTGATCAGTTTCTGTTCGTTCGGCGGTTGATCACCGAATGACCAGCCCAGCCGACTGATCAACGACGCCGTCACCAGTTGCTGCACCGCTTTGCCCTTGAGCAACCCGGCCAGTTGCTCGTCGGGCATCGCCGCCAGATCGGCCATCAACAGCTTCAGCGAGGTGTAGCCCACCGCCGAGCCGTGAAGGTTCTGCGTGGCGTAGAGTTGGATGGCGTTGTCCCAATCACCCGCGGTGCGGGCCACTCGCGCTTCTTCGCCGAGGCTGGCGACACCCAGTTCCAATGGGTCGCTGAAGCCGTCGATGCTCAGTTGACGGGTCTGCTCGAAAGCCTTGCGGGACTGAGCCAACAGGTCAGGGGTCGCGCCTGCTTCTGAACTCATGGCAAACAGCGCCCGGCCCAACGAGTACGCCGCCCAGGTGCTACGCAACGGGCGTTGTTCCGCCGGCAGCGCCAGCACTTTCTGGAAGTAGTCGGCGGCCAGGCCATGGTCACCGGCGTTGAACGCCACGGCGCCAGCCAGATAGAGTCTGTGCTCGGGCGGCAGATTCGCGCCTTGCTCTTCAACCTGACGGGCATCGGTCAGGCTGCGCAGCTGTTTCACCAAAGCTTGTTGTTCAGGCGTCAGACCGGCCTGTTCGGCGGTATCGCGCTGATGGGTGTAATCAGGCGCATCGCCGTAACCGTCCCCCGGAATGTTGGTGGCGGCGGTGACATTTTTCAGTCCCGCGATGGCATGCCCGAGGCGGCTGATCTCAAGGTTGAAGTTGCCTTCCGGCAGTTCCGCCAGCGACTGGCCACGGTTGTCGAGCAGGCGCATGGGGAAGTCCGGCCCGCAGGCCAGCGCCGAACCCAATGGCAGGCTGAGGCTCAGGCAAAGCACATGGCGGGGCCAGTTACGGGTAAACATTCGAACCTCCTTGATCAATGTGTGCGCAGCGAGCCCAACCGATAGCGCGCTGCCCGCCGGCCGGGATTCGACCGTCACGCAGGCGGATGAAGGTAAGCAGATCCGGGCGCTGTTGCAACGCATAACCGGCCAGCGCATCGGCGCCCTCGCAGCCCTGCACCGCCAGCGTCAGACGTTCGGGCCAGGCACTGTCGAGGTTGCCTTGGTTGCTGAGGCTGATGTCGTAGAGGCCGTCCTGCGCCGAGAGTTTCAGCCCCACATGACTGTCGAGCGTATCGCCGCGCGCCACAGCGCCCAGCGTCGTCAGGCTCCAGGCCCTGCGATCATTGGCCAGGGGCAGGCGAAACCAGATCAGCCCGGCCAGACGGGCCGGTGGATCGGCGCGCAACTCGGCGCCGAGCTTGCTCAGTTGCTGCGGGTCTGCCAGCAACTCCCGACGTTCGCCGCCTTGCTCGATGGGCACTTCGCTTTCCACGACCGGCGCGCCCCCGGCCCCCGGCAACAGCGCCACGCCATAAGCCGGCAGCGCCAGATAAAACGGTTTCGATGTGTTGCGACTCCAGGCCCTGGCCCACTGCCGTGTCTGATCCGGGTCGAACAGCCCACGCCGTGGATCGCTCACCGCGTGCACCTGCAACACGCTGCTGTCGACCGTTGCCAGCAACGCCGGCAATTCAGAACTGTCGAGCCAGGCCGGCAACGCGGTGATGCTCAGTGGCAAGGACGCCGGCAGAACACCACGCAAATGGGTGAGGAATTCGCGGTAGGCCGGTAACCGGGCGTTGCCCGCATCGTGGTCGATTTCCACGCCGGACAGGGTCAGCCCCTGCCCTTGCCAATCGCTGAGCACCTGCTGGATCTGCGCCGTGACCTGGTCCCGGTCCAGCCCGTTGAGCTGACCATCCAGACGAACCACCGCAATCAGCGGTCGGCCATCACGCTTGAGCAGCGCCGGATCGATCCGCGCCCGGCTCCAGCCAGACTGTGGAAATGCCTGCAAGGCCAGCACGCGCAAGGTCGAGAAATCGGTGTGGCTGTCGCGCAGCGCGGCGTCATGGGCTGGCGTCCATAGCCGTTGCCAGACATAGAGTTGCTGATCGAGCGGCGGCGCGTCCGGTTGCTCGCAACCGTTGAGCAACATCAATGCGCCAAGCAAGGCCGACAAGCGAATGAAAAACACAATGCCCACCCTCATCCTCTGTGGCGAGGGAGCTTGCTCCCGCTCGACTGCGCAGCAGTCGCAAAATGCAGCCCATGTGGTGTGTCTGATGATATGAAGGGGCTGCTTCGCAGCCCAGCGGGAGCAAGCTCCCTCGCCACAATTGATCGGTTACGAATTCCCGGCAGCCTACTCAGCTATCGGCTTGCAGGCAATGATCACCTGATTCTTCGCCACCACTGCGTCCAGCGCCTGAATGCTTTTGTGGGAGCGAGCGGGCTTGCTCGCTCCCACATTGTTCAGCTGTGTGGCGCAGGTTTCGGGATGGCAAGGTTATCCAGCATCCGGTTCACCGCCAGTTCCGCCAGCATGACGATCTGTTGAATCGCCATCGCCGTATGCCGGTGCGGCCCTTGCAGATACCCCGCAAAATCACTCGCCATCACACTGGCCTGGGCCAACGATTCACAGGTGTGGGCCAACAGGTCTTCGTCTTTGATATCCGGCGCAACCATAAACATCGTGCTCGGCTTGCGGGCCGCGGGGGATTTGAGGGCGGAGGGGTTGAGGTAGTGATCGAGCGCGCGCTCGGCGGCTTCGTTGAGCTTTTTTGAATCGAGGGATTCGTAGGGGGAAACGTCGTCGGTTTCCGGGGGATTCGGTGTGGCTTTGAACATGGTGAAACTCCATTCGAGAACTGGAGTTCGCCAACACTGCGACCAAGCAGAAGGGTGGCGAACCGTACGCGGGTTGGTCGACCAGGGAATGGAACCCGGCAGGGCCTAAGCCCTCCCACGCACAGCTCGCCATGAAGCAAGCACAAAAGTGCGCCATTCTAAACCTGAGCGACCAAACCCGATCACTGAATTTGCAGTGACTCCCAAAGCCTATCCCTCGGACTTCTGATACGACAACCGCTAGAACTTGTCGGATTTGTCCTTCAGAACAGCCAAATTTGTAGGATGTTCGCAAATATTTTCAGGCCAGCCGAGATCGAATGTGGGAGCGGGCTTGCTCGCGAAGGCTGTTTAACATTCAACGTGGAAGTTGTCTGAGACACCGCTTTCGCGAGTAAGCCACAGGGGATTTTCTCTGTTGTCTGGTTCAGTTACAGATCCAACACCAACGGCTGCGAACCCTGCGCCGGCACCGCACAACAAATCAGCACCTCACCCGCATCGGGAGCCTCCGCCGGAGGCTGTGGATAATTCACCTCTCCGCTGATCAACCGGGTTTTGCAGGTCCCGCAGGAACCGCCGCGGCAACTGAATTCCGGGCGCAAGCCACGGCTCTCCGCCAACTCCAGCAAACTGCCGCCGTCCGGCTGCCAACGCGCTTCTTTGGCAGAGCGCTGGAACACGACGGGCACCGAAACGGTAGCGGCCGGCAATTGCTCGATGACCACCGCGTCCGGGTCCGGCTTGCGACGCAGCGTCGACGGGCCAAAGGTTTCGGCATGAATCCTTGAATCAGGGACATCCAGATCCCGCAGGCTGTCGTACAGCCCCTGGGTAAAACTTCCCGGACCGCACAGGACAAAATCCACTTGGTCGTAGTCCTCCACCTCAAGAGTGGTCTTGAGCAAGTCGGCGTCGATGCGCCCTGTCAGGTCGTAATCTTCACCCTCACGGGCATCGGCCTCCGGCTGACTGAGCAAACGCAGCACCCGCACCTCATCACCGAGGCCGTCGAGCAGGCGATCCAGCTCAGGGCGAAACGGTTGATCGGCCAAGGTCCGCGAGCTCTGGAAGAACCACACAGGACGGATGCGCCGCGTGCGCAGGCCTTGATAAACCACCTCCCGCAGCATCGACAGCAGCGGCGTGATCCCCACGCCGGCAGCCAATAGCACCAGCGGCCGACGCTCATTCGGCGCCACGGTGAAATGCCCTTGAGGCGAGCGGGCTTCAAGCACATCGCCGACACGAATCTGCTCATGCAGGTGCGAGGACACCAGGCCTTCACGCTTCACGCTGATGCGGAAAAAGTCATCGGATGGCGCGCTCGACAGGCTGTACGTGCGGATGTGCACATCGCCTGCGATGTTGAACCGCAAGGGCAAATGTTGCCCGGCTTGAAACACCGGCAACCCGGCGCCATCGGCAGGCTCCAGATAGATTGAACGGATGTTGTGGCTCTCCCGCTCGATGCGCGTCACTCGCAGCGGCCGCCAGCGATCCCCCAGCGCCTGGGCTTGCAGGCGTGCATTTGCCTGCGCCCAGGTTCCGGTCAGCAAACTGGTGGGCGACACACCGTCAAAGCGCCAGCGCAAGGCCAATGCCGCGGGCCGACGCACCGCGTGCTCCACCTCGAATGTCCACAGCCGCTCGGCCCCTTGAAAGGCTTCGATCTGCGGGCCTTCGAGGATGACTTGCGTGCGACCGCTGAGGTGCAGGAGGTCGCCCGACTCGAAATCGATGAACAACAAACCGGCCCGAGGGTTGATCAGCAGGTTGCCCAAGGTATTGAAGAACAGGTTACCGGCGAAGTCCGGGATGGTCAGTCGATTGCCCTCTATCTGGACGAAACCGGCCTGGCCGCCCCGATGAGAAACGTCCACCGAGCGTTGGCCATCGACGTCCACATAGCTGGCGACAAAGAAGGTATCGGCGCTGGCAATCATGGCTTTGGCCGCGTCATCCAGCTCATTGAGATGCTGCGCAACACGGGTCGCCGGATCCGCCAATGGCACCGAGCGAAACTGGCGCAATTGAATGTATTGCGGGCAATTGCCGAAGGATTGCTCCACCGTCACCTCGAAGCCGCTCGCCGTTACAGCGCCGACTCGACCATTGAGACGGTTGCGACGTCGGGTGTGCAGCTCGATACCGAGCAGACCGATCGCCGCCCCGTCTTGCAGTTGTGCAGGATCGTCGCGACCGGGCAGGCTGCCGATCTGCAACAGCCCGGGCTCGGGGGACTTCGCAAAGCCCGGCGCCCCTTCAAGAATGCTCGCCCAAGGGTTGCCGTCGGCATCCACCGCGCCGTACAGCATGAACGGCAGTTGCTGATAGAACGTGCGGTGCTGGTCCGGCATCTCGCCGCGAATCACCCTACGACCCAATGCGTCCATTCGCTCCGCGACACCCACGTGGGCTTGCAACTGTTTCTCGCCTGCATGCCAAGGTGAACGTTCCATAACGGCTTCTCCCCTGCGCTCATTGCGCAATAAGAACGGCCCGACTGAATAGGGCCGTGAACATCAGGCAGTTTTTTGCAAACCGGCGATGGTGCGCGGCATGCCGACAAACCCTGGCAAGGCTTCAACGCGCGCCAGCCAGGCTCGGATGTTGGCGTAGTCATCCAGCGACACATTGCCTTCCGGAGCATGGGCGATGTAGCTGTAAGCGGCGATGTCGGCGATGGTCGGCTCGCTACCGGCCAGATAGGCCGTTGCGCCCAGTTCCTGATCGATCACTTTGAGCCAAGTGTGAGAATAGGCAATCACCTCTTCAGCGTTGTAAGGCGCACCAAATACAGTGATCAGCCTTGCCCTGCCGGGGCCAAAGGCAATCGGCCCGGCGGCGACCGACAACCAGCGCTGAACCTTGGCTGCACCGACCGGATCGGTTGGCAGCCAGCGACCGTTGCCATATTTTTGCGCAAGGTAGACCAGGATCGCGTTGGAGTCGGCCAGCACCATGCCTTGATCCTCAATCACCGGAACCTGACCAAACGGGTTGAGCGCAAGAAAATCCGCTTGTTTGTGTGCGCCCTTGGCCAGATCGACGAAGATCAGCTCGGTCGGCAGTTGCAACAACGACAGCATCAGCTCTACACGGTGAGCATGGCCGGAACGGGGGAAGTTGTAGAGTTTGATGGCTTGCATGGTCGACTCCGCTGGGTGGTGGCGCCGCTCAGGAAAGATCAGCGCCGATGGAGCGCAATCTTCCATCCACAACCAAAGCAACAGAATAACCACCAAACGCAATCCATTATTTCATCCAGTGCAATAAACCTTCAGCCGTGCAGGGCCGGGTGTTCGCGCAGCCCCTTTACCGCAAAGTCCACAAAACTGCGAACCCGCGTCGGGGCCTTGCGCCCACCCTGGTAGACCACATGAATGGGCAATGGCGGCAGTTCGAAGTCGGCCAGGACGATTTCCAGCTCACCGGTGGCGATCTTGCTCGCCACTTGATACGACAGGACTCGGGTCAACCCCAGGCCCATGGCGGCGGCAGTGATCGCCGCTTGATTGGCAGAGACCACAAGACGTGGCTCCGGACGAACACTGATCGGCTCTCCCGCCTCAAGGAACGGCCAGCTTCTGGGCTGCCCGATGGACGAGGTAGCGATGATCGGGGCGCGGCTCAAGTCTGCCGGATGCCGAGGCCGACCATGATCAGTCAGGAATCCAGGGGAAGCGCAGATCACCCGCCGCACTTCGCCCACTCGAATTGCGTGCTGATTGCTGTCAGGCAATTCACCGATACGCACGGCCACATCGATGCCCTCCTCGACCATGCTCACCACCCGGTCGACCAGTACAGCGTTGATGCTGACTTCAGGAAATTGAGTCAGGTAACCGACCATGAGCGGCGTGACGAACAAATCGCCGAACAATACCGGTGCCGTGATCGTCAGTTGCCCACGGGGCTGGGCATGGCTCCCGGCGGCCGAATCCTCGGCTTCCTGCACCTCGGCGAGAATTCTCCGACAGTCCTCCAGATAACGCTGGCCCGCCTCGCTCAAATGCACGCTACGGGTGGTGCGCGTCAGCAACTGAGTGCCAATGCGCTGCTCAAGCGCCGCCACTGCCCGGGTAACGCTGGCCGCCGACATCCCCAAGCGCCGCGCCGCCGCCGAGAAACCCTGGTCCTGGGCGACAGCGGCGAAGACCTGCATTTCCTGGAATCGGTCCATCGGGTATGTCCTTCGTTCAGGTAAAAAAAATCGCAACCGTAGGCTGCGATTTTTATTGGTTCGATCACCTGTGGATAACTTATTCCACCGTCACCGACTTCGCCAGATTTCGTGGCTGGTCAACGTCAGTGCCTTTCAACACTGCCACGTAGTACGACAACAACTGCAACGGAATGGTGTAGAGGATCGGCGACAGGATGTCGTGGATATGCGGCATGTGCACAACATGAGTGCCTTCACCGTTGGTCATGCCGGCCTGCTCGTCGGCGAAGACGATCAGTTCACCGCCGCGGGCGCGGACTTCCTGGAGGTTGGACTTCAACTTCTCCAGCAACTCGTTGTTTGGTGCCACGGTGACCACTGGCATGTCGTTATCCACAAGCGCCAGCGGGCCATGTTTCAGCTCGCCCGCCGGGTAGGCTTCGGCGTGGATGTAGGAGATTTCCTTGAGCTTGAGCGCCCCTTCCATCGCCACCGGGAATTGCGCACCGCGACCGAGGAACAGGGTGTGGTTCTTCTCGGCGAACAGCTCGGCGATTTTTTCCACAGTGCTGTCCATGGCCAGGGCTTCGCCCAGACGGGTCGGCAGACGACGCAGTTCTTCCACCAGAGTGGCTTCGACGCCTGCGGCCAATGTGCCGCGAACCTGACCCAGGGCCAGGGTCAGCAAGAGCAGGCCCACCAATTGAGTGGTGAAGGCTTTGGTCGAGGCCACGCCGATTTCGCGACCGGCCTGGGTCAGCAGCGTCAGGTCCGATTCACGCACCAGGGAGCTGATGCCGACGTTGCAGATTGCCAGGCTGGAAAGGAAGCCCAGTTCCTTGGCATTGCGCAGCGCGGCCAACGTATCGGCGGTTTCGCCTGACTGGGAGATGCTCACGAACAGGGTATCGGGCTGCACCACTACTTTGCGATAGCGGAATTCGCTGGCGACTTCGACCTGGCACGGGATGCCGGCCAGTTCTTCGAGCCAGTAACGGGCAACCATGCCGGCGTGATAGCTGGTGCCGCAGGCGACGATCTGTACATTACGCACCTTGGCGAACAACTCGGCCGCTTGTGAACCAAACGCCTGGACCAGCACCTGATTCTGACTCAGGCGACCTTCAAGCGTGCGTTGGACCACGGCCGGTTGCTCGTGAATTTCCTTGAGCATGTAATGCCGGAACTCGCCTTTGTCAGCGGCTTCGGCACCGTCACGGTACTGAATGCTTTCACGCTCGACGAGCGCGCCATTAATGTCCCAGATCTGCACGCTGTCGCGTCGAATTTCGGCGATATCGCCTTCTTCCAGGTACATGAAGCGGTCAGTGACCTGGCGCAGGGCCAACTGGTCGGAGGCAAGAAAGTTTTCACCCAGGCCCAGACCGATTACCAATGGGCTGCCGCTGCGGGCTGCTACCAAGCGATCCGGTTGCCGAGCGCTGATCACTGCCAGACCGTAGGCGCCGTGCAGTTCTTTGACGGTCGCTTTCAGGGCCGCGGTCAGGTCGGGCTGCTCTTTGAGTTTTTCGTTGAGCAGATGAGCGATGACTTCAGTGTCCGTGTCCGAGGTGAACACGTGGCCCAGGGCCTTGAGCTGCTTGCGCAGGGCTTCGTGGTTCTCGATGATGCCGTTGTGCACCACCGCCAGATCGCCCGAAAAATGCGGGTGAGCGTTGCGTTCGCACGGTGCACCGTGAGTCGCCCAGCGGGTGTGGGCAATGCCCAGACGGCCGACCAGAGGCTCTTCGATCAGCGCCTGTTCCAGTTCGCTGACCTTGCCCGGCCGACGCAGGCGCAAGAGTTTTTCATCGTTGGTGTACACCGCCACACCGGCGCTGTCATAACCACGGTATTCCAAACGCTTGAGGCCTTCGAGCAGGATGGCGGTAATGTTCCGTTCTGCGACTGCACCAACAATTCCACACATGCTATTTCTCCTGACTGACAGCGGCGCAAATCACATTGATGCCGCGGGCCTGAATCTGATCGCGGGCCTCAAGCGGCAGGCGATCATCGGTAATAAGGGTATGGACACTGCTCCAAGGCAGCTCCAGATTGGGAATCTTGCGGCCGATCTTGTCGGCTTCGACCATCACGATCACTTCGCGGGCGACCTCGGCCATGACACGGCTCAGTCCCAGCAATTCATTGAAGGTGGTGGTCCCGCGCACCAGATCGATGCCATCGGCGCCAATAAATAACTGATCGAAGTCATATGAGCGTAGTACCTGCTCTGCCACCTGCCCCTGGAAGGATTCGGAATGCGGATCCCAGGTACCACCGGTCATCAACAGCACCGGTTCGTGCTCGAGTTCGGTCAACGCGTTGGCGACATGCAGGGAGTTGGTCATCACCACCAGGCCCGGTTGCTGGCCGAGTTCCGGGATCATCGCGGCGGTGGTACTGCCGCTGTCGATGATAATGCGCGCATGCTCGCGAATCCGCGTGACGGCGGCGCGGGCAATGGCCTGCTTGTATTTCGAAACCGGTTGGCCGATATCGGCGACCAGCTCCTGTGGCATGGTGACCGCGCCGCCATAACGACGCAGCAACAGACCGTTGCTTTCAAGCGCGGCCAGATCCTTGCGAATCGTAACTTCCGAGGTTTCGAAGCGTTTGGCCAACTCGTCCACACTGACTTCGCCCTGCTCATTGAGCAAGGCGAGGATATTGTGGCGGCGTTGGGGCGTGTTGCGCTTTGACATGACTTGGTAAGTTTCGATTCGAAAGATAACGTAAGCAATCAAAACCTATCGGCGAAACTTCGTCAAGCCAGCATCAGAAAAAAAGATGTGTGGATAACTCAAAAAAAGATCGCAGCCTCCGGCAGCTCCTACAGGGAATTCGTGTTCACTCTGTAGGAGCTGCCGGAGGCTGCGATCTTTTGATCTGTGGATAACTTAACTCTTCTTGATCTTCTCAGGCCGCTTCCAGCCGTCGATGTTCTTCTGTCGAGCCCGGCCTACGGCCAACTGAGCGTTATCCACATTCTGGGTAATGGTCGAACCGGCCGCCGTGGTCGCACCGGAGGAGATATCCACAGGCGCCACCAACGAGTTGTTGGAACCGATGAACACATCTTCACCCAGCACGGTTTTCCACTTGTTGGCACCGTCGTAGTTGCAGGTGATGGTGCCGGCGCCAATGTTGGTGCGCGCACCGATCTCGGCATCGCCCAGATACGTCAAGTGACCGGCCTTGGCACCTTCGCCCATGTGAGCGTTCTTCAGTTCAACAAAGTTACCCACATGTGCGCGGGCCTCCAGCACTGTGCCAGGACGCAAACGAGCGAACGGGCCGGCATCGCTGCCTTCGCCGAGAATCGCGCCTTCGATATGACTGTTGGCCTTGATCACCACGCCTTTGCGCAGGGTGCTGTCCTTGATCACGCAGTTCGGGCCGATCACCACGTCGTCCTCGATGACCACTTTGCCCTCGAGAATCACGTTGATGTCGATCAGGATATCGCGACCAACGGTAACCTCACCGCGCACATCGAAACGTGTCGGGTCGCGCAGGGTTACGCCTTGAGCCATCAAACGACGAGCGGCGCGCAGCTGATAATGACGCTCCAGCTCGGCCAGTTGTTTGCGATCGTTGGCGCCCTGCACTTCCATGGCGTCATGGGGTTGTTCGGTGGCCACCACCAGACCATCACTGACCGCCATGGCAATCACGTCGGTCAGGTAGTACTCGCCCTGGGCATTGTTGTTGGAGAGGCGGCCCAGCCAATCGCCCAAACGCTGGGAAGGCACCGCCAAAATGCCGGTATTGCCTTCGGTGATCGCACGCTCAACCGCGTTGGCATCTTTCTGCTCAACGATGGCAGTCACTTTGCCGGCGGCATCACGGACAATACGGCCGTAGCCAGTCGGGTCATCCAACTCGACAGTCAGCAGACCCAATTGCTGCGGTGCAGCCTGCTTGAGCAGACGTTGCAGGGTTTCGACTTCGATCAACGGCACGTCACCGTAGAGAATCAGCACGGTATCGGACTCGATGAACGGCACAGCCTGGGCCACCGCATGACCGGTACCCAGCTGTTGGTCCTGCAGGACGAAATTCAGGTCATCGGCGGCCAGACGCTCGCGCACCGCTTCGGCACCATGGCCGATCACCACGTGGATGCGCTGTGGATCAAGTTGCCGGGCGCTGTGGATAACATGGCCGAGCATTGAATTACCGGCAATCGGATGCAGGACTTTCGGCAAGGCCGAACGCATGCGAGTGCCTTGGCCGGCAGCGAGGATAACGATTTCAAGGGACATGACTGGCTACCAATCCTGGGTGGTCAGCAACTGCGACCAGGTGATGAATATCGAAAAAGAAAAAAGGGTAGCCGAGGCTACCCTTTTTAATCAATCGCGCAACAAGTCGATGGCCGATTAGTGGCCGAACTTCTTGCGGATCTGCTGGACGGTGCGCAGCTGAGCTGCAGCCTCGGCCAGACGTGCGGCAGCAGAACCGTAATCGAATTCCGCGCCTCGCTCATGCAAGGCTTTCTCGGCAGCCTTAACGGCTTCCAAAGCTGCGGCTTCGTCCAGGTCGGCAGCGCGTTGCACGGTGTCGGCGAGAACCTTGACCATGTTCGGCTGAACCTCGAGGAAACCACCGGAGATGTAATACACCTCCTCTTCCCCGCCCTGCTTGATCAGGCGGATCGGGCCCGGCTTGAGATTGGTGATCAGCGGCGCGTGACCCAGGGCGATACCAAGATCACCCAGTGCACCGTGCGCAACCACCATCTCGACCAGGCCGGAAAAGATTTCCCCTTCCGCGCTGACGATATCGCAATGGACTGTCATAGCCATCTGATTGCCTCAACCTAAATTAGCGCCCGTTGCCGGGCGCCGGGATTACAGTTTCTTGGCTTTCTCGATCGCTTCTTCGATGCCGCCGACCATGTAGAACGCTTGTTCTGGCAGGTGGTCGTAGTCACCGTTGAGGATGCCTTTGAAGCCAGCAATGGTGTCTTTCAGGGAAACGTATTTACCCGAAGCACCGGTGAAGACTTCAGCCACGAAGAACGGCTGCGACAAGAAACGCTGGATCTTACGAGCACGGTTTACCAACTGCTTGTCGGCTTCCGACAGCTCGTCCATACCCAGGATCGCAATGATGTCCTTCAGTTCTTTGTAACGCTGCAGCACGTACTGAACACCGCGAGCGGTTTCGTAGTGGTCGTTGCCGATCACGTTCGGGTCCAGCTGACGCGAAGTCGAGTCCAGTGGGTCTACCGCAGGGTAGATACCCAGGGAAGCGATGTCACGGGACAGTACGACAGTGGCGTCCAAGTGGGCGAAGGTGGTCGCTGGCGACGGGTCGGTCAAGTCGTCCGCTGGTACGTATACCGCCTGGATCGAAGTAATCGAACCTTGCTTGGTCGAAGTGATGCGCTCTTGCAGCACGCCCATCTCTTCAGCCAGGGTCGGCTGGTAACCTACTGCCGAAGGCATACGGCCCAGCAGTGCGGATACTTCAGTACCGGCCAGGGTGTAACGATAGATGTTGTCGACGAACAGCAGAACGTCGTTACCTTCGTCACGGAACTTCTCGGCCATGGTCAGGCCAGTCAGTGCTACGCGCAGACGGTTTCCCGGCGGCTCGTTCATCTGACCGTAAACCAGTGCCACTTTGTCCAGAACGTTGGAGTCCTTCATCTCGTGGTAGAAGTCGTTACCCTCACGAGTACGCTCACCCACACCGGCGAACACGGAATAACCGCTGTGCTCGATGGCGATGTTACGGATCAGTTCCATCATGTTTACGGTCTTGCCTACACCGGCACCACCGAACAGACCGACTTTACCGCCCTTGGCGAACGGGCAAACCAGGTCGATAACCTTGATGCCTGTTTCCAGCAGCTCGTTGCCGCCCGCTTGTTCAGCGAAGGTTGGCGCAGGACGGTGAATGCCCCAACGCTCTTCTTCGCCGATCGGACCAGCTTCGTCGATCGGGTTGCCCAGTACGTCCATGATCCGGCCCAGGGTCGCTTTACCGACCGGTACGGAGATGGCTGCGCCAGTGTTGTTGACGTCCAGACCGCGCTTCAAGCCTTCGGTGGAGCCCATCGCAATGGTACGAACCACGCCGTCGCCCAGCTGCTGCTGAACTTCCAGAGTGGTTTCGGCGCCTTGAACTTTCAAGGCGTCGTAGATGCTCGGTACGCTGTCGCGTGGGAATTCCACGTCGATAACGGCGCCGATGATTTGAACGATACGTCCGCTACTCATAGCTGGATCCTCTGAATATTTGAACCGTTAAACCGCGGCAGCGCCGCCGACGATTTCCGAGATCTCTTGGGTGATCGCAGCCTGACGCGCCTTGTTGTAGACCAGCTGCAAATCGCTGATCAAATCACCGGCGTTGTCGGTAGCGTTCTTCATCGCGATCATCCGCGCAGCTTGTTCAGCCGCGTTGTTCTCGACCACCGCCTGGTAGACCTGCGACTCCACGTAACGGACCATCAAGCCGTCAAGCAGCTCTTTGGCGTCCGGTTCGTACAGATAATCCCAGTGGTGCTTGAGTTCTTGATCCGGGGTTGCCACCAGTGGAATCAACTGCTCCACGGTAGGCTGTTGTGTCATGGTGTTGATGAACTTGTTGGACACCACGGACAGGCGGTCAATACGGCCATCCAGGTAGGCATCCAGCATCACCTTGACGCTGCCGATCAGATCATTGATCGACGGCTCTTCACCCAAGTGGCTGATAGCTGCAACGACGTTACCGCCGAAGTTGCGGAAGAAAGCCGCACCCTTGCTACCAACGACACACAGATCGATCTCGACGCCGTTTTCGCGGTTTACCGCCATGTCCTTGACCAAAGCCTTGAACAGGTTGGTGTTCAAGCCACCACACAGACCACGGTCACTGCTCACTACGACATAACCAACGCGCTTTACTTCACGGTCGATCATGAACGGGTGGCGATATTCCGGGTTAGCGTTGGCCAGATGGCCAATAACCTGGCGGATGCGCTCCGCATAAGGACGGCTAGCAGCCATGCGCATTTGTGCCTTGCGCATTTTGCTGACCGCCACTTTTTCCATGGCGCTGGTAATCTTTTGCGTGCTTTTGATGCTCGCAATCTTACTGCGAATCTCTTTTGCGCCTGCCATGTAACACCTATCAGGTTAGCAAGCGGGAGCCGCTAGGCTCCCGCTGCGGCTTACCAGGTTTGGGTGGCCTTGAACTTCTCGATACCGGCTTTCAGGCCGCCATCGATTTCGTCATTGAAGTCACCCTTCACGTTGATCTTCGCCATCAAGTCGGCGTGATCGCGGTTGAAGTAAGCAATCAGCGCTTGCTCGAAGCTGCCGATCTTGGCGATTTCAACGTCGGTCAGGAACCCACGCTCAGCGGCATACAGCGACAGCGACATGTCGGCGATCGACATTGGCGCGTATTGCTTCTGCTTCATCAGCTCGGTAACGCGCTGACCATGCTCAAGTTGCTTACGGGTCGCTTCGTCCAGGTCAGAAGCGAACTGGGCGAATGCCGCCAGTTCACGGTACTGAGCCAGAGCGGTACGGATACCACCGGACAGCTTCTTGATGATCTTGGTCTGAGCGGCACCACCCACACGGGATACCGAAACACCGGCGTTCACAGCAGGACGGATGCCCGAGTTGAACATGGCCGATTCCAGGAAGATCTGACCGTCGGTGATGGAAATCACGTTGGTCGGAACGAACGCGGAAACGTCGCCAGCCTGGGTTTCGATGATCGGCAGTGCGGTCAGGGAACCGGTTTTGCCGGTCACTGCGCCGTTGGTGAACTTCTCTACGTATTCTTCCGAAACGCGGGATGCGCGCTCCAGCAGACGGGAGTGGAGATAGAACACGTCGCCTGGGTAAGCTTCACGGCCTGGTGGACGGCGCAGCAGCAGGGAAATCTGGCGGTAAGCCACTGCTTGCTTGGACAGATCGTCATAAACGATCAGCGCGTCTTCACCGCGATCGCGGAAGTATTCGCCCATGGTGCAACCGGAGTACGGTGCCAGGAATTGCAGTGCTGCAGATTCCGAAGCGCTCGCTGCAACGATGATGGTGTTAGCCAGTGCACCGTTTTCTTCCAGCTTGCGAACTACGTTGGCGATGGTCGATTGCTTCTGACCGATAGCTACGTAGACGCAGAAAATGCCGCTGTCTTTCTGGTTGATGATCGCGTCGATCGCCAGAGCGGTTTTACCGATCTGACGATCACCGATGATCAGCTCACGCTGGCCACGGCCGACAGGGATCATCGCATCGACAGCCTTGTAGCCAGTCTGTACAGGCTGGTCTACCGACTTACGCCAGATCACGCCTGGAGCAACTTTCTCGACCGCGTCGGTCTCGGTGTTGTTCAGCGGACCTTTGCCGTCAACTGGGTTACCCAGTGCGTCGACTACGCGACCCAGCAGTTCCTTACCAACCGGAACTTCGAGGATGCGGCCGGTGCACTTGGCGCTCATGCCTTCAGCCAGAGTCTGGTATGCGCCCAATACAACGGCACCTACAGAGTCTTGCTCCAGGTTGAGAGCCATACCGAAGACGCCGCCCGGAAACTCGATCATCTCGCCGTACATAACGTCGGCCAGACCGTGAATCCGCACGATACCGTCAGATACGCTGACGACAGTGCCTTCGTTACGGGCTTGGGAGGTCACATCGAGCTTGTCGATGCGGCCCTTGATAATTTCACTTATTTCGGAAGGATTGAGTTGCTGCATTGCTCTGCTGCCCCTTCAAACTCAAGATTTCAATGCTTCGGCAAGTTTCGCGATTTTGCCGCGAATCGAGCCATCGATAACCAGGTCGCCGGCGCGGATGACAACACCACCAATAAGGGATGAGTCTTCCTCGACTTGCAGGCGCACTTCCCGGTTGAGTCGTGCACTGAGAACCTTGGCGAGTTTGTCTTGCTGTTCTTGGTTCAATGCAAAAGCACTGGTCACTTCAACGTCTACCGACTTCTCTTGTTCGGCCTTGTACAGGTCAAACAGAGCGGCGATCTCCGGCAGAAGCGGGAGACGGTCGTTTTCGGCAACGACGTGAATGAAGTTCTGTGCCTTGGCATCAAACTTGTCGCCGCACACGTCAATGAACGTGGCGGCCTTTTCTGCGCTCGTCAGTCGCGGGGCCTTGAGCACGCGCTGCATGGTGTCGTCTTGCGACACCGCTGCTGCCAGGCCGAGCATGGCTGACCAATTGGCCAGTTGCTGGTGGGCCTGAGCGTGCTCGAAGGCCGCCTTAGCGTAAGGTCGGGCCAACGTGGTCAGTTCTGCCATGATCGCCCTCGCTTAGATTTCAGCAGCCAGTTGGTTAACCAGCTCTGCGTGCGCGTTTTGATCGATTGCTTTGCCCAGGATCTTCGCAGCACCGCCAACGGCCAGGCTACCCACTTGGGCGCGCAGCGCGTCTTTGACGCTGTTCAGTTCCTGTTCGATCTCGGCCTGAGCCTGAGCCTTCACACGGTCAGCTTCGACGCGAGCCTGTTCACGGGCTTCGTCGACAATCTGGGTACCGCGTTTCTTGGCTTGCTCGATGATTTCAGCTGCCTGAGCTTTCGCTTCGCGCAGTTGCTGACCCGCTTTCTCTTGGGCCAACTCCAGGTCGCGAGCTGCTCGGCTGGCAGCGTCCAGACCATCAGCGATCTTCTTTTGACGTTCGTGCAGAGCCGTGATGACCGGAGGCCAGACGAACTTCATGCAGAACAGTACAAAAATCAGGAACGCAACGGACTGGCCAATCAGGGTCGCATTAATGTTCACGCCAACACCTCGCAGTTACGTTGTCCATCACACCAAATTACCCGGAAGATCCGAGTAATTAGCCAGCGATTTGACCAACGAACGGGTTCGCAAAGGTGAAGAACAGAGCGATACCAACACCGATCATGGTTACGGCGTCGAGCAGACCGGCAACGATGAACATTTTAACTTGCAGCATTGGAACCATTTCTGGCTGACGCGCTGCGCCTTCCAGGAACTTGCCGCCCAGCAGGCCGAAACCAATTGCGGTACCCAGTGCGCCCAGGCCGATCAACAGTGCAACAGCGATAGCGGTTAGACCAACTACAGTTTCCATCTTTCCTCCCGACTTTTACGTCGTATGGTTTAGGTTTTTTAGATTTTAAAGCGGTAAAACAAATCGTTTCATAGCCCGTTTAGGGCACCCACCCGTTTGACCGGGTGGGACATCAGACCAGTCGAGACTGGTCTTAATGGTTTTCTTCGTGCGCCATCGACAGGTAGACGATGGTCAGCATCATGAAGATAAATGCCTGCAGGGTGATGATCAGGATGTGGAACACAGCCCACGCCCACTGCAGAACTACGCCCAGGCCGCTCAGCCAGAGCAGACCGCTGCCGAACATCACAGCGATCAGAATGAACACCAGCTCACCGGCATACATGTTGCCGAACAGACGCAGAGCCAGGGAGATCGGCTTGGCGATCAGGGTCACGAATTCCAGCAGGAAGTTCACCGGAATCAGCAGCGCCTGAACAAAGATGTTCTTGCTGCCGAACGGGTGCAGGGTCAGCTCGCCGATGAAGCCGCCGAGGCCCTTGATCTTGATGCTGTAGAAAATGATCAGCGCAAACACCGTGAAGGCCATGGCCAAGGTAGCGTTCGGGTCGGTGGTCGACACGGCGCGGAACGGGATGTGGTGGTCGCCGGAGATCAGGATGGCCAGCTGAGGAATCCAGTCAACCGGTACCAGGTCGATGGCGTTCATCAGGAAGACCCAGACGAAGATGGTCAGTGCCAGCGGTGCAACCACTGGACTACGGCCATGGAAGCTGTCTTTCACGCTGCCATCGACGAATTCGACCAATACTTCAACGAAGTTCTGCAAAGCACCAGGTACACCTGTAGTCGCCTTCTTTGCCGCCATGCGGAAAAGAAGAACGAAGATCAGACCCAACGCGACCGACCAGCCGAGGGTATCGACGTGGAAAGCCCAGAAGCCCATTTCCTTGGCTTCTGCTGCGGAGTGGGCAAAGCCCCAGCCGCCGTTGGGTAGCTGACCGAAGGTCAGGTTCTGCAAGTGGTGCTGGATATAGCCCGAAGCGGTTGTTTCTGCCATGGTTGCCTCAAACGCCCTAAGGTCTCGAAAGTCTTGTTCTCATAAGCAGGGGAGCGAACCAGCTGACCAGTTGGGTCAGCACGAAGACGCCGAATACTGCTAACGGCGCCAATGGCTTCACACCTGCAAACGTCAATGCAAACAGCACTGCCGTCAAAATCAGTTTGCCCGCCTCGCCGGCATAAAAAGACCGGACGATAGCTTGAGCTGCTCGGGCGCCGGAAAACCGAAATGCCCTGTGAGCGAAATAAATATTGGGAAGCAAGGCTATCAGGCCTCCGCAAAGTCCTGAGTACCCGGCAACGACTCCATACCATCGCCAGAGCGCCAAAGCGGCAATCAGCAAAACGACGAATTGAGCCATTAACACCGGAAAAACAGCCAATCGATGGAAAGGCAAGCGGTCTGGCGTGCGGTTTTCCATCACTTTTGCTCCCCAATGGTCGGCTGCCGAAATTCAATAACTTGGCATAATTTGTGCCGACAAAATGCGCGCAGAGTATAGGGGCGGTTCTGCCCCTATTCAACTGTCAGGTAGTGATTTCCGACTTCACGCTACAAGAGGAATTGTTTCAGCGGATGTGTGCGAGCACACCTTGAAGTTCATCAAGAGAGTTGTAGCCGATCACCAACTGCCCCTTACCCTTCTTTCCGTGGCGGATCTGCACCGCAGAGCCTAGGCGCTCGGCCAGGCGCTGCTCGAGCCGGGCGATATCCGGGTCCGGTTTTGCCGGTTCCACAGGCTCCGGTTTGCCACTCAACCACTGGCGAACCAGTGCTTCAGTCTGGCGCACAGTCAGCCCCCGTGCGACAACATGTCGCGCCCCTTCAACCTGTTGGTTTTCCGGTAAACCCAGCAAGGCACGGGCATGACCCATTTCCAGGTCGCCGTGAGACAGCATGGTCTTGATGACTTCCGGCAACGAAATCAGGCGCAATAGGTTGGCCACGGTAACGCGGGACTTACCCACAGCCTCGGCCACTTGTTGCTGAGTCAGCTGGAATTCCTGCTGCAAACGCTGCAAGGCCACCGCTTCTTCGATCGGATTGAGGTCTTCGCGCTGGATATTCTCGATCAACGCCATGGCGATGGCGGTTTCATCCGGCACATCGCGGACCATCGCCGGGATGGTTTCCTGGCCAGCCTGCTGGCTGGCGCGCCAGCGGCGTTCGCCGGCGATGATTTCGAAGCGACCGCTGCCAATCGGGCGAACCACGATCGGCTGCATCACGCCCTGAGCCTTGATCGACTGCGCCAGCTCTTCCAGCGCCTGAGGATCCATGTCGCGACGCGGCTGGTACTTGCCACGCTGGATCAGGTCCAGGGGCAGGTGCTGTAGCTCACGCTGGTCGGCTTGCACCGCTTGTTCTTCCAGCGAGCTGACAGTCGGACCACTCAGCAGTGCATCCAGTCCACGTCCGAGACCTCGTTTCTTGACGGCCATGGGGATTCCTTAAGTTGCCTGGGCAGCGGCGGTGCGTGAATTTTTGCGTTGACGGCGAACCATCTCACCGGCCAATGCCAGATAGGCAATCGCGCCGCGCGATGATTTATCGTACGCCAGCGCCGGCATGCCATAGCTTGGCGCTTCGGCCAGACGGATGTTGCGCGGAATCACGGTGTCGTAGAGCTGATCGCCAAAGTGTTCCTTGAGCTGCGCCGAGACGTCGTTCATCAGGCTCAGGCGCGGGTCATACATGGTCCGCAACAGGCCTTCGACTTTCAGGTTCGGGTTCAGCAGTTCGGCAATGCGCTTGATGTTATCCACAAGGTCGCTCAACCCTTCGAGCGCGAAGTACTCGCACTGCATGGGGATAATGACCCCGTCGGCGGCAACCAGCGCATTGAGCGTGAGCATCGACAGCGATGGCGGGCAGTCGATCAAAATGTAATCGTAGTTTTCACGGATCGGCGCCAACGCGCTGCGCAGGCGGCTTTCCTTCATCTGCATTTCCAGCAGAACGACTTCGGCCGCGGTCAGATCGCGGTTTGCCGGCAACAACTGGTAACCACCGTGTTCGGAATAGTGCATGGCCTGGGCCAGATCACATTCGCCGATCAACAGATCGTAGACCGAGTTTTCCAGACCGTGTTTATCCACACCGCTACCCATGGTGGCGTTGCCCTGTGGATCAAGATCGATCAACAGCACCCGACGCTTGGTAGCGACCAGGGAAGCTGCGAGGTTGATGCAGGTGGTGGTCTTGCCCACACCACCCTTTTGGTTCGCTATCGCGAATACCTTAGCCATTCTTGCTTGTGTTCCCAATCATGCCGTGCGGCGCAGTATCAGCAGATGGCGTTGGCCTTGGCAACCGGGTACGGCCAGGGCGTGTTCGCTATCGAGGTGGAAGTCTGCCGGCAATGCTACCAGCTCATCGGCGGGATGAACGCCCTTCATTGCCAGCCAGCGTGTGTCGGCGTCGCCCAAATGGCGAGTCCAGTTGCTGAAGTTTTCCATGCTGCTGAACGCCCGGGAAATGATCCCGTTGAATGGCAGTTCAGGCTGGAAGGCTTCGACGCGACTGTGGATAACTTGCAGGTTATCCAGTTTGAGTTCGAGTTTGACCTGGGTCAGGAAGCGGGTTTTCTTGCCGTTGCTGTCCAGACAGGTCACCTGGGACTCAGGAAACAGGATCGCCAACGGAATACCCGGCATGCCTCCGCCGCTGCCAACGTCCAGCCAGCGACCATTTTCGACGAACGACATCACGCTCAAGCTATCGAGCAGGTGACGGGAGACCATTTCGTCCGGATCACGCACGGCGGTCAGGTTGTAAGCCTTGTTCCATTTGATCAACAAAGCCAGATAACCCAGCAGCTGAGCGTGCTGGGTTTCCGTCAGTGTGACACCGAGCTGGCGAGCACCTGTGGATAACTCTTCTGCATGTTGCGAGGTAACCAACGAACTCAAGCGCTTTGCTCCAACTGACGGCCCGCGCCGCGTTTTTTCAAATGAATCATCAACAGCGAAATCGCCGCTGGGGTCACGCCCGGAATACGCGACGCCTGGCCCAAAGTCTCTGGACGGGTCGCACCGAGCTTGCTCTGGATCTCCTTGGAGAGACCGGAGATGTTCGTGTAATCGATATCCACAGGCAGTTTGGTGTCTTCGCTGGCCCGCAGGCGTGCGATTTCATCCTGTTGACGGTCGATGTAACCGGCGTATTTGGTCTTGATTTCGACCTGTTCGGCGACCTGTGGATCTTCTGCGCCCCCGCCAGTCACGGCGATCAGACCAGCGTAGTCGATTTCCGGACGGCTCAGCAGGTTGAGCAAATTGTATTCGTGGGTCAGCGGCGTGCCGAACTTCTCGGCAATCGCATCGCCCTGCTCGGTGCCCGGGCGAACCCAGGTACTTTTCAGGCGTTGTTCTTCCAGATCGATGCTTTCGCGTTTTTTGCAGAAAGCCGCCCAACGCGCGTCATCCACCAGACCCAGTTCGCGACCTTTTTCGGTCAGGCGCAGGTCGGCGTTGTCTTCGCGCAGAATCAAGCGGTATTCGGCGCGGGATGTGAACATCCGATACGGTTCCTGGGTACCGAGGGTAATCAGGTCGTCAACCAAAACGCCGATGTACGCTTCATCACGACGCGGGCACCAGGCATCTTTGCCCTGGGCTCGCAGTGCGGCGTTGGCTCCAGCCAGCAAACCCTGGGCGCCGGCTTCTTCGTAACCGGTGGTGCCGTTGATTTGCCCGGCGAAGAACAGACCGGCGATCACTTTGGTTTCCAGGCTGTACTTCAGGTCACGCGGGTCGAAGTAGTCGTACTCGATGGCGTAGCCCGGACGCACGATGTGCGCGTTTTCCATGCCGCGGATCGATTGCACGATCTGCAATTGCACGTCGAACGGCAAGGATGTGGATATCCCGTTCGGGTACAGCTCGTGAGTGGTCAACCCTTCCGGTTCGATGAAGACCTGGTGGCTTTCCTTGTCGGCAAAGCGGTGGATCTTGTCTTCGATCGATGGGCAATAACGTGGGCCGATGCCTTCGATCAACCCGGCATCGGAATACATCGGCGAACGGTCGAGGTTGGCGGCAATGATTTCGTGGGTCCGGGCGTTGGTGTGGGTGATCCAGCAACTGACCTGTTTCGGGTGCTGTTCTTTGGAGCCCATGAACGACATGACCGGGATCGGCGTATCACCGGCTTGCTCGGTCATGACCGAGAAATCCACAGACCGACCGTCGATACGCGGCGGAGTACCGGTTTTCAGGCGACCGACACGCAATGGCAGTTCACGCAGACGACGTGCCAAAGCAATCGAAGGCGGATCACCGGCGCGACCGCCGGAATAATTCTGCATGCCGATGTGGATAAGTCCACCGAGGAAGGTGCCCGTCGTCAGCACCACGGAGTCGGCGAAGAAACGCAGGCCCATTTGCGTGACAACGCCGCGCACTTGTTCCTGTTCGACGATCAGGTCGTCCGCGGCCTGTTGAAATATCCACAGGTTCGGCTGGTTTTCCAAAGCTTCGCGGACAGCGGCCTTGTACAGAACCCGATCTGCCTGGGCGCGAGTTGCACGCACGGCCGGGCCTTTGCGGCTGTTCAATACGCGAAATTGAATACCACCTTTATCGGTAGCCATGGCCATCGCGCCGCCCAGGGCATCGATTTCCTTGACCAGATGGCTTTTACCGATCCCACCAATGGCGGGATTGCAGCTCATGGCACCGAGGGTTTCCACGTTATGCGTCAGCAACAGGGTTTTTGCCCCCATACGTGCTGATGCAAGTGCTGCCTCGGTACCGGCATGACCGCCGCCGATGACGATCACTTCAAAACGGGAAGGGAAATCCACCACGCACCTCGTGCCTGCTTTAGTCAGGTAATCCGGAATAGTTTGAGCTCAGGTTCTTGGACCTGGTCGGCAAGTATAGGGACTTCGCCCTTCCTAAAGAACCCTTTGCACAAAATTTAACCAGCTGTGGAGAAGTCGGGGTTATAGAAATTAAAAAGAGAGAAATTTATTAAATCTTTGTTTTTATGTTTATTTCTACTGACCAACCTTTCTGTGGATAGATTCATACAGGCCTTTATTTTCAATGTGTACAGAGATTCAAAACCCTGTGGTCATGTGCCGAGGAGGCCCTTGGATAACCGGTGTAAGCCTGTGGATGAAAGGGGCTGTTATCCACAGAGGCGGTTATCTTCAGTTTTGAGGCCTTGTTATCAACTGCCCTTAGCGACAGTTATTCACAGGGCTTAATCCACAGAAAAGGGCTGACCGAGCAAATCCCGGGCACGGAAAATCTGCCCGAACAGAAAAATCTGCTCGGGAGCGGAGGGCTATTTCAGAAGAAGAGGGGCAGACAGGCCAGAACGGCCTGTCTGTGGGTAACGCAGAAGGACTATTTACCGATGCAGAAGCTGGAAAAGATCCTGCCCAGCAGATCATCGGAGCTGAATGCCCCGGTGATCTCGCCCAAAGACTGCTGGGCTTGCCGCAAATCTTCGGCCAGCAGTTCACCGGCACCCGCTAACGTCAGCTGTGCGCGGCCGTGTTCGAGGGACGCACTCGCATGGCGCAGTGCCTCCAGGTGACGCCTGCGAGCACTGAAGCTGCTTTCAGAGGTCTGCTCGTAACCCATGCAGGCCTTGAGATGCTCGCGCAACAACTCCAGGCCTTCGCCGGCGGACCTGGCACTGAGGCTGATCGTGACGTGGCCATCGTTACTGACTTCCAGGGCAATTGCTTCGCCCGTCAGGTCTGCCTTGTTACGAATCAGCGTCACTTTTGCCGGATCCGGGCGGGTTTCGAGGAATTCAGGCCACAAGGCAAATGGATCAATGGCCTCGGGAGCCGTGGCATCGACCACCAGCAATACCCGATCCGCCTCGCCGATGGCTTTCAATGCCCGTTCGACGCCGATTTTCTCGACCTGATCGTCGGTATCCCGCAGCCCGGCAGTGTCGACCACATGCAACGGCATGCCATCGATGTGGATATGTTCGCGAAGAATGTCCCGGGTCGTGCCGGCAATCTCGGTCACGATCGCGGCTTCACGTCCGGCCAGGGCATTCAGAAGGCTGGACTTGCCGGCATTCGGCCGACCGGCGATGACTACCGTCATGCCGTCACGCAGCAAGGCCCCCTGCCCGGCTTCCCGAAGCACTGTGGATAATTCGTCGCGCACTTTGTCCAGCATGCTCAGCACGTGGCCATCGGCGAGGAAGTCGATTTCTTCTTCGGGGAAGTCGATAGCCGCTTCGACGTAAATGCGCAGGCCTATCAATTGCTCGGTTAGGTTATGCACACGCTGGGAAAACGCCCCTTGCAACGAACGCAGGGCATTTCGTGCTGCCTGTGCAGAACTCGCCTCGATCAGGTCGGCAATGGCTTCGGCCTGAGCCAGATCAAGCTTGTCATTGAGGAAGGCGCGCTCGCTGAATTCACCCGGTCGGGCCAGACGGCAGCCCAGTTCAAGGCAGCGTTTGAGCAACATATCCAGGACGATTGGTCCGCCGTGGCCCTGCAGCTCCAGCACATCTTCGCCGGTGAACGAATTCGGTCCCGGGAAATACAGTGCGATGCCTTCGTCCAGCACCTCTTCGTTTTCACTGAGGAACGGGCCGTAATGGGCGAACCGCGGTTTCAGCTCGCGGCCGCTGATGGCTTTGGCCGCCACACTCGCCAGCGGCCCGGAAATACGGACGATGCCCACACCGCCGCGACCTTGAGCGGTGGCAACGGCAGCGATGGTTTCACGAGGAACGCTCATAAACCGGTATCCAGACAAAAGTGACAGATAGCAAAACGCCCCACTAGGGGGCGTTTTGAGTGGTTATCCACAGTGTAAATCAGGCAGCTGCTTTGGTAGCCGCTTCGATCTTACGAGTGATGTACCACTGTTGGGCGATCGACAGGCAGTTGTTCACTACCCAGTACAGTACCAGACCGGCCGGGAACCACAGGAAGAAGAAGGTGAAGATGATTGGCATCAGCTTCATCACCTTGGCCTGCATTGGATCCGGAGGCGTCGGGTTCAACTGCTGCTGGATGAACATGGTTGCGCCCATGATGATCGGCAGAATGAAGAACGGATCCTTGATCGACAGGTCAGTAATCCACAGCATGAATGGCGCCTGGCGCATTTCCACGCTTTCCAGCAGAACCCAGTACAGCGAAAGGAAAACCGGCATCTGCACCAGGATTGGCAAGCAGCCACCCAGTGGATTGATCTTCTCTTTCTTGTACAGCTCCATCATGGCTTGCGACATTTTCTGCCGGTCTTCGCCATGTTGCTCTTTCAGCGCGGCCAGTTTCGGTGCCACTGCACGCATGCGCGCCATGGATTTGTAGCTGGCGGCCGACAGCGGGAAGAAAATCCCCTTGATCAGCATGGTCAGGAAGATGATCGAGAAGCCCCAGTTACCAACCAGTGCGTGGATATGTTGCAGCAACCAGAAGATTGGCTGGGCAATGAACCACAGAATGCCGTAGTCGACGGTCAGTTCCAGACCTGGGGATAACTGTTTCAGCACAGCCTGGCTTTTTGGACCTGCGTACAGAACGGCGCTGGTTTCAACTTTGGCACCTGGCGCAGCAGTCAGCGAAGGACCGGTGTAGCCGATGATGTAGTTGCCTTTGCTGTCTTTACGGGTCTGGACGACGTTGTTTTCGCCCTTGGCCGGAATCCATGCGGTCACGAAATAGTGCTGCAACCAGGCAACCCAGCCACCGCTGACGGTTTCTTTCAGCTGAGCCTTGTCCATGTCCTTCATCGACACTTTCTTGTACGGCTCGTTACTTGTCCACAGGGCGGCGCCCAGGTAAGTCGCGGTGCCGGTGGCAGTGCTGGAAGAAGGATCGGAACTGGCGTCACGCTTCAGTTGCGCGAACATTGCACCGGACCAGGGCTGAGCGCTCTGGTTGTCGATCAGGTAGGAAACGGTTACGTCATACAGGCCACGTTTCAGGGTGAAACGCTTGATGTAGTTGACGCCGTCCTTGCTGAACTTCAGGTCCACGACCAATTGGTCCTGACCGTCAGCCAGTTGATAAATCTTCTTCTCGGAGGAGTAAACCGGACGACCGGCAGGACTTGCGTCCGGACCGTTGGTGCCGATCAGGCCGCTCTGAGCCAGATAAGTCCGCTCGTTGCCGTTATCGAACAACTGGAATGGAATTTCCGGATGGTCCTGGCGACGTGGATACAGCGGCAGCGTCAACTGGGCAACATCGCCACCTTGTGGATCGATGGCCAGGTTGAGCACATCCGTTTTGATCTGGATGAGGTCTTTGCTTGCAGCCACTGGCGTTTCAGCAGGTGCAGTTGCACTGGTATCGCTTGCGGCGCGCGGGATGTCGTCACTGGCGGAAGCATTATTGCCAGTCGCCGTATCCGGTAGACCCGGTGCGGTAGTACTGGAAGCAACATTCTGAGTCGGCAGGGCAGCCTGGCCATAGTCCTGGTTCCATTTAAGAACCATAACGTAGGACACGATTGCCAGGGCGACGATCAGGATCGTGCGTTTGATATCCATGATTACTCGGCCATCGAAGAAGAACGGGAGGTAGGGATAGGTGGAACCGGGTCATAACCACCGGGATTCCACGGATGACAGCGACCTAAACGACGAAAGGTCAGCCAGCCACCGCGCAGAAGGCCATGATTTTCTATGGCTTCTAACGCGTAGCAGGAACAACTGGGGTAGAAACGACAGTGATTGGCCATCAGGGGACTAATGGCATAGCGATAAAACTGGATCGGAACGAGTGCCAGTTTACGCATCGGGACTGTCTACCCCTACAGTTTCGGCTTTGACTGCTGGTACCGGCTTGCTGCGTGCCAGACGTTTCCAGAGTTTGCCGAAATGCTGAATCAATTCGGGGTTTTCTACGTCACCCAAACCTTTGCGCGCGACGATAACAATGTCCCAACCGACCAGTGAATCCTGGTTCAGGCGAAACGATTCGCGCATCAGACGTTTGAGGCGATTGCGCTCGACGGAGAGCTTTACGCTCTTTTTCCCGATAACCAGCCCGAGACGGGGGTGATCAAGATCGTTATTGCGCGCAAGGAGCAGGAGATTTTTCCCCGGAACCTTGCCGGTAGGGGAGTCAAAGACTGCCTTGAAATGCCGGGGAGTAAGCAGACGCTTATCCCGACTGAAGTCCTGACTCACCTCCAGTGCCGGATTATCAAACTGCCAGACGCGCACGACCTTTGGCGCGACGACGCGACAGGACGGCACGACCGTTCTTGGTAGCCATGCGAGCACGGAAACCGTGGGTACGAGCGCGTTTGATAGTGCTTGGTTGGAAAGTACGTTTCATTGTCGTGTTACCTGGTTCGTCCACAACGGGCCGGAATGGCCCCCGTTTTAAGAGACCGGGGATTCTAGAGAAAGCAAGCCTCTAGGTCAATTTCCAACCAACGTTTCCTTATAAATAGATCTCCAGAGGATTTGCTCGTCCGCAGGTCGTTCGCTAGATATAGAAATAAAGAAGGGAATTATTT